>DASUGC010000171.1:0-21958 GCA_036274235.1 Vicinamibacterales bacterium
GTCGTCTTTTCGATCCAAACGTCAACGTTTAACATTGACGTCGATCGGTTCAGTCCTTATGACGGCGCCGGGTCATTCTTGGGCCATACGTTTCTCGAGGTCGTTCCAAACTTCGCCAAGAAATTGCCGATTATCATTCCCTGAATCGCGCCGGGAATCTCGGAGGGCGAATTAGTTGAGTCAGGCCCTCCCGGACAATGGCTACTGGGTCTGCTTCGACACGACGGACAACAACAGCTGCGACACGATTTGGTGGCCCAACGGCGCGCAGACCTGGAAAACGCTCGAGGACTTGGCGCCGGGCACGTACTACTGGCAAGTAAAGGAAGCGGCGACCAGCGTCGAGGCGGACGGCGGACAATGGTGGAGCTTTACCAAGGCTTTTGGCGTCTCCGGGAAATTCGCACCCGAGAATCGTCACGGATAGTTCAGACTGTTCCGCGACAATGGCCGTGACGTGGGCGTCAGTTCTCTCTCAGTCTGCCCGACGCGTACTTATGCAGCAGGCTCGAGATCAGCGTTTGGTAAGGCAGCCCCTCCGCCAGCGCCCGCTTCTGAATGGCTTCCAGGTCCTTGCTGGACAACCGAATATTCAGCCGGCGGTCCTTGCGGAACGTCGCCTTCGCATAACGCGAATACCTGGCGCGCTCACGTTTGCCGCCCTTCGCGGATTTCCATTCCCCGCGCTCAACGGAATCACGCAGCTCCTTCTCGTCAGCATCACGTTTCATCGTCGGACTCCATGCCCAAGTACTGCTTCGTCGCTTTCCGGCTCGGGATGATCGTCTTCAGGAAGACCGTGTGCTCGTCCTCGGCGAACGGCACCAGGTACACGTAGTCCTCGCGCCGGACGACGAAGATACGCTGGCCGGCATAGCGGTCGGGATTCGGATGTTCCAGAACGTCGAGCAGGTGGCCGCGCTCGATGTGGAAGACGATGTCCTCGAATCCGATACCGCGCTCCGCCCGGAGTTTCGCGTTCTTCGCGTCATCCCAGTCGAAGTACTTCACCGGAATTCAGAATAGCACAATGTGTGCGTGATAGGCACACATTGGCGTCGGCTCCAGTTGCTCCACGACATGCGCCATTAGGCCGTGGATTCCAATGGCGGCGATGGCAAGCGCCAGCACGCCGAACAGTCCAAGCAAGAGCATGTTGAAACGACGCTGAGCCAGAAGACGTCCGAGGATCTCGTCGAGTGTCCGGGCTTCATGCACGGCAGGACCAGGTGATCCTGCCAGGATGTCGACGATCGGCGGCATCAACAACTTGCGATCCGAATTGGACGGACTTATAATCCGGATTGGACGACCCATTAGACCGGGATGGACGCGTCTCACTTCCCGACATGGACGACGAACTCTTCCACAGACTGACCGGCGATCAGGTTGCCGCCGCTCTGAAGGACACGCCGGTCGTAATGGTGGTCGGGCCTCGTCAGTGTGGCAAGACCACATTAGTCCGTGACCTCGTCGGCGGGAATCGCGACTATGTCACGCTGGATGACGACACGGTGCTGCACGGCGCCCGCGAAGATCCGGTGGCCTTCGTGCGAAATGTCGAGCGAATCACGATCGACGAAGTGCAGCGAGCGCCCGACCTTCTGCGGGCGATCAAGCACTCGGTCGATCGGGACCGTCGGCCGGGACGGTTCCTGCTCACCGGCTCCGCTGACGTCCTGACGCTGCCCACGATCTCGGAAAGCCTGGCTGGCCGGCTGGCGGTCGTGACGTTGCTGCCGCTGTCGCGCGCCGAGACGACAGGCAGAGCGCCAAGCTTCCTGCATCGGGCGTTCGCCGGAGCGCTCGTCAACGCCAGCGAAACGCTGACTGGCGGTGACCTCGTCGAGGCCGTGCTCACTGGTGGCTATCCGGAGATGCTCCGGCGGAAGACACCCGCTCGCCGGCAGGCCTGGGCTCGCGATTATGTGAATGCTCTTGTGCGACGCGACGTACGCGAGATCGCTGACGTGGAGCGGCTCGATCAGATGTCACGATTGCTCCGCGTCCTCGCGCATCATTCAGGACAATTGACGAACTTTACCGAGATCGGCGGGCGAAACAATCTCGACGACAAGACCACGAAGAGATACCTCACCATCCTCGAACAACTTTTCCTGGTTCGTCGCATCGAACCGTGGTTCCGGAATCGCTTGAAGCGGCTGGTGAAAACGCCGCGGCTTCACTTTCTCGATTCCGGTTTGTTGGCGGCGATTCAGGGCGCCACCGTCGCGCGAATCGCCCAGGAGCGGGGGACCCTCGGCTCCCTGTTGGAGACATTCGTCTTTTCCGAAGTCCTCAAACAGAGCGCGTGGCTCGATGAGCCGTGCTCGATCTCGCACTATCGGGACAAAGATCAGGACGAAGTCGACATCGTCGTCGAAAACGAAAGAGGCGCACTCGTCGGTGTCGAAGTGAAGGCGGCAGCCACCGTCAAGGCCAGCGACTTCAAGGGTCTGCGAAAACTGGCGGACGCGTCCGGTGACGCACTCAAACTCGGCATCGTGCTGTACGACGGCGATCAACGGGTCCGTTTTGGCGACCGACTGGTTGCGGCGCCCGTGAGTTGTCTGTGGGGCTGACCAATCGCAGGTTCGTGGCGACCCGCAAGATCCGCCGCGCGGGCTTGACGCGGCCGGCATTCACGTCATTCAAGCCACGCTGAATACCCTCGATGGCTTCCACGCGATCGAGCAGCGCCTGGTACGCCTCGGCGTCCTGCACAATGAGTTCCGCCTTGCCGTTCATGGTCAGCCCAGGGGATTCGTCCATCGCAGGCCGGAGAACCGCGCGAAGTCCGCATCCGTCGAGTGGAGTTCCGCCTGATGTTCGATCGCGAGCGCCGCCAGATGCGCATCGGTGGTGAGGTTGGCGGCAGCGCCGAGCGCCGACAGGAGCCCGAACAGGATCGTCGCGTGCCGGTCGCCCGGGTGAATGACCGTGACTGCGGGCCGATCGAGCCACGATTGAACCGCGGCGCACGCCTCGGCGGCTGTCCACGGATTCCTCATCACCTGACGGTTGGTCGTCAGCCTGATGAACCCGAGCATGGCCGCCCACGCAAGACCCACAGGCTCGGTATCGTTCAGACGATCCTCCCACCACTGGCGCGCCCGCGCATGGCGGGGCGACTCCTGATCGTAGGCGTGGACGAGAAGATTGATATCCGCCAGGATCAACGCCCGGCCTTTGCCGCGAAGGCTTCGCTGTCGATCTCATCGACGATCTGATTCAGTCGATCCCGATCGATACCGGACTTGAATCCGAAGGCGCGCGGCGTCACGCTGAATCGCACCGGCGGCGGCGCCTGCTGGCGCATCCCGAGCCCCCGCTTCAGCGCCTCGTTGACGATGACTTTGAACGCTTTCCCCGATCGGCGGGCCTCGCTTCGCAGCCGGCTGGCCACCGCGGGTTCGAGCGTGAGGGTAGTCCTCATGGAAGCATCATGATGTCATCAGAATGTGATGTCAAGATGCCACACCCGTGCCGGCTCAGAGGGCCTCGAGCTCGCTCGCCGCCGCGCTCAACCTGAAATGCGAGACGTTCGTCTCAGCCGACCACCCGCCACCGAAGACAGCCGGGCCGCGAAGCTCCGCTCGCCCGCTGCCCCGGGAACCGCTCATATAATTCGCCCGGATGCCTGAGGTGACGCCTCGCCGAAACCCGTCGAGGGCGCGATGATCGAGCAGTTTGGCCCGTACCGCGTCCTCGACAAGCTGGGCGCAGGCGGCATGGGCGAGGTTTATCGCGCGCACGACACACGCCTGGCGCGCGATGTGGCCGTCAAGATCCTCCCCGCACATCTCACCCTGGATCCAGTCGCCCGCGAGCGCCTGCGCCGCGAGGCCGTCGCCGCGGCGGCGCTCGACCATCCATTCATCTGCAAGGTGTTCGAAATCGGCGAAGCCGACAGCCGCCTGTTCATTGTCATGGAGTACGTCGCCGGCGAAACATTGCTGGCGCGGCTCTCGGCAGGCCCGATTCCGCTCGGCGACGCGCTGCGCATCGCCGGTGAGGTCGTCGAAGCGCTCGAAACAGCCCATGCGCGGCAGATCATTCATCGCGATCTGAAGCCCGCCAACGTCATGCTGTCCTCGCAGGGCCACGTGAAGGTCATGGACTTCGGTCTCGCCAAGGACCTGTCGATGACCGAGGGACAGACTCAGACGGTGCAGCACGCGATGGCCGGGCCTCTGACCGGGCAGGGCGAGCGCGTCGGCACGCCGGCGTACATGTCGCCGGAACAAATCGTGGGCGACATGCTTGACGCGCGCTCCGACATCTTTTCGCTCGGCGTCGTTCTCTGCGAACTGGTCAGCGGCGTCCATCCATTCCATCGCCCGACCACAGCCGGCACGGTCACCGCCGTGCTGCGCGAAGCGCCCGTCATCGTCCCGTCCGGTCTCGGGGAAGTGCCATCGGCCGTCCGCCAGATCCTGCAGCGGATGCTCGCCAAGGATCCGCAGGAACGCTATCAGTCGGTGAGCGACCTGCGCCGCGATTTGTCCGGGTTCACGGCGGGCGGGGCGGTGACGCTCGGCGGCACCACGATCTCCATGGCCGACCGCATCGGCCAGGAGCGGCGCTGGCCGATGGTGGGACGCGAGACCGAGCGCGGCGATCTGCTGAAGCGACTCGACGACGCGATCGCCAGCCGCGGATCGTTGGTGATGATTGGCGGCGAACCGGGAATCGGGAAGACACGGCTGACCGAAGCGGTGCTCGACGAAGCCCGCCGCAAAGGATGCCTGTGCCTGGTCGGACACGCCTACGAAATGGAAGGCGCTCCGCCCTACGTGCCGTTCGTCGAGATGCTCGAGTACGCCGCGCGTGCCGTGCCGGCGACCGCGTTCCGCCATGCCCTCGGCGAAAGCGCGTCGGAGATCTCGAAGTTCATGCCCGATCTTCGTCGCATGTTCCCGGACATCCCGCCGCCGCTCGACGTCCCGGCGGAACAGCAGCGGTGGCGGCTCTTCAACGCGTACCGGGATTTCGTCGACCGATCCTGCAAGATGGCGCCGATCGTCGTCGTCCTCGAAGACCTGCACTGGGCCGACGAGCCGTCGCTGCAGCTTCTGCTGCACATCGCCCCGGCGTTCGTGAAGATTCCACTGCTCGTGCTTGGCACGTATCGGGACGTCGAGCTCGATGTCACGCGGCCGTTCGCCAAGGTGCTCGAAACCCTGCTTCGCCAGCGCCACGCGACGCGGATGTCGCTGCGCAGGCTGCCCGCATCCGGGGTGACCGAGCTGCTCGCGGCCATGAGCGGGCGTCCTGCCCCCGATTCGCTCGCGCGCGTCATCTTCCGCGAGACCGAAGGCAATCCGTTCTTCGTCGAAGAGGTCTTCCAGCACCTGAAGGATGAAGGGCAGGTGTTCGACGCCAGCGGCGCGTGGCGTACGGATCTCCGCGTCGAGACGCTCGACGTCCCCGAGGGCGTGCGCCTCGTCATTGGCCGTCGTCTCGAACGCCTGGGCGAGACCACCCGGCGCGTGCTGACGACGGCCGCGGTGATCGGGAGGAGCTTCAGCCTGTCGCTTCTCGAATCGCTGGAGGAGGCCGCTGCCGATGCGGTCCTGGACGCCGTCGAAGAGGCCGAGCGCGCGCATCTGCTCGCGCCGCAGCAATCCGGACGCGAAACGCGCTATCTGTTCGCGCATGAGCTGATCCGCCAGACGCTGGCCGATGCGCTGTCGCTGCCGCGCCGGCAGCGGTTGCATGCGCGAATCGCCGCGGCGATCGAACGGACCTATGCACACGCGCTCGACAAACATGTGAGCGCGCTCGCGCATCACTTGTACAACGCCGGCGCGGCGGCCGACGCCGGGAAGGCGTCGACGTATCTCTTGAAGGCCGCCGATGAGTCGCGCGCGGCCGCTGCGCATGAGGACGCGCTGCGGCACCTCGACAACGCGCTGACGCTGTGGGAGGACGAACAAAGCGACCGCGTCGCCGATGTGCTGGCTCGCCGGGGGCTGGTGCTGCGCAGCCTCGGCCGCCCGGACGAGGCGATTGCCGCGCAGCGGCGGGCCTGGGACATGTGGGATGCGCAGGCCTCGATGCCGGCACTCGTCACCACGACGATTGATTTGTCGGGAACCTACGCCTGGCAGGCCCGTCCGGGAGACGCGGCCGCGCTCTGCGAGATGACGCTGACGAGGCTTGGCGCCGCGCCTCCCGAGGCGCGCGTACCGCTGCTCTTGATGCGCGCGATCTGGCAGGCGGGCGCGGGCAACATCGAGGGTGGCCTGGAATCCCGCGCCGCGGCCGAGGCCGAACGCGCGCGTGCGAAGTCGCCGATGGCGGACTTCATGGCGGCATTCATCGAGCCGTCGCTGCTGTGGTTCCGGATGGACATGCCGCGCGCCGTCGAGACCGGCCGCGCGTTCTCGCGGCGATGCGAGGCCGAGGGGCAGCCGTGGTACGCGGCGGACATCGACTACGTCGAGGCGTTCGGGACGTTCTACCTCGGACGCCACGCGGAGACACGGGAAGTCCTCGACGCGATGGAAGCGCGGGCCGAACGGGTCGGCCACCAGGGCAGCCGCGTTGTCCTGCGCCATCTGCGCGGGCTGCTGCGGCTTTCGGCGGGAGACATCGCCGGGGCGGTGCCCTTCTTCGAAGAGGCCAACGAGATTGGGCGCGTGTCGCAGAACCCATGGGCCTACTTTCCCGAACTCACGCTCGGCATCCTCGACGTCTGGGCGGGAAGACACGTCGAAGGCCTCGCGCGGATTCAGCATGTGGCGGACATCGAACCCTCAACGTATTGGTGTCATGTCTGCCGCCCCTACCTGTTTGCGAACCTCGCAGGCGTCGATCCGGCGCGTGCCGAGGCGTATCGCCGGACCGTGACGTTCACGCTTCCCCGAACGGGCGTGGCGAGTCCCGTCGGCGCCTGGTTGGGGCTGCAGCAGGTGGTCGAAGGACTGGCCCTCATGGGCCGTCGTGAGGAGCTGGCCCCGCTTCATGAGTTGACGGAGGCGCTCGTCGCGACGGGCGTGTTGTCACCCGGAAGCTTTTCGGCCACGGTGCAGACGACGGCGGGGATCGCGGCGGCGGCAGCGGGCCGGCTCGATCTCGCCGAAACCCGCTTCCAGATGGGCATCGATCATGCGGACGCGCACTTCGCGACGGCGCGGCCCGGCGCGCGCTTGTGGTTCGCGGACATGCTGGCCAGGCGCGGTGGTCCCGGCGATCGCGACCGCGCGAAGGCGCTGGCGAACGAGGCGATCGCGCTCGCCAACGGGTACGGAATGGTCGCATTCGGGCACCGGGCGCACTCGATTCTGGGCTTCTAATTTAAGGTACGGCCCAGCCGAATCCTCCGTCGTTGTCGTCGTTCCCGTCGTTGCCGTCGTTGCCGTCGTTGCCGTCGTTGTCGTCGTTCCCGTCGTTACAGCTATCCCCAGTAAGATAGTCACTACAGGAGCTCCCATGAAATCGATGTCGTTCCGTGCCATTGCCGGTTTGGCCGTCAGCCTCGTTGTCGTTGCGGCTCCCGGCGCCGCAAGGCAGGAATCCGTTCAGCTCGTGCGCAAGGCGAAGGTTGGAGACGTCACGCGCGTCCAGACCGTCGGGAAAGCGCAAGTCGATATGAACGGCGCGCAGATGGCCCTGGACCTGAAAGGCATCGAGAAGTACACCGTCACGGCCGTGGCCGCCAACGGGGACATCACGGAAACCGATTCGCCGGAATCCGTCGAGTTATCGATGAACGGCCAGAGCATGCCGCCCGATCCGGAGATGATGAAGGCGAGCACGATTGTGATCAAGCCGAACCGCATGCTCGTGTCCTACACGAAGGAAGACGGATCGTCCGACGCGAGCGAGGGTCGCATGTACCACGCGACCACCGTGATCTATCCGGACACACCCGTGAAAGTGGGCGACAAATGGTCGAAGACGTTCGCGGCCAATGCGGCCACCGGCGCTCGCACGGCCAGGGGCGACTACCAGGTGCTCGCGTTCGAAACGGTCGCCGGCGTGGCGACCGTGAAGGTGAGCCTCACGTTTCAGGAAAGCGTCGCGCCGGCGCTGAAAACAAAGGGCACGGTCTGGATCGAACGCGCCACGGGCGACGTGGTCAAGGCGGAGGGCACCGTCGAGGGTTTCCCGCTCGACGAGACCGGCGCCATGCTGGCGACGGTGACCCTCACGCAGACGCGGTTGCCGAAAGGGCAGTAGGGCCGCAGGCCGCGAGAAACCCGTGACCCGCCGGCTCGCCGCACCAGCCGCCTGTTTGTCCGCGATTGTGGTGATGTCGATGGCGTCGGGCATCGTCCGCGCCGACACCTATCCACGGCAACCCGGCATCAGGATCAACACCTACACGTTCGATTACACGCTGACCGACGCCAGCAATGAGCTGGTCGTGAAGGAAGGCGTGGACCTGACGTTCGTGTCCGCCGGCGTGCGCGCGATCGAGCTGGATCTGTGCAAGTTCAGCGCGCAGCCGAGACCGGCGCAGATGGCGAACGGCTTTGCGGATCCCTGCGCGGAGCCAGGCGGCGGCGGGCGAGGCGGGCAGACAGCCGCGGCCGCCGGCGGAAAAGGCATGACCGTCACCGCCGTAACGGCTGGCGATCAGGCGCTGACCTGGGAGCATGAGAACGATCGCGTGCGCATCACCGTGCCGCGGACGTTCGCGGCGGGCGAGAAGTTCTCGTTCTCGCTCAGTTTCCACGGCGTGCCCGCGACCGGCATCCTGATCGCCGACAACAAGTACGGCGACCGCGGGTGGGTGTCGGATCCGTGGCCAAACAAGGCGCGCAATTTCCGCGCGGTGGTTGATCATCCGGCGATGAAAGCCGCGCATGTCACGTCGGTGACCGCGCCGCGCAAGTATCAGGTCGTGTCCAACGGGGTGATGACGGAGGAAACCGATCTGCCCGGCGATCTCCGCCGCACGGTCTGGAAACAGTCGGTCTCCATTTCTACGTGGCTGATGTCGCTCGCGGTGGCGCCGTTCGCCGTCGATCACTTCGGGAGCTACCGCGGCATCGCGCTGTCGTCGTGGGTATTTCCTCAAGAGCACGACGCGGGTGTCAGGGCCTTCGCGGCGCACACGCAGCCGGTGCTGGAGTTCTACATCGATCGCATCGGCCCGTACGCGTACGACAAGCTCGCGCAGGTCCAGGCCAACGGCGTCGGCGGCGGCATGGAGCTCGCCTCCAGCATCTTCTATGGATACGGCGCGCAAGGCGCGGGACGCCAGCTCATCGCGCATGAAATGGCGCACCAGTATTTTGGCGACTCGGTCACCGAGGCGGACTGGGACGACGTGTGGCTGAGCGAGGGATTCGCGACGTACTTCGCCCTGCTGTATCAGGAATTCGCGGACGGGCACGATGCATTTGTTGACGGCGTTCGCCGGAGCAAGACGCAGGCGCTGAACTACGCCATGAACAATCCGGCGTCTACCATCGTCCATGACAACCTCGCCGACATCAGCAAGGTGATCGCGAACAACGCGCAGATCTATCAGGGCGGCGCGCAAGTGCTCCAGAACATCCGCGGCGTCGTCGGTACGCAGACATTCTGGGATGGCATCCGGACCTACTATGCCCGTTACATGAATGGCACGGCGAGGACGGATGACTTCCGGCACGCGATGGAAGACGCCTGCAAGAGCGCGGCCGACCGATGCCCCGCTGCCGGCAGGGATTTGTCGTGGCTGTTCAGTGAACTGCTGAATCGCGGCGGCGCGCTGCAGGTCACCGGCACGTGGAGCTATGACGCCTCATCGAAGCAGATCCAACTGTCGCTCGATCAGACGCAGACGACGGGTGTGTACCGGATGCCGATCGAAGTGCGCGTGACGACCGCCGGCGCGAACGCCAACGCGGCGGCGAGCCGCACGACACGGCTCATCGAGCTCACGCAGGCGCGCCAGGTGTTCTCGCTCGCGAGCGCGACGGAGCCGACGGCCGTTGAGCTCGATGCCGAGGCGTGGGTGTTCGGGAAGCTCACGCTCACGAAGAAATAGCGCGCCTGGCGACGGGGCGTAAGATCGCGCGATGCGGTCGCTGGTCCTGGCGTCGGTTTTCATCGCGGCCATTGCAGCCGTCGGCCGGGCGCTCGATCCGGGCGAGCAGCGATCGAATGTCCCCGAGATTCAACTCACCACGGGCGTCGTCATCGATCGATCGGTGCGCATCCGGCCCGGCACGTACAGGCTGCCGTCGTCCGCCCTCGATCGGCCGGCCGTGACCATCAGAGGCTCGAACGTGACCGTGACAATGACGGGCGTCACCATCGAAGGCGGAGCGCCATTTGCCGACCCCGATCGCTACACGGGCACCGGCGTTCTTATTGAGGGAGCCGGCGTCACTCTTACGGGCGGCGCCGTGCGCGGATTCAAGGTGGCCGTGCTCGCCCGTTCGACGCCGCGGCTGCATCTCTCGCATCTCGATCTCAGCTACAACTGGAAACCACGCCTGAAGGGCGGCATCGAGCAGGAAGATCAAGCCGACTGGCTCTCGTTTCACGACAACGAGCGCGACGAATGGCTCCGGTACGGCGCGGCGATCTACCTCTCCGGCGCTGATGGCGCCGAAATCGATCGCGTTCGCGCGGTGCAGGGGATGAATGGCCTGATGGTGACGCGATCGTCGCGTCTCACGATCTGGAACAACACGTTTTCCTATCTTTCCGGCGCCGGGATCGGCTTGTACCGCACAAGCGACAGCCGCATCATGCACAACAAAGTGGATTGGTGCGTGCGAGGCTACAGCCACGGCTTCTACAACCGCGGGCAGGACTCGACAGCGATCCTCATGTACGAGCAGTCAAGCCGGAACGTCGTTGCCTTCAATTCCTTCACGCACGGCGGCGATGGCGTCTTCCTGTGGGCCGGACAATCGACGATGGATACGGGCCAGGGCGGAGCCAATGACAATCTGTTCTATGACAACGACGTGAGCCATGCCGTGGCCAACGGCATCGAGGCGACGTTCAGCCGCAATGCGTTCGTGAACAATCGCATCGAGGATTGCTGGCACGGCATCTGGGGCGGGTACAGTTTCGATTCGATCATCGCCGGCAATGCCTTTGCCAACAACACGGAGGGCATCGCGATCGAGCACGGCCAGAACATTGTGATTGCGGGTAACACGTTCACCGGCGAGGGGACCGCGATCCGTCTGTGGGCGAATCCGACGCAGGATCCCGACTGGGGCTACCCGAAGTTCCGGGATACCAGCAGCCGGGACTACACGATCGCCGGAAACCGGTTTGACGGCGTGGCAAAAGATATCGACGTCACGAGCACGTCGGGCATCTCACGGGACGATTCACCCGGGGCCGCGCGCCGGTACACGAGTCCCGTTCCGCCGGCGCGAATGACCGGTGGCATGGACGCCAGGCTTCCTCCCGGCGCCCGCCGCGGCCGCGGCACGATCATCGTCGATGAATGGGGACCGTACGACTATCTGTCGCCGAAGCTCTGGCCGGCGGGACGTGCCAGCGATCGGCCTTTGATCATCCGCATGCTGGGGCCGGCGGGACGATGGACCCTGGCATCGATTCGGGGCGCGACGACATCGGCGAGGACCGGCGGCGTCCCCGGAGAAATTGCCGTCACGCCGGCCGATCCAGCCATCGACTTCACGATCGACGTGGACTACGTTGGCGGGGAAGTCGTCACGCCGCGGGGCGAACTCATCGCGGCCGGCAGACCGTACCGGGTCTCGTATTCGGTGTTCGAGCCGGCGATCGACTGGACGATCAAGTTCTGGACCTTCGATGCGGCGTCCGATCCGCTGACGCAGCCCGCGGCGTTTGCCGCGAAGCTGAAAACGGCTCCCGTGCGGACGGAACCCTCATCGCGTCTCGCCTTCGCCAACGCGCGCGCGTTTGGCGACGGCTTCGCCACCCGCATCGCCGTGGCGGCGACGGGATCGCTGACCCTGCCCCCCGGCGCGTATGAGCTCATCGTGACGAGCGATGACGGTATCCGCCTCTGGCTGGATGACTCGCTCGTGCTCGAGGACTGGACAATTCACGGCCCAAAAGAGGATCGCGTCCCGATCGGCGCGGGGCGGCATGCGCTGCGGCTCGAGTATTTTCAAAACACCGGCGCCGCCGCGTTTCAGGTGCGCGTGGGCAGGCGTTAACGCGTCCAGCACGGCCCGAAGGCCCGAGGTCAGGCGGAGCGCCCAGGCGATACGTATAATGTGTGATACATTATACGTATGCACAAACTGACGCTCAGCGTTGACGCTCATGTCGTGCAGGGCGCGAAACGTTATGCGCGCACGCGGGGGACGTCGGTTTCCAGGCTGGTCGAGACGATGTTGAGGCTGGTATCGGCGTCGGGCCCGACGCAGTCGATCGAGCCGCAGCGGCCGGCGCCTCCGGTGCTGGCGCGTCTGCGCGGATCGCTCGCGCGCGGGGACCGCCGGGACTATCGACGCCACCTCGAGCGTAAGCATCGATGACGCGCATCCTGCTGGACGTGAACGTGATCCTCGACGTCCTGCTGGATCGAAAGCCGCATGCGGATGCGTCGTCCGATGTCTGGACGGCCGTCGAGACCGGGCACGCGCAGGGATTCCTGTCCGCTCATGCCCTGACCACGGTGCACTATCTGAATGCGAAAGCCGCCGGCGCCAACATGGCACGCCGCACGACCGAAGCACTGTTGTCCGTGTTCGACGTGGCTGTGGTGGACGAGGCGGTGATGCGGTCCGCCCTCGCCCTCAGATTTCGCGACTTCGAGGATGCCGTCACCGCGGCGGCGGCGACGCGCGCGCGATGTTCGGCCATCGTCACACGAAACGCGGCCGACTTCCGGAAATCGCCGGTGCGTGTCCTGACGCCTCTCGAAGCCGCCGCCTGGCTCGGGACGTCGGCGCTCTGACGGCCGTTCCTCCTCCCGGCATGAGCCGGCACGCCGCAGCCACCCGCTCACGAGGCCGGATATCCCGAGGCATGGCTCCGCGATACGATGAGCCGCGCATGTCCCTCGCTCCCGGCACCAGGCTCGGGCCATATGAGATCACCGCCTCGATTGGGGCCGGCGGAATGGGAGAGGTGTATCGCGCGCGGGATACGCGACTCGGCCGCGATGTCGCCATCAAGATCCTTCCGGACCATCTGACCAACGATCCGGAGCGCGTCGCGCGATTCGAGCGTGAGGCGCAGGCGCTGGCCGCGCTCAACCATCCGAACATCGCGCAGATCTACGGCATCGAAGGTTCGACTCAGGTGGCCCCCCTCGACGCTGCTCGGGGCGCGGTGAGCGACAGTCGAACCGCCCTCGTCATGGAGTACGTCCCGGGGCGGACGCTTGACGAGCAGATTCGCAGTTCGCCGGTCGATGTGCCGGAGGCCGTCCGCATCGCGCATGCGATCGCCCTGGCGCTCGAGGCCGCCCACAGCGCCGGGATTATTCATCGCGATCTCAAGCCCGCCAACGTGAAGATCCGTGACGACGGCGTGGTCAAGGTGCTGGATTTCGGCCTGGCGAAGGCCGCCGGAAACTCTGACACCGGCACCGCGGCCGCAACGAGAACGTCGCCGGCGATGACGCAGCAGGGCGTCATTCTTGGGACCGCGGCGTACATGGCGCCCGAACAGGCCCGGGGCCGCGCCGTGGACAAGCGCGCGGACATCTGGGCGTTTGGCTGTGTGTTCTACGAAATGCTGACGGGTCGCGCGACCTTCGGCGGCGACACCGTCACGGATGTCCTGGCCGCCGTGGTGACAAGAGATCCGGACTGGGACGCGCTGCCGGCCGGCACGCCGCCCGCGCTGCGATCCTTATTAAAGAAGTGCCTGCGGAAGGATCCGAAGCTGCGGCTGCACGACATCTCGGACGCGCGGATCGATCTCGAATCGCCGGAGCCCGAGGTGGCCCCGGCCTCGGGGCCGACGGCCTCATCGCGGCGAGGATCGAAGCCATTTGTCATGGCTGCCGTCATGGCGGCGCTGATTGTCGGCGGCGGCGCCGGGATCGCCTGGCGGATGTCCCGCGAGATTCCGCCGGTCGAGTGGACAGCGACGCGGCTTGGCGGTCCGGACGTCGCGTTTGCGCCGCGCCTGTCGCCGGACGGCCACATGCTCGTTGCCATCGGGAAGATCGACGGGTTGACGCAGGTGGTCATGATGAAGCCTGGCACGGGCAGTTGGACCGTGCTCACGCGCGATCGCACGCGCGGTCTCGTCAACGCGCTCAACTGGTCGCCGGATTCGAGTCAGATCTATTACGACCGGATCACGGACGCGCCGAACGGGGTCTACACCATTCCCAATCTCGGCGGCGACGAGCGGCTCGTCGTCGAAAATGCCGACTCGCCGTTGCCGCTCACCGACGGCAGCCTGCTGTTCGGCCGCATCAACGCCGACCGGGTGTGGCAGTTGCATCGGTTCTGGCCGTCGAACGGCAGGATCGAGGCGCTGCCGTTCGTGACGCTGAACATGCGCACCACGGCCTACGGCTTCGAGCGGCAAATCGACGCGAACCACATCGCGATCGTCGGGCGTCCGCTCGGGGACACGTCCGGCACCGATCGGCTGTACGTGTTCGATCTCACGTCGAACACGGCGGTGCAGATCGGCCCGGATATTGACATGGAATCCGCCTCCGACATGGCCATGGATCCCACCGACGGATCGGTGCTCCTGTCCCTGCGTGAGAACAATATTTTCCGGTTGCGGCGTTTTCGTCCGGACGCCGTCGGATCCGGCACGTCGATGATGACGTTCGTGAGCCAGGCGGACGTTGACGTCGCGGCGGACGGGAGTTTGTTCGTCGCGCTGAACGATCGGCCGCACGAGGCTTTGCAGTTCGATCTGGACGGCGGCAACATGCAGATTCTCGCCGCGGGCCTGACGTTGACCGGCTATGACCTGCCGATTGGCGACGCCGTGCTGATGACGTCCCGCGTGGGCGGCAAGTCCCGCGTCACGATGAAGGTGCCCGGACACGAGCCGGTGAATCTGGTGAAGACCGACGAGGACACGCGTGCGCCGTTTGCGGCCGCCGGCGCCGATCGCGTGGTCGTGACCATGGGCGACAAGCGGGAGCTTGCGGTGGTGGCGCGCGACACGGGCCGCGTGATCACCAGGTTCGCGGTGCCCGAGGGCGTCACGAGCGTGGGTGCGTCGCCTGATGGCGCAACGATCTATTTTTCCGCCGGTGGCAAAGTCTCGTCGATTCCAGCGTCCGGCGGCGCGGCGCGCGAGATCGGCAACGGCGACTCGCTCGTGGTCGATCCCGATTCGGGCGACGTCATCGTCAAGCTCGATGAAGTCGGCACCTTCCGCCTCGCGCGTCTGGCTCCGCAGGGCGGGCCGGCCACGCCGATTCCCATACACAGTACGGGCCTGCGGCTGATTCCGGAGCCGCTGACGCCGGGCGCGATTCGCCGCGGCAAGCTGCTCCTGCCGGTGGCCACCGTCGATTCCTGGAACTGGTTTCCGGCGGTGCTCGATCTCAAGACCGGTGCGCTCACGCGCGTCCCGCTGAAGTACGACACCGATTTCCACTCCTTGACCTGGAGCGCCGACGGCCGCCTGGTCGGCGCCGGCCTGGGCCTGCAGGGGGCGCTGTGGAAGTTCGAGCGCGTGAGATAGAAGAACTTCCTCACCAGACGATATCGGGAAAGGGCGGGCGCGTCACTCCGATCTGAGCGCGATCACCGGGTCGATGCGCGCCGCGCGTCGTGCCGCGCCGTAGCTCGCGCCGATCGCGATGACCGTCAGCAGCACGGCGGCGCCGGCATAGGTGAGCGGATCCCGCGGTTGAATTTCGAACAGCATCGTCGCGACAAATCGTGACAGGGCCATCGCGCCAGCCAGGCCGGCCGCCATCCCGATCAGGATGAACCGCACGGCGTCGCCGACGACCCACGCCAGAATGGATCGCAGATCCGCGCCAAGCGCGAGGCGCAGGCCGATCTCAGGTGTCCGCTGCGTGACGGCGTACGACACCACGCCATAAATGCCGATGGCGGCGAGCGTCAGCGCCAGCGCGGCGAAGCAGCCGAACAGCACCGCCTGGAACCGCCGACCCTTGGCGCCGAGCGCGACGACCTCTTCCAGCGTGCGGACGTTCGCGACGGGCTGGTCCTTGTCGATGGCCCATACGGCCGATCGCATCGCCGCGGCCAGCGTGGCCGGGTCCGTCTCGGCATACACGGCGACGTCGGCCAGCCGCACCGGATAGAGCTGCGTCTGCGCGGCCGGCACATAAACCTGCGGCTCGATGGCCGCATTCTGACCGTCGCGGCGCACGTCGGCCACGACGCCGACGACGGTGATCCAGGGCGCGCGGTCGCCGCGCCGGAGCCGCCGGCCGATCGCCGTCCCGCCATCGAGGTATCGCGAGAACGCCTCACTCACCACGGCGACGGGCTCCGTTCCCTTGCGGTCGGCGTCATTCAGCAGGCGTCCCGAAAGCAGCCGGAATCCCAGCGTCTCGAAATAGCCCGGGCTGACGGCCTGGAACGGCGTCCCGTCGTACGGCGTCGGCATTGTCACGCCGTCAATCTGTATCCCGCTCGACCATGCGCCCCGCATCGGGAATCGATTCGCAAAGCCGACAGCGTGCACGCCGGCAACAGACGTGAGGTTGGCCTCCAGTTGTTCAAAGAATGCGAAGCGCGCGTCGCCGGTGGCGTAGCGCTGCTCCGGCAGCGTGACGTTCATGGCCATGACGCGGTCCGTGCGGAAACCGAGTTCCACTCGATTGAGCACGACCAGGCTGCGAATCATCAGGCCCGCGCCCACCAGGAGAATCGTCGACAGCGCGACCTCGACGATCATCAGGCCATTCCGCCAGCGCATCAGGCCGGGCGTCACCATGGTCCGTTCTGATTTCAGCGTGTCGTTGAGCCTGGCGCGGCGGGCCTGCAAGGCCGGCAAGGCGCCGAAGAGCACGCCATTGGCGACGGCAATCGCCGCAGCAAACAGCACGACCCGCCAGTCGAGACCGATCACGCCGACCGTCGTCATGGAAACCGGCGCGAGGGACACGAGTATCTGCTGCGCCCACCAGGCCAGTGCCACGCCGGCCCCGCACGCCAGCAGCGCGAGCACGAGGCCTTGGGTAATCAGGCCGATCAGCACGCGTCGCCGCGTGGCTCCCAGCGCGAAGCGAACAGCGATTTCGCGCTGGCGTCCCATGCCCCGAACCATCAGCAGGTTCGCCACATTGGCGCAGGCGATGAGCAGGATCAGGCCGACGATGGCCATGAGCACGAGCAGGGGCTTCCGCACGCGGCGAACGAGATCGTCGGACAAGGCGCGCACGTTCGCCCGAATCGTGCTGTTGGAATTCGGAAACTGCTGCGCAAGCGCCAGCGACACGCCGGTGATGGAGGCGTGTGCGGACTCGATCGACACCCCGGGTTTCAGCCGCGCAATCACGTTGATGTCGTGATCGGCGTGATTGGCGAGCAGCTCGGGCGGATAGTACGCGGCTACCCAGAAGCCGATCGATTCTGCCGTCCCGAAGTGCGTGACGCCTTCGAATCCTGCCGGCATGACGCCCACCACTTCGATGGGCATACTGTTGAGTCGAATCGTCTGGCCGATGATGGATTCGGCCGCGCCGAATCGCTCGCGCCAGAGCGCGTCGCTGATCACCGCGACCGTTGGCGCTCCGGGTGTGACATCGGGCGGCTGCAGCCACCGGCCCTTGGCGGGAGGAACACCCAGAACTTCAAAGTAGCTGGGGGTCACCTGCTCGCCGGTGAGTTGCTCGGGCACGCCCGCGCCTGTGAGCGTCACACCAACGCGATTGACGCCGGCCATGCCCGCGAAGCCTTCGGCGCGGGCCTGGTAGTCCATGAAGTTGGCCGCCGCCACGGAGAGCCGTCCCGGATCATCCGCGTTGGCGCCAATGACGAAGCCAGTACTGGACACGTTCCTGGGATCCATCCCCATCCGGCCTTCCCAGATCGACACGAGCCGATCGGGATCCGCGTAGGGCAGCGGCCGCAGCATGGCGGCGCTCACGAGGCTGAAAACGGCCGCGTTGACGCCAATCCCCAGCGCCAGCGTGAGCACGGACACGAGGGTGAATCGCCGCGAAGCCGGCGAGCTGAACAGCACGCGAATCGCGTACCGGACGTCCTGTACCAGTGTTTCAATCACGGGAAACCCTCGCTGATCGCGGATGCGCTCTTTCGTCTGATCGACACCACCGAGCTGCAGGCGCGCCAGGCGGCTCGCGTCCTCGCGTGTGTGGCCCTCGCGGATGAAGTCGTCGGTCAACAGATCGAGATGATGTTGCAGCTCTTCCGACAGCTCGGTCTCCAGCCTGCGGCGCCGCAGCAGTTCGCCGATCCGGGCCGACCATTCGCGGAGGCGCGTCACGGCTCAGGATTCCGGATTGAGGACCCGGCCGACGATGGCGGAGATCTGCGCCCAGCGGCCGGCTTCTGCGGCGAGCCGTTTCTCGCCGCGCCGCGTGATGCGATAGAACTTGGCCCGCCGGTTGTTGTCGGAGGCGCCCCAGGAGGCGGCGATCCAGCCCTGTTGCTCGAGCCGGACCAGCGCGGGGTAGACGGTGCCCTGGTTGAGCCGGAGCAGATCGCCGCTGACTTGTTCCAGCCGCCGCGCCACGCCGTACCCGTGCATCGGCCCCATCGTCTGGAGCGTCTTCA
This sequence comes from Vicinamibacterales bacterium, assembly GCA_036274235.1. Classification (GTDB taxonomy): domain Bacteria; phylum Acidobacteriota; class Vicinamibacteria; order Vicinamibacterales; family SCN-69-37; genus DASUGC01. Next base: position 18,615 of record DASUGC010000171.1, read on the forward strand.
GAATCATCAGGGCCAGCGTGCCCTGCTGGATGTCCGTCTTGTCGCCCATGTTGGTTCTCAACATGAGACGATAGCACGGTCCTGTTGGTTTCCTACAGGGGAGCACCGGGTGCGCGCATGTGCTCAGGTCCAGGGCCGGTCACTTCCACCGGATGCCCAGGCCCGAACACTGGCTCGCCGCGTCTGCCATCAGCCGGTCCGAGGGCAGCGGCGACCGCAGCTCGTTGAAGCGCAGAAACGGCATCGACAAGTCGAAGTGCTCGCCGCGATCCCATTCCCGCTCGAACAGGAACCCGCTGACCGCCCGCGTCACGGCCGCATCGTCAATGACGATGCTCGTTTCCGAGGAGTGAAAGAAAGACTGATCGTCGAGATTGCCGGAGCCGACGATGAGGACCCTGTCATCGAAGCTGGCAAACTTCGTATGAAAGCAGCCCGGACCGTCGCCGCTGAAGCGGACCTTCGTCCCCTCGGCCACCCACCAGCGGCCGGCGAAGTTGCGCATCAGCCGGTCGTAGTCCTCTTCCGAGCGTCCCCGCGCGACAATCGCGCAGGCCTTGAGCACGCCGATCGATCGCTCGTTCGATCCAAAACCGCCGAGCGCGTTGACCTGCGGTTCGTTGCGGTCAAATGGGACGAGCAGCCTGACGGTGACGTCTCGCCCGGTCATCGCCTCGACGAGCGCGCCTTGCAGCTGCGGTGCGTTCATATTGGGAGAAGACAGCGCGATGGACCGCGATGCCGACGACACCGCCGCGAGGACGCCACGCGCCCACGGATTGTTGACACCGGCGATGTTCTGGAAGCCCGCGCGCCGCTTGCTGAGCACCGTGATCGGCAGGCAGGCCGACGCCGACGGGCCTGTCTGGTCGAACGACGGCGCGAGCACGTCGGGGTCGTGATCCACCTTAAAGGGCGTGCGGCGATTCCGGCAGACGGTCCGGTACTCGCGGCCGCGGCGTTCGATGCCGCACGAGAAATCCGTGTCCGCCCAGAGCGTGTCGAACGCCTCCAGCGCCGAGTGCGCGACCTCGCCCTTGACGACGACCGCGGAATCCCGCTCCGGGCGGGCGTAGTTGTTTTTGGCCTGCGGATTTGCGCCGCCAATGTGCAGGTAGCGGCCGTCCACAATTAACAATTTGTCGTGGACGGAGTACCGTCCGCCGTAGTGGTACAGAAAGCCGCCGTGGGCGTGCACGTACATCTCGAGCGGCAGGCGCTCAGGATCCAGGCCGCGCGCCAGATACAGGTCGAGCCAGGGCTTGAGCAGCGCGCGCGCCTTTGTGCGCGCCAGTCCGCCCATGAACAGCGGAGACAGGTGATCGGCGTAGATCCGAATGCGGAACGGCGCGGCCAGCGGGCGGCCGGCATCGATCCGCCGCGCGAACGCGCGCACGAGCTCCAGGTACGGCTCGGCGTCCGGCTCCATCGCGAATGACACGAGATCGATTTCTGAGTCGGCGGTCTCGATCAGACGGGCTGCGGCCGTGAAAATGGCCTGGGAATCGAGCAGCGTCGGTCCGAATGCGTTGCGCCTGGTGGTGATCCAGTCCGGGTCTCCGAGCCGCGCGCGGTGGCCGGGGCGCGTGACGTCGCGAACCGCCGCGTCGACGGCCGTACCGATGGCGCTCGATTCGCAGCCCGGCTGGCCCTCGTACCAATGCCATTCGCCGACCGGCGGCACCGCGAAACCCCGATCGTCACGGTGAGAGTCCGGCGCGAGCGATGTCGCCGATTGCGCGCGGTACAGCTCGAGCGATCCGCTTTCCTGAAGTGGCGCCGCGCGAAGGGTCCACGCCAGCAGCGCGGCCGCGGCCAGGGGTGGTACAGCGCGAGTGGCTCTCATCAACGGCTATATTCTCGTGCCACCGGGCGCCCTGACGTCGAGAGGGCTCGTGAAGCACACCGCGGCGGCCAACCAATAGTTAGCCAGGCCGCAGGCGCCGATCGCGACAAGATTTGCTGGAACAACCGGCAGGCCGAACCGAAGCAGCACGGGCATCAACGCCATCGAGCCCGCGAGCGACACCAGGCCATTCGCCGACACAAACCGCGCGAAGGCGGCCGCGCGTGAAACGCCGGGACCCATGCGGTCCCGCCAGGTCCATCGCACGTGCCACGTAAAGTTGTGGAGAAGTGCCGCGACGATGCCGGCCGCCGTGGCCAGGACTGGATCGGCCCCAAACCCGTGAACCAGTCCGGCGACAACGGAAAGCTGGACGCCGAGTCCGAGTCCGCCGACCAGGTTGAAGCGCGCAAACCTCACGGGGCCCCCTGCCTGGATATGCGAAACCCAGGCAGGGAGCGGCTCAGGGTCTCATTACACCCGATACGTGGTTTCCCGCGGCGGATTGTCGCGGTGGTCGTCGTCGCTCTTCGCTTCGCCGGCCGAGGCGATGTCCTCCGCCCCGGTGCGCTTGAGCGTGTCTTTCGCGGTGCTGACGTCATCGGACGAGTCGCAGTGGCAGGAGACCAGGACGCCGCCGTCTTTCACCCGGCCCTCATAGCGTTTGGCTTCGTATTCCGGGATGCCGAGGCCCGACAATGCGCCAATCAACGTCCCGACGGCGCCGCCCGCGCCCGCGCCGGCGAGCGTGGCCATGAGGGGCCCGGCCGCGATGAACGGCCCGATTCCGGGGATCGCGATGGCGCCGATGCCGGCCAGTAGTCCGAGCGTGCCGCCGATGGCGCCGCCGGCCACCGCGCCGGTGGTGCCGCCTTCAGGCGCCTTTGTGTGCTTCTCTGTGGCGAATTCGCGCGTGCTCACGTCCTGCGAGAGCAGGACGGAGATGTCGGACGCGGAAAAACCGGCCGCGATGAGCGCGTCCACGCCGTCTTCCGCGGCGGTTCTGGACTTGTAGATTCCGAATACGGACGTGTTCTTGCCTGCCATGGACAACTCCTGTCGTGACGTTGGTGGCGATCGTCAGACGACGAGGAATTGCAAGTCGCATGCCCTGCGGATCGCAAAGCCTCAGACTCGATCGACGGATCGGGCTGGACAGGACGGGGCCGTACGTATGCCTGGCGTCTGCTCAGTGTGAGCAGGCGGTTGGCCGCGGCTGCTTCCGCGGCTGCTTGTCTCACATGCTTCATTCCTTCATGTGGACAGGCAGACCACTAAGCAGGGAGCACGCCGATCTGCCGGAGCAGCCCGGCCTCATCGAACATCCCCCACAGCGTCGTCACTTTGCCGTCGGCCACCTGCATCAGCACGTTGGCGGCGATGGTAACGGGCCGGCCGGTTGCCGGGATGCCGAAGAAGGCGCCTGTGTGCGAGCCGCGCAGCACGAAGCGGATCGCGACGCGATTGTCGGTGGCGAAAATCTCTTCCAGCGTGTGGG
>DASUGC010000172.1:0-27125 GCA_036274235.1 Vicinamibacterales bacterium
GGACACGATGCTCGAACAGCTGCGGAAAATTCCCGGCGCGGATCGATGGCGCCTTGTCTCCGTGCAGGCGCTGCATCGGTTCTCTACGCGCAGTAATGAATCCGTGATCGCGAGCTGGATGACGCGGCAGGATCGCGAGTCAGCCATCGCGGACAACATCGAGTACATGAAACGCGCTGTCGCCGCTGCCGGCGGAGACGACGCGGCGAGGATCGTCTACCTGGGGTTTTCTCAGGGCGCGTCGATGGCCGCCCGCGCGGCCACGCGCGGCGCGAAAGCCGCCAGCGGGCTGATTCTCCTGGGCGGCGACATTCCTCCTGACGTGCGCGACGATCCGTCAGTCGTCATTCCGCCGGTTCTGATCGGCGTCGGCTCGCGTGATACCTGGTACGGGGACCGCGTGGCCGCGGACATCGCATGCCTTCAGGCCAGATCAGTCCCGCATGAAGTTGTCCGGTACGAAGGCGGGCACGAATTCACCGATGAATTCCGTCGAGCTGCGGGCACCTGGCTGGCGCGGCTGTGACTCGCGGCTGACCGTCCCTTCGTTGTCTCCGTGTGAACTGCCACTTACACTAGGCGCCTCCCATGCTCCCCGAGTGCACAGTCGTCGGATTTTCCGGCCACCGCAGCCTGGCCGATCCGGCCGGAATCGCCGCACGAATCGAGGCGATGCTCGATGATCTGGCCGCCACGCATGGTCCGCTCGTCGCGACCAGCTCGCTCGCCAAGGGCGCCGATGCGATCTTCGTGAAGGCGGCGCTCGCGCGAAGCATTCCGGTCCTGCTGGTGCTGCCGTTCCCGCCCAGCCGTTTCAAGCACGACTTCACGCCGGAGGAATGGCGCGACGTCGAGCCGGCCCTCGCGCAAGCCGCGCACGTGGAAATCGTTCACGGCGAAGAGTCCGACGACGAAGCCTACATGGAGACGGGCGTGCGCGTGGTGGACGACGCGGACGTGCTCGTGGCGGTGTGGGACGGGAAGCCGACGAACGGCCTGGGCGGCACGGCGGACGTCGTGGCATACGCGCGCTCGATGGGCAGACCGCTGCGATGGCTCAATCCGCGCGACGGCCAGATCGTGGTGGAACGTGCCGAGGCGATGCCGTCACGGAATGGCGGCGTGTCCGCGCAACATCCCGGCGTCCGCGGACAGACCCCGCGTCCGATCGTCGAACGGCACTTCAGCGAGCTCGACAACGCGGCCTCCGTGCGCGCGCCCAAAGTGCGTCACCTCATTCAGCGGATCGTCTGGCTCCAGCTCGTCGCCTCGCTGTTGGCGCTGCTCGCGTTGACATTTGATCTGCACGGTGTCTGGGCCTATGGATCCGCGCTGGGAGAGGTCGTGGTGCTCGGCGTGGCGTTCGCCATGACCGGCATGCACCATCATCGCCACGCGGAATGGATGAAGACGCGGCTGGAAGCCGAGATCTGTCGATCGTTCCTGGCGACCTGGTCGATGCGGGGACGAATCGGCCGGCCGCCGCAACTGGCCGTCGAAGGCTTCGAACGCATCACGCGCCGCCTGCGGGTGATGCAGCTGCTCGATCCGTCGCCGCCACCGCCGCTGGAAGCCGCGCGTGCCGGATACCTGCACGATCGCATCGAGAATCAGATCGAGTACTTCAAGCGGCGCAGCGAGGGATCGCGGAACGCGTACACGCTTCTGCGAAACCTGGCGTTGATTGGCACCGGAATCGCCGCGATCAGCGCGGCGACCCACGTGGGCCTGTTGTTCGCGCAGGAGCACGGCCGGGCGCTCACCGCATCAATCGCCGTGTCGCTCGTCATGCCGCTCGTCAGCGCCGCGCTGCTGTCGCTGGTCCTCACCCACGAACATGCCCGCCGTGCGGCGCGGTATCGCGAGATGGTGGAGCTGCTGCAGCGCGCCGCGCACCGGCTGGCCGCCGTGCACACCTGGAACGGACTCACGCGCGTCGCGCTCGAAACGGAAGACGCGCTGCTCGCCGAAGCGGTAGAGTGGCATTCGTACCGGCGATTTGCGAGCGAGCCTCACTGAGCCATGAAGCGCATCCTCTCCCTCGACGGCGGCGGCGTGAAGGGCGTCTTCTCGCTGCAGGTGCTCGCGGCGATCGAACGCCTGTTCCGCGAGGAGCACGGGCGTCCCGATCTCGTCCTGGCGGACGTCTACGACCTGTTCGCGGGGACCAGCACGGGCGCGATCATCGCGGCGTGCCTGGCCTGGGGCAAGCCGGTGTCGGAAATCCAGGAGCTGTATCTGCAATGCGGCCAGGAGACGTTCACCAAGCAGCCTTGGTACTACCGATGGAAGTCGAAGTACCAGGCCGAGCCGCTGTCAGAGTTGCTCCGCCGGAACCTGGCCGAAATCGACGGTGGGGATGAGCCGGCGCTGCTCGGCTCCTCCCGCCTCCGCAAATACCTTCTCGTCGTGATGCGCAACGCATCCACCGGATCGCCGTGGCCGATCACCAATCATCCGGGCGCGCTGTACAACAATCGAAGCCTGCCGGACTGCAATCTGAACATTCCGCTATGGGAGCTGATCCGGGGCAGCACGGCCGCGCCGGTGTACTTCGAGCCCGAGGCCATCGAGATGGGGGAACAGCAATTCCTCTTCATGGACGGCGCGATGACGCCGTTCAACAACCCCACGCTGATTGCCGTGCTGATGGCCACGCTCCCGCAGTACGGCTTCGCCTGGCCCGGCGGCCGCGAACAGTTGCACGTCGTCTCGATCGGCACCTGCAGCACGAAGGCGCGATTGGCTCACCGCCCTGGCGAGGACGTGACGATGCTGGACGCGATCAAGTATCTGGCGCCGGCGCTGATCGGCGCGGTGTCGGTGGAGCAGGATCTTGTCTGCCGTGTCCTGGGCGACTGCGTCTACGGCGCGCCGATCGACTCCGAAGTGAAAGCGCTGGACGCGCCGACGCTGTTTTCCGCGAGCGAGCAGAAATTCACCTACGTCCGCTACGACCAGGCGCTCGACGCGCAGACGCTCGAGATGGAGGGACGGGCGGAGATCGACGACCTCACGCTGATTCCCCGCCTGCAGAAAATTGGTGAAGACTATGCCGCCGCGCACGTGAAGCGGGAGCATCTGTACCCGCGCGGGCACCGTTAGCGCGTCGCCGCGCGGATCCAGTCGATCGCCGTATGGACGGCCGCTTCGACTGATTCTGCGTTCTTGCGCGACGTGGCCAGCGAGTGATCGCCGCCTTCCGTGATCGACAGCCGGGCGCCGGGCAGCCCGGCAACCAGCGCGCCCATTTCCTCCTGCGATCCGAAGGGATCCTTCGAGCCTTGAAGAAACAGCATCGGCGCGGTGATCTGCGGCAGGTGCGCGTCGCGGCGCTGCCGCGGCTTGCCCGGCGGATGCAGCGGATAACCAAAGAACACCAGTCCCGCCGGCACCGGCGTGAGATCGCCTTTCGCGGCCACTTGCGACGCGATGCGGCCGCCCATGGACTTGCCGGCGGCGAACATCGGGCCGGTTGCCTCAACCGCGGCGTCCCGCCAGATCGCCGCGAAGTGCGCCTCGAGCACGGCCGGCCGGTCCGGCACGCGACGCCTGGCGTCCACGTACGGGAAGTTGAACGTGACGACGCGGAAGCCGGCGGCCTCGAATGCGCGCGCGACGCGAATCATCCAGGGATGGTCCTTCCCGGCGCCCGCGCCGTGGGCGAGCACGACGGTGATCTGGGACATCGATCAGATCTTAAGCGCGCCGCCGGCTTCACTCAGCGCGAAGCGCCGTCAGCGGATCGGCGCGGGTCGCCTTGCGCGCGGGCAGGTAACAGGCCGCCGCGGCGACCAGCAGCAGCAAGGCCGTTACGGCGGCGAGGACCGCGACATCGCGCGTGGTCACGCCGAACAGCAGCGATTCCAGATACCGCGACAACGCCAGCGAGCCCGCCAGGCCAATCGCCACGCCGATCCCGACGGTCAGCAGGCCCTGCCGGAAGACGAGCCGAAGAATCGCGGGACGGCCGGCGCCGAGGGCCTGCCGGATGCCGAACTCGCGCACGCGCTGCTCGACACCGAATGCGAGCACGCCGTAAATGCCGATGGCCGAGAGCACGAGGGCGAGCACACCGAACACCGTCAGCAGCACGGTTGGCGCGCTCCGTGGCGCCAGCGATCGCGCCATCCATTCGTCCATCGTCCGCACGGCCGCGATCGGTTGCTCGGGATCGAGACCGCGAATGATCCGCCGAAGATCGGCGGTGAGCGCCGTCGTGTCGCCGCTGGCTTTCAGGATGACGGCCATGCCGCGGGTGTTCTGCTGAGCCACCGGGTAATACAGCCGTTCCTTGGTCACCGGCTGTGCGAGGTCAATGGTAGAAATGGTCCCGACCACGCCGACGATGGTGATCGCCGGACTGGTGGGCCCGCCGCGGCGGATCTGCTGGCCGATGGGATCCCGGTCCTTGAAATACCGATCCACCAGATACTCGTCGATGATGCACACGGGAGGAGCCGTGGCGGTATCGCTGGCGGTGAAGTACCGGCCCTTGCGCAGCGGAATCTTCATCGCGGTGAAATAGTCTCCGCCGACGATTTCCTGCCGGCCGTGCGGCTGCGGCTCATTGGCGGCCGGCGTGTAGCCGACGATCGAGTAGGAACCCGAACTGACGTTGCCATTGAACGGCACATTCGTCGTCAAGCCGGCGGACGTCACACCGGGAATCACGGCGGCTTGTTCGAGCAGGCGATTCCAGAAACTCACGCGTGACGCGGCATCGGGATAGCGAACGGCCGGAAGCGCGATCTGCGCGGTGAGCACCCTGTCCGGCGTGAAGCCCGGGCTCACGGCCTGGAGCTGGTACAAGCTCTTGATGAGCAGCCCGGCGCCGGTCAGGAGAATGAGCGCCGCCGCAACTTCGCACACCACCATCGAGGCGCGGAACAGGCCGACACGCCGGCTCGCCGTGCCGCGCGTTGTGTCGTTCTTCAAATCGTCCGCCGCATGGCCGCGCGTGGCGGCGAGCGCTGGGACCAGACCGAAGATCACACCGGTCAGGAGCACCAGTCCAAATGTGGCGCCAAGCACAACCGGATCCAGTGGGCTGCCCGGTATTCCCGGCAGTCGATCGCCGGCGAGCGCCACCAGCGCGCGCACGCCGGCGATGGCGACCACGACGCCGGCCAGGCCGCCCGCCGCGGACAGCACCAGCCCTTCGGCCACCAGCTGACGGGCGATGCGCCATCGGCCTGCGCCGAGGGCTGAGCGGATGGCGAGCTCGCGCTGGCGTTGTGTGGCGCGCATCAAAAGAAGATTGGCGACGTTCGCACAGGCGATCAGCAGGACGAATCCCACGCATGCCTGGACGATCAGGAGCGATGGCCGCACGTCGCCGACGAGTTGATCGCGGATCGGCAGCGCATATCCCGTGAAATGCGTCTGTCGCATGAATCCGGCGCGCGCAGGCAGGCGCTCGATGACCCGATCGGTGATCGCCTGCATCTCCTTGTCAACCGCTTCGATCGTGGCCCCCGGACGCAAGAGGGCGATCATCTGACTGAACTCGTTGCCTCGCTCGTTGTCGGACATCTGCTGGGGAGTGAACGCAAAGGGGAAGATGACACCGAGATCCCGCCCGAGCAGATCGAAGTCCGCGGGCATGACGCCGACCACGCGGTACGAGTCGGTATTGATGCGGATGTCCTTGCCGACGATCGTGCGGTCAGCGGCGTAGTGCGACTGCCAGAGGCCGTGGGAAAGGATGACGAACTTGTCCGCGTTAGGCGTCGCCTGCTCGGCGGTGAAGCCCTGCCCGAGAATCGGATGCACGCCCAGCGTCGAGAAGAATGACGGCGTCACGGCAAGCGCCGTGACCTGTTCCGGATTGCCGCCTTCGTTCAAGTTGGCGCTGCGCATCGTGAAGAGCGTGGCGTCTTCGATGGACGGCGCCTGCGTCTTCCGGTCGAGGTAGTCCGGGATCGACACGCTCGCTTGCGCCAGCATCGTGCCGTAGGTGTTCCAGACAAAGACGAGCCGATCGGCGTTGGCGACCGGCAGCGGGCGCAGCAGCGTGCGATACACCAGGCTGAAGATGGCCGCATTGGCGCCGACGCCCAGGGCCATCGTGGCGACGGCCACCAGGGCGAACAGCGGACGCTTGCGGAGCGAGCGGATGGCGAGGCGGAGATCGGACATGGTCGTTAGACGGGCCAGGATACTCCCGGGTTGCGGTGGCCAGGGCAGGGAAAAACGAACCCGGCTTGCCATACGTGTATACATACATATAGATTTATGTATATGGAAACGGCCGCCCTGCTCCGGCTGCTCGGCGACTCCACCCGGCTTCGGCTGCTGCGGCTGCTTTCGCTCGAATCCCTCAATGTTTCCGAGCTGACGGCGGTCCTTGGCGTGGCCCAGTCCGGGGTGTCCCGGCACCTGGGGCTGTTGCGGGATGCGGGGCTGGTGACCGAGGAGCGCTCGGGCGCCTTCAGCTGGTACCGCCTCTCGGAAGGGTTTGCCGGCAACGGGACGCGCGCCCCCTTGCACGACTGGCTCGCGGACGAATTCACCAAACCCACGCCAGCCGCCCGCGCCGACGATGCCCGGCTGGAGGAAGTGCGCCGGCTCCGCAAAGACAGTTTCCAGATTCATGGCGACGAGCGGCGCCAGCTGGTGCCCGGTCGCAGCTGGCCGGCGTGGGCACGGGCACTTGGCCTGCTGCTGCCGCCCCTGGACGTGGCGGATCTCGGGTGCGGGGACGGGCACCTCACAGTCGAAACCGCGCGCTGGGCCCGTCACGTCACGGCCGTCGATCGGTCCGCCGATGTGCTGGCGCGGGGCCGTGACCTGGCGAAACGCCGCAAGCTGGGCAACATCACCTGGAAGCGCGGCGAGCTGGAGCGCCTGCCGATCAAGGACGAGACGATGGACGTGGCGCTGCTGTCGCAGGCGCTGCACCACGCCGAACGGCCCGATCGCGCGCTGGCGGAGGCACTCCGGATTCTTCGGCCGGGCGGACGCGCGCTCATTCTGGAGCTGCGCGAGCACGAGGAAACCTGGGTACGGAAGACGCTGGGGGATCGCTGGCAGGGCTTCAGCGAGGGGCAGCTGCGGACACTGCTCCAGGGCGCAGGATTCAAGGATCCGACAGTCAGGCTGGGCGCAAGGCGCTCGGCCGATCCGTTTGCGGTCCTGATCGCAACGGCCACGAAGGACAGGGAAACGCATGAACATGAATAAGGCAGGCGATCTCGACAGGCAGTTGGCCACGCGCGCGCTCCTGCTCGATGGCGCCATGGGGACGATGATCCAGCGGCGGAGGCTGCAGGAATCCGACTTTCGCGGCGATCGCTTTGCCACGCATCCGCGGGATCTGAAAGGCAACAGCGACGTGCTGGTCCTGACGCGGCCTGACGTCATCGGCGCCATCCACCGCGAGTACCTCGAGGCCGGCGCGGACATCATCGAAACGAACACCTTCAACGGCCAGGCGATTTCGCAGGCGGACTACGAGCTGGAGCCGTTCTGCTACGAGATCAATCGCGAAGGCGCGCGGCTGGCACGCGAGGCGGCGGACGAATACACCGCGCGGACGCCGACACAGCCGCGGTTCGTGGCAGGCTCGATTGGTCCGGCCAACCGGACGCTGTCCATTTCTCCCGACATCAACAACCCATCGCTCCGCGCCATCACGTTCGATCAGTTGAAGAACGCTTACGCGGATCAGGTGCGCGGGTTGACTGACGGCGGGGTGGACATCCTGCTCGTCGAAACGATCTTCGACACGCTGAATGCGAAGGCTGCGCTCGTGGCCGTGGACGAGGTCGCCGAAGCCACGGGCGTGCGGCTGCCGCTGATGATTTCCGTGACCATTACGGATCGCAGCGGCCGGACGCTGTCAGGCCAGACCTTGGAAGCCTTTTACATTTCAATCGCGCACACGCGTCCCTGGGCGGTGGGCTTGAACTGCGCGCTTGGCGCGCGCGAAATGCGCCCGCACCTGGCGGAGCTCGCCCGGCTGACCGACGCCTGGGTCAGCGTGTACCCGAACGCCGGCCTGCCGAATGCCTTCGGCGAATACGACGAGCTACCGGACGAAACCGCGGGCCTGCTGCGCGAGTTCGTGGAAAGCGGCCTGGCCAACATCATCGGCGGGTGCTGCGGCACGACGCCGGACCACATCCGCGCGACCGCCGCGGCCGTCAGGGGCATCACGCCGCGTTCGCGCGGAGGTGACAGGTTACCGGTTGCAGGGAGCAGGTCGGAGGAATCCAGCTATCTGCGTCTGTCCGGTCTCGAGCCTTTGACGATCAGGCCGGACTCGAACTTCCAGATGATCGGCGAACGCACGAACGTAACCGGGTCCAAGCGGTTTGCGCGTCTGATCAAAGACGGCAACTTTGCCGAAGCATCTGTGGTCGCGCTCGAGCAGGTCCGCGGCGGCGCCAACATCGTTGACGTCAACATGGACGAGGGCCTGCTCGACTCGGAACAGGCGATGACGACGTTCCTGAATTACATCGCCACGGAGCCGGAGATCGCGCGGGTGCCCGTGATGATTGACAGCTCCAAGTGGTCGGTCATCGAAGCCGGGCTGAAGTGTGTGCAAGGCAAGGCCGTCGTCAATTCCATCTCCCTCAAAGAAGGCGAGGCGGACTTCCTGCACAAGGCGAAGCTGGTCCGCCGGTACGGCGCGGCGGTTGTTGTCATGGCGTTCGATGAACAGGGGCAGGCGGACACGATAGAGCGGAAAGTCGCGATCGCGCACCGGGCCTATCGGCTGCTGACCGAGCAGGCCGGCTTCGACGCCTCGGACATCATCATCGATCCGAACGTGCTGGCCGTGGCGACGGGGCTCGAGGAGCACAACGCCTATGGCATCAACTTCATCGAGGCCACGCGCCAGATCAAGGCGACGTGTCCCGGCGTCCGCATCAGCGGCGGGATCAGCAATCTGTCGTTCTCATTTCGCGGCAACGACGTCGTCCGCGAAGCCATCCATGCGGCGTTCCTGTATCACGCGATCAAAGCCGGCCTCGACATGGGCATCGTCAATGCGGGCCAGCTCGCGGTCTACCAGGACATTCCGGCGGATCTGCTGGAGCACGTGGAAGACGTGCTGTTCAACCGCCGGCCGGACGCAACCGAGCGCCTGGTGACGTTCGCCGAGCGCGTCAAGGGCTCCGGCACCAGGCGCGAGCACGATCTGACGTGGCGCGAAAAGACCGTCGAGGAGCGGTTGTCCTACGCGCTGGTCCATGGCGTCGTCGACTTCATCGAACAGGACACCGAAGAGGCGAGACAGAAACTGCCGCGGCCGCTGGACGTGATCGAGGGACCGCTGATGGACGGCATGAAGGTCGTCGGCGATCTGTTCGGCGCCGGCAAGATGTTCCTGCCGCAGGTGGTCAAGAGCGCGCGGGCGATGAAAAGGGCGGTCGCGTATCTGGAGCCGTACATGGAAGCCGAGAAGGCCGCTGCCGCAAAGGCCGGAGCTGCCGTGAGCGAGCGCCCAGCCATGCGCGAGTCGAACGGAAGGGTCCTATTGGCCACCGTCAAGGGCGACGTCCATGACATCGGCAAGAACATCGTCGGCGTTGTCCTGGGCTGCAACAGCTACGACGTTATCGATCTGGGCGTCATGGTGCCGCTCGATCGGATCCTGGCGGAGGCCGCTGAGCGGAAAGCCGACATCATCGGCCTTTCGGGACTGATCACTCCCTCGCTCGATGAAATGGTCGTCGTCGCCAGGGAGATGGAGCGGCGCGCCCTGAAGACGCCGCTGCTCATCGGCGGCGCCACAACGAGCCGGCAGCACACGGCGGTTAAAGTGGCGCCCGAGTACTCAGGCGCCACGGTTCACGTGCTGGATGCGTCGCGCGTCGTCGATGTGGTGGCCAGCCTGCTGAGCGATCGGATGCGCGACGACTTCGTCGCTGCCAATCGCACGGAGCAGGCCGAGCTGCGGGAGAAGTACGCGTCCAGGCGCGAGCGCCCGTTGCTCACGCTCGAGGCCGCGCGCGCGAATCGCCTGCAGTCCGACTGGGATACGGCTGAGATTCCCGTGCCCTGGTTTGTGGGGCGCCGGGTCGTCGAGCCGTCGATCGAAGACTTGATTCCGTTCGTCGATTGGACGTTCTTTTTCTCCGCCTGGGAACTCAAGGGACGATTCCCGGGCATCCTTGACGATCCGGCGATCGGGAAGGCGGCGCGCGAACTGTACGGACACGCGCGCGAGATTCTCGACCGCATCGTGCGTGACAAGTCGTTGACGCCGCGCGGAGTCTACGGTTTCTGGCCCGCGAACTCCGTCGGCGACGATGTCGTGGTCTATAAAGATGATGCGCGAAAGACGGTGCTCGCGCGGTTCGCGATGCTGCGGCAGCAGGAGCCGATCGCCGACGGCCGGCCCAATCGATCGCTCGCGGACTTCGTGGCGCCCAGGGAGTCCATGGCGCCTGACTACATCGGCGCGTTTGCCGTGACCGCCGGGATCGGCGCCGACAGGATCGTCAAGGAATACGAGGAGAAAGGCGACGACTACAGCGCCATCATCGTCAAGGCGCTGGCGGATCGCCTGGCCGAGGCGTTTGCCGAGTACCTGCACGCGCAGGCGCGGACGGACTGGAATTACGGCAAAGGCGAATCACTCACGAACGACGAATTGATCGCCGAGAAGTACCGCGGCATCCGGCCGGCATTCGGCTATCCAGCCTGTCCCGATCACACCGAGAAGCGAGTGCTCTTCGATCTGCTTGACGCGCCGTCAATCGGGATCACGCTCACCGAGTCCTGCGCGATGTGGCCGGCGGCGTCGGTCAGCGGGATCTATCTGAGTCATCCGCAGGCGAAGTACTTCGCCGTCGGGCGGATTGGGCGCGATCAGCTCGAGGACTACGCCAGGCGGAAAGGGATCTCTTCCGAGGAGGCCGAGCGGATTCTGGCCCCGAACTTTTGCACATAGGGGGTCGGGTCTGTTTTCCACAGGCGAATCCAAGAATCTGGACAAAAGAATCCAACACTCCAGATTCGCCTGTGGAAAACAGACCCGACCCCCTTGGCACCGGTCTTGTGCCAATCTAGAGGGTATGAAATCTCCTCTTCCTGTTTCGCTGATCGTCGTCGCGGTGGCCGTCGCCGCGGCTGAGACCGTCCGCGCCCAGATCCCGAGCCAACTGATTCAGCGCGGCGGCTCCATCGCCAAGGGCGTCATGGATGCGCCCGTCAATGAACAGGAGGAGCAGCAGATTGGCGCGGACGTGTCCGCGCGGCTGCGCGAGAAGTACGGCGTGGTGCAGGACGCCGCGGTCCACAAGTACGTCACCCTGGTCGGGCGCACGCTGGCGGGCGGCAGCGCGCGGCCGGCGCTGAAGTGGACGTTCATCGTGCTCGACACCGATGGCATCAACGCGTTCGCCGCGCCCGGCGGCTACGTGCACATCACACGCGGCGCGCTCGCCCTGATCAAGAGCGAAGGCGAGCTGGCGGATGTGCTGGCGCACGAGATCGCGCATGTCACGGAAAAACACACGATCGATGCCATCCGGAACTCCAAGATCGCCGGCATTGTTGCCGACAACGTGACGAGGAGTCAGTTCATTCAGGAGTTGGGGAAAAAGGCGTACGACAACGTGCTCGAGAACAAGTACGACCGCAAGCAGGAAATCGGCGCCGACAGGGTCGGCGTCTCGCTCGCCAACGGGGCCGGATACGCGCCGACGGGGCTCGGCGCCTTTCTGACGCGCCTCGCAGAACGGAACGCCGGCTTGAAAGAGCCCAGCGGCATTTTTGCGTCGCATCCGGACACGCAGGCGCGCCTCGCGGAACTGACAAAGGTCATCGCCAGGGACAAACTGACCGCCACGGCGCAGGTCGCGGCGCGATACGCGAAATCGATCACCTACAAGCCGGTGCCGATCGCTCAAGTCGCCCAGGTGGCGCCGCCCCCGGCTGAGGCGCCGAAAAAAGAAGAACCGAAGAAGGGGGGCAGCGGAACGTTCGGCATCCAGGGCCTGCCCGGGCTCGGCGGACAGAAATCGAGCGACGGCACGATTGCCGCGGCCGGTGCGCGCGGCGTGAATCCGGATCGTGACGCAAAGGGCGGCCCGAACAAAGCGCTCGTCGTCGTCAACGTGACGGCCGCCGAACTCGCCGAGTTCAAGAAGGGCATTCAGTGACGCCGTTCGGGATTGTCCTGATATGACACGGCCGGAGGTCGGCGGCTGCGCGCCCCTTTTCATCGTCAAAGACGTGCCCGCGGCGCTGGCGTTCTATCGCGACCGGCTCGGCTTCGACGTCACGTTTGAAGGGCCCGAACCCGGCGACATCTTCTTTGGCATCGTCAATCGCGGCAAGGCGATGATCATGTTCAAGGCGGTCGGCGTTGAGCCGATTCCGAACGCCACGCGAGACATCGGTCAAGGCATCGCGCGCTGGGATGCCTACGTCCACGTTCCAGACCCGGACGCGCTCGCGGCGGAGTTCGCGTCCAGAAGAGTCGTGTTTGCCGTGGCCCTCGGTAACAATTCGGACAACCTGCGCGGCTTCGAGATCGAGGATATCGACGGGTACCGGTTGTACTTCGGGCGGCCGAATCAATTGGCGGCTAGACGATCTCCCCTCGAAGCACCGTCACGGCCTGACCGCGCAGTTTGACGCGGTCCCCGGCCAGTTCAGTCTTCAGCGTGCCGCCGCGCGGCGACATCTGGCGCGCGGTGAACGTGGTTTTCCCCAGTTTCTGGCTCCAATACGGCGTGAGCGCGCAGTGCGCCGAACCTGTCACCGGATCCTCGTCGATGCCCGATCCCGGCGCGAAGAAGCGCGACACGAAATCCCACTCCTTCGTCGTGGCGCGGCTGGTCACGATGACGCCTCGGACGGCAAGGGTGCGGAGGCGCGCATAGTTGGGCGTCAGCGCGCGGACGCCGGCTTCGCTGTCAATTTCCACCAGATAGTCGAACTTGCTCCGGCCGATGTAGCTCGCGGACGTGCCAAGCGCATCGAGCAGTTCCGGCGGCGCATCAACCGCGTGGACGAGCGTGGCGGGAAAGTCGAGTTCGATCCAATCCCCGAGCCGCGTCGCTGTCAGGAGACCGCTGCGAGTGTGGAAGCGGGCCACGGCCTGCTCAGGCAGATCCCCGCGCTGCCACAACGCGTGCGCGCTCGCGAGCGTGGCGTGCCCGCAGAGATCGACTTCGATCGTGGGGGTGAACCACCGCAGGTCGTAGCCATCCGACTCGCGATTGGCCCGTGGCACCAGAAACGCCGTCTCCGCCAGATTCATTTCCGCGGCCACCTGCTGCATCCAGGGCTCGTCGGCCGCGCGGTCCAGCACAACGACGGCCGCGGGATTGCCCGCGAAGGGCTGTGATGTGAAGGCGTCAACCTGGAGAAACGGAAGTGGCATCGAGGATCTCCTCCCAGGACGTCGATTCTACGTCCGTGTACACTTTTCGAGCGTGAGTGCTCTGCAGCGTCGGTTTCCCACCATCGGCCGGCCGCGGCTTGCGTGGCTCTGGTATGCGGTGCCGGCGCTTCTGATCGCGCACGCCATCGGTTTCTGGGGCCGTGGGCTTCTGGATGAAGAGGGGATGTCGTACATCCAGCGATATCTGGCTGACAAGCCCCTCCTGGCGCTCGTCTTCGATCCCAACGACACGACGCTCTATCAGGCGCGCGAAATCAGCTACCTCTTCGACATTGCCGACGCGAGGATCCTGGGCTGGGTCATCGAGCACATCGGCGTCGTGTTCATTCCAGCCAGCGGCGCGGTGGGACTCCTCGCCGTCGCGTTGATCTATCTGCGCGGCGCGCGGAAGACGCTCAAGCTGGACGTCTCGACCAGCAGCCTGCTGCTGTCGCTGTTCCTCAGTTGCATCGTCACGCAGGCCTCGACCGCCATTTTCTATCGCTCCGCCAAAATGGTGCTGAGTGTCGCGCTCGTCGCGTTTGTGTTCTATCTCGCGTCGCTGTTTCCACAGGCGGGCCGGCCGGGCCGTCTGACGATCGGCCGACTGTCGCGGCTGCTTCTGCTGGGTCTGGTCATGTCGCTCACGGATCGCCAGGGCCTCTTCTACTTGATGACCGCGACGCTGATCCTCGGCCTTCTGGCGATTGCGGCGTGGTGGCGGCGGGACGATCGGGCGGGCGATCGCGTCCGGCTCACGATCGCCTGTATCGGCGCGACCGCCGCCGCCGCGGTCTACAGCTTCGTCGTGGCGCCGCGGCTGATCGATTGGACCGGCGGCGCGGCCGTGACCTACGCGAATCAGCGCCAGTCGCTTGGCAGCCTGAATTGGACGTTTGTCTCGTACGGCTTCGCGATCTTCCGCGGGCAGGCCCGGTATCTGTTCGGCAACCTGCCGTTCGCCGCCGTCGGCGTCATGGCGATGGGCGGCGCGGCATTCGGCCTGTGGCGCGCCGTGACGCGCCGGACGCGCACGGCCGGCGCCACGGCGGACCTGTTGATCGCGGCCGCGGTGATTCCGGCCGCGCTCACGCTGCTGCTCGCGGGCATGGTGCTCTACCATCGCCCCATCTACACCGTTCCCGATCACACGATGTGGTACTACACGCTGACAGTACCGGCGGTGCTGATGCTGGCGCTCACGCTGTGCCTCGCCGTCGCCGGTATCACGCGCGCGCCTGTCGTCAAGTACGGCATCAACGTTGCGCTGCTGGCGATGATCGCCGGCAATCTCCTGCACCTGGGCGGACAGCGCGACGCGATGATCCGGTCGCCGTATATCGGCGAGCAGTACGCACGTACGCGGCAGATTCTGACGAACGAGCGGGACGCGCGCGATCATCGCATCGGTCCGGGCCGCCGGGCGTGGCTGCGGATTGACCCCGGGGGCGCGACGGTCACGTTGCCGGTCGAGGACGAGGCGTTTCCAGAAGAAGTCCGGGCCGCCTATGCCACGCTCAGGCACCGCGCGCCCCTGGACGAGGCGACCGGGCCCTACTGGGCCAGGCTCTACGAGTTTTTGAGCAATTCGCCGGCGCTCCTGGAGGACCCGCAGGATCTGGCGTTGCTGATCGACGGACTTCGTTCCGTGGGTGTTCGCCGAATCGAAGTCGCGCGGCGCGGCGGGACCGATCCGCCAACGGTCGAGTCCATCCGAGCGGCCGGCCCGGCGCTGAGAGAGACGCGGAGCGGGGATGTCGTCGCGTTCGATCTCGGGGCCGCGGGTTCGCGCGTCCCCTTCGGATCGCCGGTGCGCATGCCGGCCATCTCAATCCACGCTACGGCATCGACGAATGAGGCCGAACTGTACCGCGCCCTGGACGGCAACGCGGCGACGTTCTGGAGCACCGGCGCGGCGCAGGCGGGCCACGAGTGGATCCGCCTCGGTTTCGATCAGCCGACGGATGTGGCCTGCGTGGGCCTGTTGTTCCTCGCCGAAAACCCCGGCCGGAATCCGCCAGGTCCCCAGCCGGCGGCGCCGCGGCCGGGCCTCTTCAGGCAGGCGTTCCGGCCTCGCCAGCTCATCGCGGAGACGGAAGGCGAGGGCGGATCCGCCACGCCGTTCAATCCGCTCGGCGCGCTCATCCAGGCGCTGCTCCGCGATCCGGTCCGGCCGATGATGGAGTTCTGTCTTCCCCCCAATCGCAGCCGGGCGATCATTCTCCGGCAGACCGGTCAGAGCGCGATCGACCCGTGGAACGTCTCTGAACTCGCGGTCTGGGCGCGGAAGTGACGCCGGGGCCTCACGCTCCGCACGCGGCCTGAACATCGGCCACCGTCTTCGGGATTGCCGGCCCCAGCACCTTCGCGCCGGAGGACGTCACGAGCACGTCGTCTTCAATCCGATAGCCCCGCGCGTTGCGGAATTTGTCGATCTCGCTGAAATTGAGGAATGCGGCGTTGGTGCCGTCCCTTTTCCATTGATCGATCAGCGCCGGGATGAAATACACGCCCGGCTCCACGGTGAGGACGAAGCCTGATTCGAGCGGTCGCGCCAGGCGCAAGTAGTTCAGGCCGAACTGCGCGCTGCGTTCGTAGCCCTGTCCGTAACCGACGATGTCTTCGCCCAGATTCTCCATGTCATGGACGTCCATGCCGAGCATGTGCCCCAGGCCGTGGGGGAAGAACAAGGCATGCGCGCCCGCGGCGACGGCCTCGTCGGCGTTGCCGCGCATCAGGCCCAGAGCGGTCAAGTCGTTCACGATTGATCTGGCCGCGCCCAGGTGGATGTCACGGTAGGGCGTGCCGGGCCGGATGGCGGCGATCGCACCCATTTGCGCGCGCAGGACCGTTTCGTAGACGGCTTTCTGCTGCGACGAGAAGGGCCCGCCGACCGGCAGCGTGCGCGTAATGTCGCTGGCGTTATGCGCGGGCGTCTGCGCGCCGGAATCCAGGATGAGCACGTCGCCGGCGGCGAGCGTATTTCGGTGATGGGGATTGTGCAGGGTTTCGCCGTGGACCGAGCAGATGGGCGGAAACGAGTAGCTGCATCCGCGCGCCTGGACCACGCGCGCAATCTCGGCGACGACTTCGTATTCCTTACGTCCCGGCCGGGCCATTCGCATGGCCGCGGCGTACATGTCACGGGATACATCGATCGCCAGTTCGATGTCCGCGATTTCTTCCGGAGTCTTGTACAGACGTTGCGCCGCAACGGCGCGATGCAGCGCCAATGAGCGCTTCTCGCGCACGGCCGCCGGCGGCACGTTCAGCAGCGCGGCAAGCTTGACCGTGTGTTCCGCGCGATACGGGGCGAGGAAATGGATGGCCTGGCCTTTGGCCACCGCCGCCTTTACGCGGGTCGCCAGCGATTCCGCAGGCGCGACGTGACCGACCGCGGCCTTCGCCCCCAGCTCAGCCACGGACGGCTGAGGTCCTGACCACACCACGTCCGCCATCGTGACGTCGTCGCCGAACAGCGTCGCCGAGCCGGCATCCGCGTCAATGACGGCGGACAATCCGGGCTGATCCATCGCCCAGAAGTAGAGGAACGTGCTGTCCTGCCGGAATGGATAGACGTTGGCGGCATAGTTCATCCCGACTTCGTCATTGCCGAGGAAGATGATCAACCCGGCGCCGACGTCCCTGGCCAGGCGATCGCGGCGCTCTTTGTACACAGACGGAGCAAACATGATGCTGATTGTGGGCGAGGAGAACCGTGTGCGTCCAGCCGGGTCGATGGCCCGCGGCGGGGCTGGCGCTCCAGCTACTTCAGGAACGCCGCGATCGCCTGTGCCGCGAGCGCATTGCCGGCCAGATTCCAGTGCGTGTCCTGCGGCTTGTACAGCGATGTCGTCTGGCCGCGTTCGCTGAACAGCGGCAGCAAGTCCAGTGTGCGAATGCGATCGGCGGCCAGCGCCGCCATCAGGTCCCGGTCCGGCTGCGCAAAGTCGAAGGCCTCGGCCGGCCGGCCCGTCGCGCGAATGACGTCCTGCTGCAGTGTCGGATCGATCTGTACCTGGTCGGGAATGAGAAGAACCACCAGCTCGGCGCCCGACCGGCTGGCGAGATCTCGCATCGATCGCAGCGTGGCGGCCACCCGGTCCACGGCGGCGCGCAGCCGTTCGCTCCGGATTTCATAGATCCACGAACGATCGACCTCGATCTCCATGAACCGATCGCGCGCGAGGCTCGGCTCGTCGTCTCGATACACTCCGCCGCCGGCTGAGCCGGCGGACGCCGATGGCAAGCGGTCCGCGCGCAGGTACTGCCACAACGTGCGCCCCAGCGTGGCCACGAAGGAGTATTCGTACGGCTTTCGCGCCGACTGCTCGAAGTCATTGCCCATGAAGACACTGGCGATGACCAGGTCCGGGCGGTAGGCGAGCCCTTCTCGCACGAGAATCGACAGGTAATCGCGCGGTTCCGTGCCCGCGACGCCCAGATTGACAATCTCTGTGCGCTCGGGACCGAGCGCCGCCCGCAGCAGCGACAGGTAGTTGAATCGCTGCGGCACGACGCCAACGACGAACGAATCGCCGATGGCGACAATCCGCCTGGTCACGCCCGGCGGACGCGCCACCGTGTGCTCGATGTCGTTAAAGCCCCGTGCATTGAATTGCGCGTCGAAGAATGGCGCGCCTGGCCGGCCGCGATACCGGTTGTAGTCATCCGCATAGAACACGAAGCTCGGTTTCACCGCGTTGAACAGGCGCAGCGCGATTTCGAGCGAACCGAGTGTCAGGACCATCAACGCCGCGGCTCGCAACGCCTGGCGCGGATGACGGACGGTCCAGGACAGGGCCGAACCCAGCGCAAGGCCTGCCGCGATCGCGACAAGAAGGGCGCCGGGCGAGAGCCAGATGTGGAGCGGTGTTGCGACGCTGTACGCGAGCGCAATCCAGAGCACGATCGATGGCGACCCCGCCAGAATCGCGGATCGGCTGATCCGCGCGATGCCGAGCAGGAGAAGCCAGCTTGCCGCGGTGATAACGCTGAGCCGCAGGCCGATGCCCGGCACCGATTGTTGCGTCCACCACGCAGCCACCGCCTCGTCTGCGACGACAAAGACGCGGGGGAAATCCGGAGCAATACCGTAGTAGTTGTGCAGCCGTCCATCCACCCGGACAGTCGCGGACGGCGATGAGACCGACCCCGCCGGGATCGTCACGCTGACACGGTTGGCGCCCGTTCGAAACGACGATTCGGGCAGCAGGACACGGCCCGTGACTGGCGCAAACAGGCGGTCGACGCGCAATCGCGCGGAAATCGAGCCGTTCACGTCAACCACCGCTTCCGCCGGCACAGGCTGGTCGCCACCGGCGATGACGGCGTACTCGAGGTACATCGGCTGGGGCGAGCCGAGCGTCACGGTATGAGCCTCGATGCCTGAGAGGCTGAACCGGTCGTCAACGGGCTGGAACGATTCGCGCGCCAGCAGCAGCGCCGGAATCGCCAGCGCGAGCGTCCGGATCAGCTGCGACATGCCAAAAGCGCGACGCATGAGCCGCGCGGCAGTTTATGCCGCCTCGAAGTGTCCGCGAAGCGCGGCATTGACCCGATCGGCGTGCTGAATTGGCAGCCCGTGCCCGGCGTCGGCGTACTCAACGTACCGCGCGCCCGGAATCATGGCGGCAAGCGCGCGCCCGGAGGCCGGCTGGGCAATGCGATCGTGCGCGCCGCTCATGACGAGTGTCGGGATGTCCTTGAGAAGCGAGAGCCGGTCGCGCGCATCGTACCGCGCCATCGCGCGGATTTGGGGCATGACGATGGCGGGTTGATCGGCCAGATCGTGACCGAACAGATCGCCGAGCCGGTCCGAAAATGCCGCGCGATCGATCGCCTTCAGCGCCGAGCCCGGTATCACCAGCTCGAGAAACGCGTTCCGGCGCATCGCGCGCGTCCCGATGCGCGTCCGCAGCCCGGTGAGGATCATCGGCAGTGTCATGCCGGACGCGTCCCTGCCGCGGACGACCGTGCACATCAGGCAGAGCGATCGTACACGCGGCGTCGCGCGCAATGCCACCTCCTGCGCGATGACGCCGCCCATCGAATGTCCGACGAGATGAAACCGATCGACCCCGTTGGCATCCATGACGGCAAGCGCATCGCGGGCCATGGCCTCGATGGAGAGATCGGTGCCGGCCGTCGTGCTCCCGCCGATCCCGCGGTTATCGAATGTCCAGAGCGAGTATTCCCGCGCCAGGCCGTCGATCTGCGGCTGCCAGCCGCGGCCTATGACACCGACGCCCTGAATGAGCAGGACGTCGGGGCCGCTGCCCGCGCGATCGAACGCGATCGTCGCGCCCTCAGTCGAGATGACAGGCATGATAAACCCCGGGCCTGAAGGCCCGGGGCCCCATCATTTCGACGCCAGCGCCTTGTCGCGGATCGACTTGAACTCGTTCCCCGGTTTCCACTGCGGGAACGTGTCCGCGTTGGCGACGCGGTAGCCGACCGCCAGGAAGAGCCGGCCGTCCTCGGCCGCGCCGCTCAAGTCCCAATCCGGTTTCACCTGATCGGACGGCGAGTGATAGTCGTTCTTGGTGTATTGCTCGCGCTTCGTCTTGCCGTACTCCGGCGGCTTGCCGATGAAAGTGATACCGGAGTCCGGATCGAAGGCCGGCACGCCCTTCTTGGCGAAGTTGAAGTGATCCGACCGGTAGTAGAAGCCCTTCTCGGGTTCCTGATCGGCCTTAAGGACGCGCGATTGTTCGGCCGCGGCCGCCGCGGCGTAATCATCCAGATCAGAGGCGCCCAGGCCAATCACCGTCAGGTCGCTCGTCCTGCCCCACTGGTTGATGCCGTCGATGTTGATGTTCGCCACGGTCTTGTTCAGCGGATAGAGCGGGAAGTCGGCGTAGTACTGCGAGCCGAGCAGGCCCTGTTCTTCGGCCGTCACAAAGATAAACAGGATCGATCGTTCCGGCGCGGGCGACACGGCCTTGAACCCGCGGGCGATTTCCATGAGCATCGCCACGCCGCTCGCGTTGTCCGCCGCGCCGTTGTAAATCGCGTCGCCATCCTTGGGCGTCCCCACGCCGAGATGATCCCAGTGCGCCGTGTAGGTCACGAACTCGTCCTTCAGCGCCGGGGCGCGGCCCGTCAGCTTCGCGACGACGTTCGCGGAGTCGATCGTCCGCATCTGCTGCTTCACGGTCACCGACGCCGTCACGCCCAGCGGAACAGGCTTGAACTCCCGCGTCGCCGCCAGCGCCTTGAGTTTCTGATAGTCCTGGCCGCCCATCCTGAACAATTCGGTCGCGGCCTCGAACGAGATCCAGCCCTCAATCGCCGAACGGCTCATGTTCTTGTCGGGCGTGACCAGATTGAATCGCTCCCCGCTGTTGTTCTGGACCACGCTGAACGGATAGGCGGCCGGTTCGGTCTCATGCACGATGATGACGCCCGCGGCGCCCAGCTCGGCGGCCTTCTCGTACTTGTAGGTCCACCGGCCGTAATACGTCATCGCCTTGCCGCCGAACGTCTTGTCGTCCAGCGATCCGTCTGCGTTTTTCACCGGCGGGTCATTCACGAGCACGACGATCGTCTTGCCCTTCACGTCCATCCCTTTGAAATCGTCCCAGTTCAGTTCCGGCGCCTGCACGCCATAGCCGACAAACACCATCTCGGAGTTGTCGAGCTTCACCTCGTCTGTGACGTGCCTGCTGAAGACGACGACGTCTTTGTTGATGTTGAATTCATGGGTCGCCGCGCCTTTCCTGACGAAGAAGCCGCCGACGGGCTCTGGCTTGATGCCGACGAGCCCCACCTTCTGAATCCACGTGCCGTCCGGGTTGCCCGGCTCCAGCCCGATCGCCTTGAGCTGATCGGTGAGGTACTGGACCGTCAGCGTTTCGCCCTTCGATCCGGGAAATCGGCCCTCG
Source organism: Vicinamibacterales bacterium (assembly GCA_036274235.1). GTDB lineage: Bacteria > Acidobacteriota > Vicinamibacteria > Vicinamibacterales > SCN-69-37 > DASUGC01. The sequence continues at coordinate 21,238 of DASUGC010000172.1, forward strand.
AACTCGTCCGACGACAGCGTGCGGATGTCCTGCAGGATGCGATCGGTGTTGATCGCCGGCAGGTCGGCCAGAGCGAGCGGTTTCGCCGGCTCGGCGGCACACGCAGCGGTGAAGGCCATCAGCAGCAGGAGGAGACGCTTGGACATGGGGGGATTCTACAGGATGTCTTTTGGGCACCTTGCAGCGCCGTGTAGAGCCGTGTAGCGGTCGACCACCAACCTGCTACACTTGATTTGTTCCCACGCCGCCTCGAAGACGCGGCCACTCCGACATACCGAGAATAGAGAACCCGACATTGACCCCAGATTCACGTTTAAAGCTGGCCGTATTCATCGACTTTGACAACATCGAAATTGGTGTGAAGAACACCCTGAACGCCTCCTTCGACGCCGGCATCGTCCTGGAAGCCCTGAAGGAACGCGGCGACGTGGTGTCGAAGACCGCGTACAGCGACTGGCAGCGGGCCGCCGGTGGCCACAGCCGCGGCCTCACGCAGCATGCGATCAAGATGGTCCAGCGGAACCTGACGCCAGGCGGCGACAAGAACGGCGCGGACATCAATCTGGCGCTCGACGCGCTCGAGATGGCGTTCACGCATCCCCACATCAACGCCTTCGTCATCGTCGGCGGGGACAGCGACTTCATCAGCCTGGTCGAGAAGCTGAAGCAGTACGACAAGAAGGTGTTTGTCGTCGGCGGCCGCCAGTTCACCAGCGGCGTGCTCCAGCGCAACTGTCACGAATTCATCGCCTATGAGAACCTCCTTGGCGCGGCGTCCGGACAGGGGGCCGGCGACGGCGGCCGCCACCGGGGCCGCCAGAACGTGCCGCTCGAGCGCGTCGCTCTGGATCAGGCGGTTCCGCTCGTCCAGCGCGCGTTGGCGGTGCTGACGGAACGCGAAGTGTCCCCGCAGCTTGGCCTGCTCAAGAGCACGCTGCTGCAGCTGGACTCGACGTTTTCCGAACGCAATTACGGCGCGGGATCGTTCCGCGACTTCGTCGAGAAGCTCGCGAAGATAGGCGCGCTGTCCGTGTATCAGGGCAAGGGCGGCTGGCTCGTGGGCCCGGCCGATGGCGCGATGCCCGCGCCGGAGCCGGCGACGGAAGATGCCGACGGGCCGCGCCCGTCACCCGTCGCGACGCCGGCGCCTGGCACGCTCGGCACGCAGCCGGACGGTGTCCGCGCATTCCGCGAACTGCTGGGGAGCGCGCAGATCCGCCGCTGGCCGATGTACCTCCGCAACGTCAAGCAGGTGTTCCGGCAGGCGACGCCCGCGTTTGACGAGCGCGCGTACGGGTTCGCCAATCTCCTGGAACTGCTGCGCGCGGCGCAGAAAGAGGGGGTCGTCCGTGTCGATCGCGATCGGCAGGGCGTGATCCGCGTGTTCCAGGCCACGCCGGCGGCCGCCCCGATCGATGCTGCCCCTGCCCCGGCCGTCGAGGCGTACGTGCCCGACATTCCCATGGTGCTCGTCACGACGGAGACGACCGAGGCGCGCCCGACGATTGAGGTCGCGGACGAAGACTTGTCGGTGGGTCCTGGCAACGTCGAGCAGCCGCCGTTTCACGAGCCGGCCCGCCGCCGCGCGCGAACGCCCGCGGCGCGCCGCACGCCTCAGCGGCGGCCCCGCAAGAAAGAGCAATCGGCAGGCTGATCATGGCGCGCCTGTTCGCATTCTTCCTCTTGCTGCAGGTCGCCGGCGCTCGCCCCGCCCCATTCACGACGCCGCTGACGCCGGCGCAGATGGCGTCCAGGCAGGCGGTCATCGACACCACGAAGGGCGTCATCGTCATCGACCTGCTGCCCGCCCAGGCGCCGAATCACGTCGGCTATTTCATGAAACTGGCCGGCGAGGGCGCGTACACGGGCACGACGTTTCATCGCGTCATTCGGTACGGGCTCATTCAGGGCGGGGACCCGCTCTCGAAAGATCCGGCGAAGTCGGCGCAGTACGGTACGGGCGGATTGAACGTGCTCCGGCCCGAATTCAACGCCGAGCCCATGACGGCGGGCGCGGTCGGCGCCGTGCTGGTCCCGAACCAGCCGAACAGCGCCGGCGCCCAGTTTTTCATTTGTGCCGGCGATCAACCCACGTTGCAAGGCCAGTACACCGTGTTCGGCAGGGTCGCCGATGGTCTGGAGATCGTTCAGGAGATTTCCGCCGTTCCGGCCGATGCCCAGGGCCGGCCCGCGGATCGCATTGTCATCAGGTCCGTCACCATTCGCGATACGCCGCCACCCGTGAAAGATCCCCTGGTTGAAGCGTCGGCCGCTGAACTGGCCGCGTATCACGCGGTGCTGGAGACGACAAAGGGAGAAATCGAACTGGAGTTTCTCACCGGCAAGGCGCCCGAAACATCGCGGCAGGTGCTGCGGCTCGCGGCGGCCGGTGTCTACGACGGCACGGCCGTTCACCGCATCGTCCCGAACTTCGTGATCCAGACGGGCGCGCTGGCTTATCGGGACAAGCCGCTCACGGCGAAGCAGAATGCGCTCGTGCACGATCTGGCGCCCGAGTTTTCGGATGAACCGACCGTGCCGGGTGTGGTGTCCATGGCGCACGGCGACAACCCGGCGAGCGGCAGTACGTCCTTCTTTATTTGTACCGGCTCCTGCCGTTCACTGGACGGCAAGTACACGGCCTTTGCGCGCGTCGCGCGCGGCATGGACGTCGTGCAGGCGATCGCGGCGACCCCGGTCGATGGCGAAACACCCACGGAAAAGATCGCGATCGTGAGAGTTCGGGTGATCAAGCCCTGAGCGGGCGAGCTACTGGTGTCGTGCGCGCCGCACGGCCAGCGATCGCGCGATCACCACGATGAGCCCCATCGACAACAATACCCACGTCGATGGCTCAGGAACCGGCGTCAAGACGGGATCGACGTTGTACGGCAGCGGCACGGGCGGATTGTTCGGCGGGATCGGCGGATTAGGCGTCCCCGGCATCCCCGGCGTCTCGGGCGGATCAGGCGGATCGAAAAACACCGGCGGCGAACCCAGGGTGTAGCCTGCGCCGGGCGTCCACGGTGTCACCGGCAGGTCGAACTCCGCTGGCGCCGGTTCGTCCATGAGCGCGGGCAGCGCGGGGGCCAGCGGTTCAACCGTCAGCAGATTGCCGCAACGCTCGCGAATCGTGGTCTGGCCGTCGGTCAGGATCTTCTCGCCTGGATGGAGCGCGATCTTTTTCGCCGTCCAGAACACCTTGTCACCGACGCGATACGACGCGTGGACCAGCCGTGGCCGCTCGACGCGTTCCTCGCGCAGATTCTCGGGACGCACGCCCGCATAGTGATCGGCCACCACGGAATCGCGCCGCATGGCCTGCGCGACCTCGTCGGCCGAGTGCACGCCACCGGCCACGACGGAGTACGGATAGACCGGCCGAATGGAACTGCGCAGGCGCGCGGATTCCGCGAGTTCAGCCTGGGACGCGCGCCGGGGGACCGGCCGCACGGGCTTCGCCTCGTCCAAGCCGTACAGCACGAGGAGCGTGACGACGAAGGTGGCCGAGAAGACGGCCGCCATGACCCGCCGGATGAATTTCCTCCGCCGGCGAGCGGCTGCCCGGCGCGAATCAGGCGGTTGAACCGGGGCCTGGCCGCGGGATTCCGGACGCAGGATCAGTTCCACAGAAGATGATGATTGGCAACGGCCGTACCAGCCGGCCGTGAGCCGGCTCTTCCGAATCTGGCCAATTCCACCACCATTCGAAAGATACTGGCGGCGTTCCTTTGACGCAACTGAACGAAAGTGCCACTTCTGTAAGTGGCACTAAAGTGCCGCTCAGCGGCCTATTCTTGCAAGCCGAGGCATGACAGGCCCGCCACCATCCTCCATACCGGCACGGCGGGAGAACGAACACAGGGGGAGGGGGCGACGACCGAGGACCAACGGTTGAGCGGCGGCGCTCTCGCCGAAAGCGGCGCGAATCGCCGCGCGATCGAAGTCGGTCAACGTGCTGCCCACTCGCGCATTCATGATCGAAGGCCGGGACTGCACATGATTGAAGCCCAATGCGTGGCCCAGCTCGTGCGTGCGGAGAAGCGCCCGCTCGCTGGACTCACGATCGAACTTCGCATCGAGCACGACGAAGCCCTGGGTAATCTCCCCGTTGCGCGTCATGCGGCCGCCGTAGCCGATATTTCCGGTCTTGCCCTGCACGCCGCGAAAACGGCCGACGACGATCTGGCCGGGCCGCAGGACTTTGACAATCTGACCGGCAGGCGAGGTCTCGCGCGCGACCGTCTGAAAGGAGGCGACCGTCTCTGCCGTGAGAACGCCGAGCGCCGCGGTCAGGTCCGCCGTGAGCTGCGCCACCTCGTCGTCGGACAGCCGCTCGTCTGTCGCAACGAAGCCCGTTGACAGATCGCCCTTCGAATAGTCCATCACCGTCGTTTCGATCAGCAGCGCGGGTGCGGCGGCCCATGTCTCGCGACGGCCTCTGGTGCCCTCGAGAAGCTCGTGCGTCGCGGCTTCATCTGCCTTGACGGCTGAAGGCGCGCTTACCGAAGTGTCAGACCTGGCTTCGGAGCGGACGCCAAGGATGAAACACGACAGGCCGGCCAGCAGGATCCCGATTCGGCGGCGATTGGGCACGAGCGCGTCATAGTGCAAGTCCCATGCGCGATTCGGACGCGATAAATTGGGCTATTTCCGGCACGATTTCAGTTCTGGCGAACGACTCCGCATTCAGGAGAGGCAGCGCCTTTTCAAGAACGATATTTCAGATTTGTTGACTCCGCGCAATCACAGATTACGTGATCGCCCGTTGGCGCCCGCGGCGGACGCGTAGACGTCGCGCGGTTTCCCAGAGATTGCCCGCCAGCACACCAGCGAGCAGATAGTAGGCCGCGCCGAGCCATTCAAACACTCCGAAGCTCACGACGGCGACGATCGCGCCGCAGATGATTTGATCCCGGTACTTCGTCGGGGAGGTCGGCGGATCGGTGAGGATGAAAAACGAAAAGAACAATGCCATGTGCAGATCCGGTGCGCGAAAAATCTCCGCCACGCCGGCCGGATCGGAAGCGAAGGCCGTTGCCGTGAACGCGGCGTAGTAGACGCCCAGAAACGCCAGCACCATCGGCATCTTGTTCACGCGGATGGTCATGAAAATGCCCGTCGCGAACACAACAGTGACCATGTACGGCGGCAGCTCCGGCAGCGCGCCCCACCAGTTCTGCGCGGTATCGAAGACATGGAATGTCCCGATGAGCGCCAGCGCAGCGGGGTTGAAGACGTTTGCCGTTCTCGTGCGGAACAGGTATTTGCTCGCGACGCCCGCCGCTGACGTAATGGCGACGACGTGCGGAGGCTCGTCTGCGCTCAGCACCATCGCGACCAAAGCCCCGGTGAGCAATGCGCCGCTTGGGAAGGTCCAGGCGCCTTCGCGCCGGCGCAGAATCGGCGCGTCGACCAGCATGCCGGCCGCCGCGGCGACGAGCACGCTACGCCAGGCCGTCACGATGCCGGCCGCCGGCGCCGCGAGCGCGACCAGGATTGCCAGCAGGATCGTGAGGATTCCCTTAGGCGTTCGGAAGAAGCGCAGCAGAGAAACCTCGCGTCGTGAAGCGATCGAGGGACGGGGAATACAGCACGCCGTGAACACCCTGGCGCTCGAGCAATGCGACGCCCGCCTGCGGACCCAGCACGAATGCCGCGGTGGCCAGCCCATCGGCCAGCATGGCGTTTGGCGCGATCACGGTCGCACTCGCAACGGCGCCGGCCGCCATGGCCGTGGCCTCTGGATCAGTGGCGGCACGTGGATCGACCAGATGATGACCGGACGCGCTCGTGCGTTCGTAATCCCCGGACGTGCAAATCGCCGTGTCCGTCATGACGAGCCGTTCGATGACTTCGCGGTCGCGGCGGGGATGCCGGATTCCGAC
>DASUGC010000173.1:0-12822 GCA_036274235.1 Vicinamibacterales bacterium
AGAGCGCGCGCTCCATGAAGGGACTGGCCGTCACCATTTATCGACGAATAACGCGTCGACGTATGCGGCCGGATCGAACGGCACCAGATCGTCGAGCCCCTCGCCGACGCCCACGTAGCGGATCGGCAGCTTGAGGTCGTCTGCGATCGCGACCGCCACCCCGCCCTTCGCCGTGCCGTCGAGTTTCGTCAGGACAATGCCGTTGGCGCCGCTCGCGGCCATGAACTCGCGCGCCTGCACCAGACCGTTCTGGCCCACCGTCGCGTCAACCACGAGCAGCACTTCATGCGGAGCGTCCGGCACGACTTTCGCCACGACTCGGCGAATCTTGTCGAGCTCGGCCATCAGATTGGCGCGCGTATGCAGACGGCCCGCGGTATCGACGATCACGACGTCGCGGCCTCGGGACCTGGCGGCCGTGACCGCGTCGAACGTCACCGCCGCCGGATCCGCGCCCGATTGCGCTTTCACCAGATCCACGCCGGCGCGTTCCGCCCAGACGGCGAGCTGCTCGACCGCCGCGGCTCTGAAGGTGTCGGCCGCGCAAATCAGGACCGAACGCCCCAGGCCTCGATACACATTCGCGAGCTTCCCGACCGTGGTGGTCTTGCCCGTTCCATTCACGCCGACGACGAGGACGACGTGCGGCAGCGTGGCGATCGGCGGCGCCGGCTTGACGTCACGAAGAATTCCAAGCACCACGCGGCCGACGCGATCCCCCAGCCGACCGTTGGTGTCGGTTTTGACCGCCGCCAGGATGCGCCTCGTCGCGGGCATGCCGACGTCGGCCGCGAGCAACGCGTCCTCCACCGCTTCGAGCGTGTCAACCGGTACGGGTCGGCCCGGGCCGCTCGGCGCCGGTGCAGCGGGCGCGGCCGCCGTCTCCGCCGTCAGGCGCTGACGGATCTGCTGCGCCGTCTTGGCCAGCCCGGCGCGGATGCGATCAAAGACCGAAGGCATGGGATCAGGATACGACTGCGTCGTGCTCGCCGCGTTGGGGGCGCAGCATGAGATTGCCAACCGCGGCGCGCGGGGTCACGCGCCCGGCCAGCACTTCCGCCATCTGGCCGGCTATGGGCAGTTCGACGTCAAATTTCCGGCCGAGCGCCAGGGCCGCGGTGGTCGTGCGGACGCCTTCGGCGACCATGCGCATACCCGCGAGGATTTCATCCAGCGCCCGTCCCCGGCCAAGCTCAATCCCGACGTGACGATTGCGGCTGAGCGATCCGGTGCACGTCAGCACCAGATCGCCGAGCCCGCTCAATCCCGCCAGCGACTCCCGGCGTCCACCCATCGCGGTGGCCAGGCGCGAGGTTTCCGCCAGGCCGCGCGTGATGAGCGCCGCCATGGCGTTATGGCCCAGGCACATCGACTCGGTGACGCCGGCGGCAATCGCGATGATGTTCTTGAGCGCCGCCCCGATCTCCACCCCGACAACGTCGTCCGATCCATAGAGCCGGAACGACGGACCGCGGAAGGCGTCCTGCACGGAAGCCACCGCCGTCCGCTCAGCAGATGCCGCGACGAGCGCCGTCGGCAGACCGCGCGCGACCTCGGCGGCAAAACTGGGGCCCGAGAGGACGACAATCGGGTGATGACCGTCGGTCTCGTCGCGAATCACCTCCGACATGCGCTGCAAGCTGTCGGTCTCGATGCCTTTGGTGGCGCTGACGAGCACGGCGCCGCGCGGAATCAGCGGCGAGGCGGCGTGTACCACGCTGCGCAAACCATGCGACGGCACCGCGACGATCACGTGACGGGCTCCCGCCACGGCCTCCGCCAGGGACGGCACCGGATGCAATCCGGCGGGGAACGTGATGTCCGGCAGGTACGTCGGGTTCGCCTGTCGATCCTGCATTTCCGCGATCAATCCCTGATCACGGGCCCAGAGCGTGACGTCATGGCCGGCGCGCGCCAGATGAATCGCAAGCGCCGTTCCCCAACTGCCCGCACCAAGGACGGCAGCCCGGTGCGAGGGACTCGCTGACATCTGGTTATTCTAATCTGGGGGCTTCGCCCCCAGACCCCCGGCTGGCTCGCTCGCACAGTGTGGCTCCCGTGAAGCGCCCTCAGCCACACTCTGGCTCGCGTCGCCAGCCTCGCGTGCTGACCGCACGCTCGCTGCTTCAATAACCCTGGGGGCTTCGCCCCCAGACCCCCGGCTCGCCACACCTTTTGGCCGCTCGCAGAGGCACACGGGAAGGGAACGCCGTGTGTCCAAATTTTGAATGGTCCGCCAATGGGTTACCACGGGTGCGCCATTGGGGCACCCGTGGGTGATGCTCGGTTCAGAGCACTCCCCCTGTGTACAGGGACACACGTTTCGGTTTTCGCCCTCGGCTACGCCATTGGGGTACTGAGGGTGACTCAATGGCGTAGCAATCAAAAAAAACATGCACGAGTCGGGGGCAGCAGCACTGGCGAGCGGACGAGGGGCCCTCACCCGCCGATCGCGCATCGCACGGCGTCGAGCGCGGCCACGACCGAGTGTTGACGAATCACGGATCGGTCTCCGGCGAGATGCAGCGTCCGAACGGAGGTTTCTACGGCGGTTGCGACAGCAATGACGACGGTACCGACTGGTTTTTCGGGTGTGCCGCCCGCCGGACCGGCAATCCCGGTAATCCCCACGCCGACGCCGGCGTGAAATGCCGACCGCACGCCCTCGGCCATGGCTCGCCCAACAGGCTCGCTGACGGCACCGTGAGCCGCCAGCAGGCTCTGAGGGACACCCAGCGCCTCCATTTTGATCGCATTCGCATAGGCGACCACGGCACCCAGGAACCATGCGGAACTGCCGGGCACATCGGTCAACCGCCCGCTGACGAGCCCTCCCGTGCAGGACTCAGCGGCCGCCAGCGTCAGGCCCCGCTCCATCAGCGCTGCCGCCACCACCTCCTCGATCGATCGGCCGTCGGTGCTGAACACAGGCGGACCGAGCGCCGCCGCCAACTGGCGGATTCCGTCGTCCAGTGCGCGTTCGATCCGCGCCTCGTCTTCCCCACGACCCGACAGGTGCAGCTCAATCAGGCCCGGTGATGCGAGGATGGTCGTCTCAATCGGGTGATCGCCGCGCGTCAACCGCGAATAGATCGGCTCGGCGATTTCTTCCACTTGCGATTCGGCCCGGCCTGCCACTTTCAACACTCGACGGAACACGCGCCGCAGGCCCGTGCGTGCCGCGAGCCGGGGCGCCACTTCGCGCGCGAACATGGGCTGCATTTCACGAGGCGGACCCGGGAGTAGCAGAAGGACGCGGTCCCCTGTCTCGATCCAGAGCCCAGGCGCGGTCCCGTTCGGATTGGGTAATACGGCGGCCCCGCGCGGTACGGCCGCCTGGCGGCGGTTGGCCTCAGGCATTCGCATGCCCCGCCGTTCGAACCGGCGCTCGATGGCCTGCACGAGATCCGGCTGCTCGATCAATTCGAGACCGAGGACACCCGCCGCCATCTCGCGCGTGAGATCGTCGGATGTCGGACCCAGGCCGCCGGTCGTCACGACCAGGTCGGCGGATGCCAGGGCCTGCCGGAATCGATCGGCCATGACGGCCGGATCGTCGCCGACGACGCTCTTGATGCGCACGTCGATGCCGAGATCATTGAGTTGCTGGGTGAGATAGAGAGAATTCGTGTCGATCCGGAACGGCGTCAGCAGTTCCGTCCCCACCGCGACAATCTCAGCGGTGCGGATCACGCGCGAATCCGGCGTCAGCGCATCGCGGGCACCAGCCATATCAGTGCATGAAGCATGGCACATCCGTACAGCCCGGCCATGATGTCATCGGCGACGATGCCGACGCCGCCGTGAAGGGCTTCCAGACGGTTGGCGGGCCACGGCTTGAGAATGTCGAGGCCGCGGAACAACAGAAAGCCGGCGAGCGCGCCCTTCCAGCCAGCGCCCGTCCCGAGATAGGTGACCAGCTGCCCCGCGACTTCGTCGATCACGACGTGTGACGGATCGGATCGGCCGAAGTGAATCGCCGCGACGGCGGATGCCCAGATGCCGACCAGCGTGACCGCCGCGGCCAGACCGATTTGCGCGGGCAGAGTCCAGTGGTCGAAGAGCAGATGGATGGCGACACCGGCCGCAGAACCGAAGGTGCCGGGCGCGATGGGCGCGTAGCCAAGCCCGGCCGTGGTGGCGATCGCGATCGCCAGTCGCTTCATGCGCGCACGACGCGCGTGCGAGCCAGTCGATCGTGCAGCGTGCCGCGGCCGAGCAACGCCGGCAGCCAGCCCAGACCGAGTCCGATCACGGAAACCATCGTCAGCACTGATCGCCACGCCGAACGGCGCAGCGAGAGATCTGCCTGGGGGTCAGCGCTCTCCACGCGAATGCTCATGATCATCTTGCCAATCGTCTGTCCGCCTGCGGCCGTGAACATCAGGAGATAGCCCAGGTCGATGAGCGTGAGAAAGAACAGCAGCGGCACCAGCGCGCCGGCGCCCAGCCCCGACAGGCTGATGTTGCAGAGACGAAGCGTCGCCCAGACCACAAAGGCCGCGATTCCACCGAGGACCGCCACATCGATGCCGGCCGCCGCGGCCCGCTGCGCAGGATCGACCTGTTCGGCCGCGTCTCGATAGGCGGCGTTGGCCGCCGACGCGGCCGCGATCCGATGGACGGCTTCTTCGCGCTCGACCCGCTGAAGGTCCTCGAGCAAGTCATGGTCGAGCGGGCCGACGCGCCGCGCCGGCTGCGCGGGCTTCGGACGGGGGGCTTCGGGGGCCGAGCGGCGCACGGACAGCGGCGGCCGCGCCGGAGGCAGCGGCAAGGGACCGCCTGACCGCAGCAGATCCTCATCCGGCAAGCTCTCCGAATCCGCCACGCTCTTGACGAACAACGGCAAATCCGCCGTCGTGTGCGGCGATCTGAACGGCGTGCGCGTGGCCGGTGGCTCCTCGCTCTTTCTCGCGACCGCCTCCAGCGGTTTGGGGGACGATTCGATCGGTGGCGGGAACATTCGCGCGGGAGGCTCCGCAACCGCCGCGGCCGTCCGGGTGGCGGCCGCGGGCCGCGCGGCCGGTTCCGGATCGACCAGCGACAGCCGCGGCGAGTGCGCGGCCGGCTCGATCATCGGATCCCAGTCGGGCTCGGGTTCCGGCTCCCACTGCGGCTCGGATTCCTGCTCCGTCTCCACCGGGCGGATTTCCAGCGTCACCGGCGCGATCGCCGGCGCCACGGAATCATGCAGCGTCAGATCCGGGATGGCGCCGTCGGCCGGTTCGGCCGTTCGCATCGCCAAATCCGCGTCGGCGACCTCCAGGTCGTAGCCGCAGTTCTTGCATCGGGGTTCCGGATCGAAGCTGAGATAGTGGCATTTTGGACATCTCATCGCCGGATGTGCTCCGTGAGCGTGGTGGACGACAGATTGCGCGCACTCGCCATCAGGAGTTGCTGAATGTCGATGCGCAGCTGATCGGCCTCGAGCCGTTCCGGGCTGTCGGCCGAAATCCGATCGAGGGCGACCAGCGCATCCGCATAGCGGCCATTCGCCTTTGCCGTACGGGCGCGAACCAGCGCGACCTCGGAACTCGACAACACCTGCAGCCGCGGCGGTTCAGGGCTGATCCGTGCGCCCGCCGGCGTCGCGGCCAGTGCGGCACGGGTCGAATCCGGCGCGAGCTGGCCGGTCTGCGCGATGAGCAGCGCACCGGCAAGGACCAGGACCGGCAGACCGATCGTCAATCCCGGGCGTGGAATGCGTCTCCAGGCGCCTCGGCGCGTGGGCGCGGCGATCGGCAGTTCTTGATTCAGGGAACCGGTGAGCGCGCGAACGCGCTCCATTCGTTCCAGGCGGACCAGCAAGGTGGACGCCTGCACGTCGTCGCCGCTGCCGGCGACCGCCTCGGCCAACAGGCGGCGGGCCGCGTCGGTTTCACCCTGTTCCAGAAGATCCCGGCTCGCCTGCAGCAGCTCATCGGACCGGCGCTGGATCTCGGACAGCGCCGTGCGCGCGCGCTCGATGTACGCGCGGGCGCGGGCGTGACTGCGATCAAGGAAGAGGACCCGGGTCCAGAGATGAATGGCGTCTTCGTGCCGGCCGGCAAAGTATCGATCCAGGCCTTCGTCGAGGAGCGCGTCAATCTGCCCGTCCCGTACGGCGGCCTCGTCGGGTGATGACGGCAGGCGCTTGGAATCAGCCATGAGCAGGCGTCAGGGATTATATCGACCGTCGATGAAGAGTACAAGACCCCCCGCCTGCCTCGCCGGAGCTGCGCGCCAGCGTTTCGCGAAGGCGGAGCCTGCCTCGCCGAAGCTGCGCGGCAGCGCGTCCAGCGAAGGCGGGTGTGGTAGAACACACGCCATGGCTGTGATCGAGTGTGTGCCCAACATCAGCGAAGGCCGGCGTGCGGACGTCCTGGATGCGTGCGCCGTCGCCGTTCGTGAGGCAGGAGCCAGACTGCTGGACGTGAAACCTGACGCGTCCCACAACCGCACCGTGTATACGTTCGCGGGCGAGGCCAGGCAGGTGTCTGACGCCGTCCTGGCGCTGATCGGCTGCGCGATTTCCCGGATCGATCTTCGGCAGCACAAAGGCGAGCACCCGCGCATGGGCGCCGTCGATGTCGTGCCTTTCATTCCCATCGAGGACGTGACGATGGCCGACTGCGTGGCGATTGCCGCCGAGGTCGGCGCCGAAGTCGCGCGGCGCCACAACCTGCCGGTCTACCTGTACGAAGAGGCCGCGCGGCAGCCCGGGCGCCGGAATCTGGAAGACATCCGGCGCGGCGAGTTCGAGGGGCTGGGCGCCAAGATGCAGAAGCCTGAGTGGGCGCCTGACTTCGGACCGTCGGCGCCCCACCCCTCCGCCGGCGCGGTCGTCATCGGCGCGCGCATGCCGCTCATCGCCTACAACATCAATCTGGCCACGAACCGCCTGGATGTCGCCAAGCGCATCGCGGCCGCCGTGCGTCACAGCTCAGGCGGCCTCCGGTATGTCAAGGCCATGGGCATCGCGCTGAACGATCGCGGCATCGTGCAGGTGTCGATGAACTTGACCAATTTCGAGAAGACACCCGTCGCCCGCGTCTTTGAACTCGTCAAGCGCGAGGCCGCGCGCGACGGGGTCGCGATTCTCGAGAGTGAGATCGTGGGGCTTATCCCATCGGCGGCGCTGACGGACGCGGCGGCGTGGTATCTGCAGGTTGAAGGGTTCTCGGGGGAACAGATTTTGGAGAATCGGCTGCGAAAGTCATAGGGCTGTGGGTTCCGCCCCCCAGTGCTACCCCTCCTCCCCCTTCCCAATCCCCAGCGCGCGCATCTTCTTGTACAGATTGCTCCGCTCCAGCCCCAGCGCATCAGCCGTCCGCGAGATGTTGCCCTCGTGCGCGCTGAGCGCGGACAGAATGTAATGCCGCTCCCACGCGTCGCGCGCTTCGAAGAGCGGGCCGATGGCTTGCGGGACGACGCGGCTGCTCGGCGCGCCCGTGAGTTCCAGGAAGGCCAGGTCATACGCGCGGACGACGTCAGCCGGCGCCATGATCATGAGCCGTTCGATCGTGTTGCGCAGCTCGCGCACGTTGCCCGGCCAGTGATAGGCCTCGAGTAACGCCTGCGCTTCCAGCGAAAACGTCTTCGGCCGTCGGCCGTACTCCCGCGCGAACTCAGTGACAAAGTGCTCGGCCAGCCGAACAATGTCGCCCTGCCGCTCCCGCAGCCGGGGGACGGCGATCGGAATGACATTGAGACGGAAGTAGAGATCTTCGCGGAAGCGGCCCTGCCGGATTTCCGAGGCCAGATCCTTGTTCGTCGCCGCGATCACACGCACGTCCACGCGGACGCTCGTCTGGCCGCCGACCGGCTCCACCACCTGTTCCTGCAGCGCGCGCAACACCTTGGCCTGCGTCTTCAGGCTCATGTCGCCGACTTCGTCGAGAAACAGCGTGCCGCCGCTGGCGATCTCGAACTTGCCGCGGCGGTCCGTGACCGCGCCGGTGAACGCGCCCTTGACGTGGCCGAACAGCTCGGACTCGATCAGCTCTTCCGGGATGGCCGCGCAATTGACCTCGATGAACGGACCGGCGTGGCGCTGGCTGGAGGCGTGAATCTGCCGCGCCACCAGCTCCTTGCCCGTGCCGTTCTCGCCGGAAATCAGTACGCGGCCGTTGGACGGGGCCGCCATGGCCACTTGCGCGCGCAACTGTTCCATCACGCGGCTGGCGCCGACGATCACCAGCGGCCGATCCATGCGGGCGCGCAACTGGCGATTCTCGACTTCGAGCCGGCGCTGCCGCAGCGCATTGCGCACCGCCAGCACGGTCTTCTCCAGCGACAGCGGCTTTTCGATGAAATCGAACGCGCCCAGCTTGGTGGCGCGGACCGCCGCTTCCACGCTCGCGTGGCCGGAAATCATGACGACTTGCGCGTCGACGCGCCGCTCGCGCAGCCGCTCGAGCGTCGCGATGCCGTCCATGCCGGGCAGCCAGATGTCGAGCAGGATGACGTCGGGGATCCGTTGCGTGACGGACTCCAGGCAGGCCTCGCCGCTCTCCGCGACGGTCACGGCATAGCCCTCGTCGCGCAGCACCGCGCCCAGTGACGCGCGCACGCCGGCTTCGTCGTCGACGATGAGGATGTTGGACATGCTTACGCCGCCGGCAGCTCAACCGTAAACGTCGTGCCGGTCGGCTGCGCGCCGCTCACCTCAATCCCGCCGCCGTGCTCCACGACGATCCGGCGCACGATCGCCAGGCCCAGACCGCTGCCGCGCCCCTTGGTCGAGTAGTACGGCATGAAAAGCTTGTCGCGATCGCTCTCCGGCACGCCGGGCCCATTGTCGCTGATCACCAGGCGGACCAGGCTGTTGCGCACGTCATGCAGCGTCAGCACCACGATGAGCGGCCGTTCGCCGTTGGGGCGCGTGGCCGCGTTCGGCCCTCCCAGGGCCTCCATCGCGTTGTCCACCAGATTGATGATCACCTGCCGAATCTGTTCGGAGTCGAGGCGCACCGGCGGAAGCGCGGACGCGAGCTGCCGCTCGATGCGCAGCGTGCCCTGCTGCAGGACCCCGGCGTAGAGTTTCAGCGACTCGTCAACGAGCGCGTTGAGATCGGCCGGCATCATGCGGGGACCGCGCAGGCGCGCGAACTGCGCGAACTCGTCCACCAGCCCCTTGAGCGATTCGACCTCCGCGATGATCGCGTCGGTGCACTCGCCCACCAGCGACTGCGTCGGGGCCGGCGCCGCCGCGAAGTGCCGCCGGAGGCGTTCGGCGCTGAGCTGGATCGGCGTGAGCGGATTCTTGATCTCATGCGCCAGCCTGCGCGCCACATCGCGCCAGGCCGCGACGCGCTGCGCGCGAATCAGCGGTGTCACGTCGTCAAGCACCATCACGGCGCCTTCAGAGCCGTCGCCCCCGAGCACGGTCGCGGCCGTCGCCAGATTCGTCTCGCGGCCCTCGCGCACGAGCGAGACCTCCTGCACCACGGCGCGGCCCGTTCGGGCCTCCACGGCATCGACCAGCGGAAGCAGCGGCCGCAGATCCTCGCGCTCGAGCACGGCGCGCGCCGGCTGGCCCAGGCTGCCCGCGTCCACGCCGAGCAGGCGTTGCGCGGCGCCGTTCATCGTCGAGATGCGCCCGGAGGCGTCGAGCGAAATGACGCCGGTTGCCACGCGCTCCAGCACCGTCTCGATGTAGCGACGCCGGCCGTCGACTTCGGCATTCTTGCGCTCGAGATCCACGCGAGATTGATCGAGCTTGGCGCGATTGGTCTGCAGTTCGGCGGCCATCATGTTGAAGGCCTCCACGAGAGAGCCCAGTTCGTCCCCCGTCTCAGCTTCGAGCCGCACGTCCAGGCGGCCGGCGCCAATCGCGCGCGCGCCTTCGGCCAGTTGCTGCACGGGCCGCGTGATACGTTTTGCCAGATACAGGCCCAGCCAGGTCGCCGCGATCAGAATCAGGAGCGTCGCGGTCAGAAAGATGCTCAGGTAGCTGCCCAGAATGGGCTCCTTCAGCAGCTCCATCCCCTTGTACTTCTCGAACGCCTGTGACGCGCGCGTGGCTTCGCGATCGAACTCCGGTCCCAGATGACGCGACACGACGACCGCGCCGATCGGACGGCGGTCCGGCCCAAGAATCGGCGCCACCGCGCGCAGCAACACGCCGTTGTTGTCCAGCCCTTCTTCGGCGGTCTCCGGCTTGCCGGTGGCGATCGATCGCGACGCCAGTCGATCGGCCGACGCCCGGACGCTTTCGCCCGACAGCGTCGGTGACTCAGACGCCGTGACCAGCGCGGCGTCGGTCGCACCGGCGGAGCCAGGCACGGCGCGATACATCTCGATGGTGCCGTCGATCATCGTAAACAGCTCGTCCTTGAGCACGGAGTTCAGCGCGGCTTCGTCGGCACCCGTCACGGCTGCCGGCGGCACCGTGCGCGCAAGACGGTCCGCGCGCAGGCCGAGTACGGCGGATTGTTCCGTGTAGTACTGACTCGCGATGTCCTTCGCACCCTTGAGAAGCGTGTCGACCGGCTCGCTGAACCAGCGCGCGGCGCTGTTTCTCAGAATCTCGCTGCCTGAAAACAGCACGAGCACGGCCGGCACGATGCTCATCGCCAGCAGCGCGCCCACAAGCTTGGCGCGGAAACGCGAGAACGGCGCCGCCTGCCGCTGTTCCACCCACAGCTTCACCAGATTGCGCGCCAGCACAAAGACGAGCGCGATGATCAGCGCCATGTTCAGCGACAGCAGCGCGTAAAGCACCACGTCGGTGAGGACCCGCGTCTCGATGTCGGCGCTCCGGCCGGACAGCCAGAACAGCCCGCCCATCACGGCCGCCAGCAGCAGGACGATCAGGGTGACGATGCGCGGGTTGTCGAGCAGGCGCCGCCGCGGGGCCGGAGCGGCCTGCGGAGCATCCGTGGCGGAGGTGCGGAACATGACGTTACCTGGCGATGTAGGTGAACGACTGCCGGCCGTAGCACTCCTCCCGGCCGAACGGCAGGATGGAAAACAGCGAAGGCGTGCTCTTCTTGGGTCGAATCGTCAGCACGACGTACACGTAATACTCCGCGTTGGGCTCGAGCGGCGCGGTCGGCTCCAGTTCGATCGACGCGAACGTCGTGAGCCAGTCCTTGACTTCGGCTTCCTGCTTGAAGGTGTCCGAGGCAAACACCGATCCGCTTCGCATGCGGGAAACGCTGTATTTGCGCACCAGCGTGTCGAACTTCGCGGTCGTCGACACAGCCGTCCGGGCGAGGACGGAGTCGAACAGCCCGAGCCACGGCGCCGACCCAGGGCGTCGCAACTCGACGTCGTAGTCGAAAATGACCAGCGTGCCCGCCGAAAGAAACTGGCGCGTCGCCAGATTCCAGCAATCGCGGGCGTTGAAGGACAGCTTGACGCGGCCCTCCGTGGGAATGGCATTGATCGTGATGTTCCCGCTCGCGAACACCACCGCCGCGCTCGCCATGACGAGCGCGAGGATTAACCCGGATCGAACCCGTGTCATTCCCGCGTCCTTAGGAGCGCGTTCAGTTCGTCCTTGAACTCGTCGAGATCACGGAAGTTGCGATAGACGGACGCGAAACGGACGAACGCGACTTTGTCCAGTTGTTTGAGCGCCGTCATCACCGTGGCGCCGATCTCCTGCGTGGAGATCTCCCGCTCGGGCGTTTCCTGGAGCCGGGCCTCGATGCGATCGGCCACGGCTTCGAGCGCGGGAATGCTCACCGGCCGTTTCTCGCAGGCTTTGAGCAGGCCCGCGACGAGTTTCTGCCGCTCGAATCGCTCGCGCCGGCCGTCCTTCTTGACCACCATGTACGGAATCTCGTCGATGCGCTCGTAGCTGGTAAACCTGCGGCCGCATTCCAGGCACTCGCGGCGCCGCCGGATGACCTCGCCTTCCTTGCTTTCACGCGAGTCCACCACCTTGTCGCCCAGATGCGCGCAATAGGGGCACTTCACCGGCGTGCCTTTCGAAAGTCGGCCGCCTTCGCCGCACCGTCGTCCGAAGCCGCGCCCTCAGCGGGCTTGCCCGCCGTAGCCGCGGCCCTAGCCGTGTTTGTGGCGGAGGCGGGGTGTTCTGCCGCCTGAGCCTCAGCCTTCATGCTCTTGAGCCCGCCCAGCGTCAGCCCCTCGCGCCACATCATCACCAGGCCCAGGATGGTCACCGGCACAAACGATACCGCGTGAAGCACCAGAGCCGCTGCGGCACCCACATCGGGATTCGCGCCGAAGAACGTCGTGACGGCCTCCTTATAGAGGACCTCGAATCCACCAACGCCGCCTGGCGTCGGCACAGAGACTCCCACCGCCAGATAGCCCACCACAATGAACGTGCCGATGGCCGACAGCGTCAAATCGAAGGCCTGCGACGTCAGCCAGATGCTGAGACCAATCACCGCCCAGACGGCCACCGACCACACGGCCGCAACCGCCAGGCGCGCCGGGCTGCGCAGGACCACCAGCCCCTCGGTAAATGTCTGGACGATGCGCGCAACCGCAGCGGCGATTTTGGGCGGCAGGCGCCGGCTCAGCCGGCCGGCGAACCGGCCCAGGCGTTCCGGATGGCCGGCCAGCACGCACAGAATCGCCAGCGCGGTGGACGCGCCGACCGCCGCCACGATGCCCGCGAATTTGACCCGTTCGCCCACGTCGATGCCGGACAGGAACACGGCCACCGCAAAAAGCAGCGACACCGTGACCACGTCCAGCAGGCGCTCGACGATGACAGTGGCAAACGTCGAGGCGGCGTTCAGTCCTTCGCGCCGCGCCAGCAGGTACGGGCGCAGAATTTCGCCGACGCGCCCGGGCAACAGAAAGATGACCGTGAACCCAATGACGGTGGTCCGGAAGGCCGTGCTCCAGCGGACCGGTCCC
>DASUGC010000174.1:0-17523 GCA_036274235.1 Vicinamibacterales bacterium
GATGTTGCGCCTGCAGAACGGTGTCATTCAGTTCGGGATCGAACCCCGCTGCGGTGGCACGCTCGCCGAGCTGATCGTGAACGGAAGGAATCTGATCAACAACGCCGACTGCACCGGCCGGCAAGTCCAGACCGCTTTGTACGACGGCGACGACAGCTACGATTCGTGCGGCGGGTGCCAGGGCGTCTGGGGTTGGGATCCCGTGCAGGGTGGGGACGTCTATGGCTTCGGCAGCCCGCTGTCGGCCCAGAGCGCGGGCCCGGACTTCATCTACACCGCCACCCAGGCACTCGAGTGGTTCCCGGATGACAAGGGCGGCGGACCCGGGCGCCCGGTGGTCTCCGACGTGAGCATCGAACAGACCGCCGCATTCGTCCCGGGGCACCCGGAGGCGGTACGGCTGCACTATCGCATCACGCATCTGGGCGGGGACAGCCACACGCTGGGCATCCAGGAGCTCCCGGCCGTCTATGCGAATCTTGGGTTCGATCATTTCGTTACGTACACGGGCACGGCGCCGTGGACTGGCGGCTCCGTCACGTGGGACGCGCTTGGCCAGCCCGGCAGTCCGGTTCCCCAGCACTACGTCCCGGAACATTGGGCCGCGCTGGTCGATGATCAGGGGGCGGGTCTGACGGTGTATGTCCCGCAGCAGTACCCGTATGTGGCCGGGGTCCATTTACCGGGGACCTCCGGCGAGTACGGATCGGGCGCCAATTACTTCAGGCCGCACGTGCCGTTCGCGTTTGGGCCGCAGGCCGTACTCGATGCCGATGTCTACGTGATCGCGGGAGACTATCGAACGGCGCGCCATACGATCGAAGCGCTGCACGCGGCCGGGCCCGCGCCGGACATTCTGCCTCCGTACGGCTGGCTGGAGACGCCCAGTGCAGGTCAGGCCGTTTCCGGGACAAAGTCCGTCTCCGGCTGGGTGTTCGACGACCTGCATGTGTCACGAGTGGAAGTCCTGCTGGACGGCATCGTCGCCGGCACGGCGGCGTACGGACTCAATCGGCCGGACATCCAGGCTGCGTTTCCAAACGCGTCGCCATCCGCCGGTTTCAGCTACGGGCTCGATTCAACCAGGTACGCCAACGGCGCGCACCAGTTTTCTGCGAAAGCGATTGATGATGCCGGGAATGCCGCGGTGCTTGGATCGTGGGCGATTGTGATCTCCAACGCCGGGGATACGACGCCGCCGTCGGTGTCGATTACGAGCGTGCAGAGTACCAAGAAAACCGTGTCAGTGATGGTGAAGGCCACCGACAGCGTGGGCGTCTCGCGCGTCGATCTGTTCGTGGACGGTCAGTTCGTGGGATCGGACTCGACGGGCCCCTACGCCTTTGCGCTGCCTTACAGCAGCTTCTCGCGCGGCAGCCATACGTTTATCGCGACCGCTCGTGACGCCGCAGGCAACGCCGGCACCTCTGCGCCGGTGACCTGGACCAGGAAATAAGCTCGGCGCCGGCGGTCAGTACTTCCAGCTCTTCAGGTCCGCGCCTCTGGGCGCATATGTTTCAATCTGTGCGACCATTTTTTGCGTCAGTTCGGCGCCGCGCGGGCCCCAGCAGTGCGGCGCCATGGGCTGAAAGAGGATCTCGCCCGTCCATTTGGGATCATCGGCCTTGCGGATGAATTCGTCGAACTTGTGGACGCCCATGTTCAGGTAATAGCTGTCCGCGTCGCCGACGTAGATGTTGAGTTTGTTCGCGATCTTCAACCCCAGCGTGGTCCAGTTCGTCTCGACGATATTCCGCAGGTCGTAATGCTGCTTCCAGTAGCCGGCCACCTTCTTGTCGATCTCGCCGGTTTTCTTGTTCCAGATCGGCTGCGGATAGCCGTCGGCGCCCACCGGGCCGTACGTGGCTTCCCAGATGTCCCATTGCCCGCCCGATCGGGAGTGGTCTCCCTGCACCAGCTCGAACCAGTTCTCGTCCTTCATCGCGTACGAGACGTTTCCGTCCGGACTGCGTTGCCCTGGCCGATCGACCTTCAACCAGCCTTTGTCCACCCAGTAGGCGTTGGCGTCTTCATAGATGTTGACGATCTGGTGGTACCGGAAGTCGAGCGAGTCCGGGCAGGATGCGAACGTGCCGCCGTAGAAATCGGGATAGAAGACCTGGTGGGCGACGGCAATCCATCCGCCGGTTGAACCGCCGGTGAGCATGCGCGCCCAGGGCTCCCGGATCACCCGGAACTTCGTTTCGATCTCCGGAATCAGCTCTTTCATGATTGCGTCGCCGTACGGGCCGTTGTTCTCGGAGTTCACGCCGTACGAGTCGTCGTAGTAGGGCGATGGATGCTGCAGTTGCACGGTGATCATGCGTGGCATCGGCGTGGCGGACGCGGCGGGCGTGCCCGCGCCGCCCCGGCCGCCACCGCCCCCGCCGCCACCGGGGAAGTGGCCCTGGTTGTAGACGATGGGGTATTTCACGCCGGGATGGGCGTCATAGCCGTCCGGCAACGTCACGATGGCCCCGAGATAGATCGGGTGTCCCCACCACCTGGTGAGGATCTGACTCTGAATCTTGATGCGCTTGACGGTGGTGGTGTCGGGCGCCGGCGTCAGTGGAGGAATGACTTTGTCCGCGACGAGCGCGATCGGTGTCGTGGATGCCGGATCGAAGTGGATTTGCACGGGCGCGCCGGCGATGTTGGCGGGCGAGCGTTTCCAGTTCTGGCCCTCCCATTGATCCATGTGGAGCCACACGGTGTGGCCGTCGGCGCGGGCGAACTTCGTGTACACGTTGACAAAGGCCTGAGCCCAGTAGTCGCCGGCCGGAATGTCCCGCAGACTCTGCACCGGGAATCCGAACGTCGTGGCGTCAATCGTCACGGGCTGCCCGGGCGCCAGGTTCTCGACATTCACGGCGAAAAGCGGCACGCCGGTGGGGCTGGTTTGATCGATGGGCGACCGGGTGTTGGTCTTGCTCAAGGCGACGTACACGCGTCCGGTGACGGGTTCGTTGCGGGCGTCGGGACTGAGACGCACTTCAAATGACGGACCCGCGGCGCGTGCCCCGGCGCTCAGGATCGCGGGCGCTCGAGTTTCCGAACTCGCCATGGCGATCAGTGGGGCCAGACCAAGCGCGCACGCCAGGGCGCCGCACCAACGGGAGATCAGGGCTCGACCGCGTGTGGACATGTGCGAATGCTACACCCTGCGCGTGCTACAACAGTGCCGCCACGATGAAGGCCATGATCGCGCTTGAACCCGTCAGGCTCGCGCACGCTGAGGCCCTGCAGGTTCTGTTCGAAGACCCGCCTGTCGTTGAACATCTCACGTTCCCATCGCCCTATCCACCGGGCGAAATGGCGAAGTACATCGCGGACGCGATGGCGGAACGAGCACGCGGGAGAAAATATGTCTTTGCGATCATCGAGCCCGACGGCCGGCCGTCTGGCATCGCGCTGCTCAAGGGCGTGGATGTCACGGCTGGTGTCGGCGAGTTGGGTTATGCGCTCGGACGCCCATATTGGGGCGGGGGCCGGGCGACGGCTGCGGCGAGCGCCGTCATCGAGTTCGCGTTCGATATCCTGCACCTCCAGTCCCTCATTGCGATCTGCGGCGAGCTGAACGTCGCGTCGCTTCGCGTGCTGCACAAGCTTGGATTCGTCGAAGAATCACGCGCTGCCGACTCGCAACCCAGGTGGCCGGAGCCGCGCGTGCAGATTCGGCTGCGATTGAGCAGGGAGGAGTGGAGGAAATCAGAAACCAGCGACTGACAACGGTCGTTGTTAGCTGTGAGTTGTGTTCTGCAAGAATACTGATGTGAGCTCCGCCGATTCAGCGAGCACGCCTGACCCGCTGCGCCTGCTCCTGCCGGAATGGCAGGGTTCAGCGACCGAGCCGTCGTTGTCGTTCGCGGCGCGGGCACTGGCGGATCGCCTGTACCCAAACGGCTTCGTCGAAGTTGAAGCGCCCGCGAACGAAGCGCTCCCGGTGGAAGACGGCGTGGCCGGCCTGGCGTCGATTGTGGCGCGCGCGCGGCACACGCGCGACCTGCTCCAGGACCGCCAGCCATCGCGCCTGTTCGTGATCGGCGGCACGTGCGGGGTCGAACTGGCGCCGGTGTCATATCTCAATGCCCGATACCACGCCGACCTGGCCGTGCTCTGGCTTGACGCGCATGCGGATCTGAATACACCGGGCACATCCCCAAGCGGGCACTTCCACGGCATGGTCCTGCGCACGCTGCTTGGCGCCGGGCCCGCGCCGCTCGTGGAATTGCTGCCGCGGCCGCTGACCCGTGATCAGGTGATCCTCGGCGGCGCCCGCGATCTCGATCGGGATGAGGCCGCGTTTGTGAGCGACGCCCCGGTGGCCCGCCTGCGGCCCGCTGACTTGCTGGTGCCCGATCGCCTGTCAGGCGTGGTCCGGGCGCGCGGCTTTCGGAAGATATACATCCACCTCGATCTCGATGTCCTGGATCCGGCTGAATTCCCGCACTCCCTCATGCAGACCCCGGCGGGCGTCTCGATGAACGCCGTGGCCGAAACCGTTGCGGATCTGGCGAACGCCTTCGACGTCGTCGGCTTCAGCGTGGTGGAGTTCCGGCCCCGCGGCGGCGACGCCGTGGGTCAACTGGTCAACTGGCTGCGCAAGCTTCCGGTCTTCGATCTGCGTTCACCGGCCAGATAAATTCCCACGCCAATCAGGTTGGCCACGAGGAGGACGGAGATGATCTTGACGGCGAAGATCGTCCAGCTTTCAACGTCGATGATGGGAAAGACCGACAGGACGGAGTAAAGCAACGTGACCGCAAATCCGGAGGCGGCCGCCGCCCGAAGCCAGAGCGGCGGTCGTTCGGACAATCGGTGCGCGCCGAACAGGGGAATGGCGAACATCGCCAGGTAGGTGAAGGCGTAAAAAATCCCGCCCGCGTTTTCCAGGAGCTGAAACGCCTCCTGCGCGTCGACGCCAATCTGTCCCGCCATCGTCATGGCCAGGGTCAGGGCGCCCACAAAAAGAATGGAGTTATGCGGCGTCCGGAGTGTGGGATGGAGTCGCGAAAACCAGGCAGGCAGCAAACCGTCCCAACCCGCCACCATCGGGAGCCGCGTGTTGCCCGCAAAGATCAGCGCGACGTTGCCGATCTGCCGCGCCAGCAGCAGGAGGATCAGCGCGGGGACGATGAACCGCGCGAATCCCAGCCCCGCGAAACCCATCGTGAGCGTCTGGGGGATGGGACTCGTGAGGTCGATCGTGTCCTGCGGGACGATCGCGAGCACGCTGCCGGTGCCCAGGATGAACATCAGTGCGATCACCGGCACCGCTGCGATCGTCGCACGGCCGATCGACCGCGCCGGGTTCCGGCATTCGCCCGCGAGAATGGCGACGTATTCGAATCCGGACAGCGCGCCCATGGCCATCTTGCCGAAGATGTTCAAGCTGTAGAGAGTGAACGCCGGCGCCGCGATCGCGAGCGGATGATCAACGCCGGCGCCGCCGCGGTTGAGCGCGACGGCAAGCGCCGCGATGAGCGCGGTGTAGGTCACGATTTGCGCCGTGCCGCCCAGGCCTTGCAGCCATTTACTGACGCGCACGCCGAACAACGACACCACGGTCAGGCCGATGACCGACGTCGCGCTGACGGCGGCGGTGTACCAGGACGCATTGACGAACGCCGCCGCCCCCATGGGCTCGATCAGATACGCGAGATTCTTGGCGATCATGACGCCGAACGTCGCGATGATGAGGATCGCGTACGCCCACAGATTCCACGCCGTGAGGAAGCCGAGGAACTTGCCCAGGCCCACGGTGGCCCACTGATAGAGCCCGCCCTCGAGCGGCATCAATCGGTTGAGATACACGACGACCGCGGCCTGGGGCAGATAGAAGAACGCGATCGCCGCGAGCCAGAAAATGGTATGCGCGTGGCCGAGCTTGGCGGCCGTGCCGACCCAGCCGGAGCCGACGACGTACATGATTTGCGTGAGAACCAGGGTCGCAAGCCCCAGTTCCTTCCGCAGGCCCGCGCTGCGGGCCTCGACTTCGCGAACGCGATCGTCAACCAGCAAGCGTTATTTCTGGTTCGCCGCCAGGAAGGCCTGAATCTGTTTCACGGCGTAGTCGATCTTGATGTCCATCGCCATCTTGCCGTATTTGACGTCGGACTGGCGGCCGTCGCCGGTGACGCCGGATGCGACAGGGCGAGGTGCATTGGGGTCCGTCGGGTTCGGTACGGTCACCGCGACCGGCAGCAGGTCCAGCCGCGTGTAGGCATTCGGCTTCTTCTCGAGGTCCTGCAAATACATCATCGTGGACGTGTCCGGAATGCCGGCGTGGCCGCTCACCGGCAGGTTGTGTTCCTTGAGCCACGTGTCGAAATCGTCCTGCGCCTTGGCATAGACCGTGTCCGCGTAGAGGACATGAATGTTGCGGCTCGCCAGCTCCGGCGCGCGATACTTCTCTTCGAGCTTCTTCGCGACCTGGCCGTAGACGTTGGTGCCGCCCCCGTGATCGTTGAGAATGGCCACGGTCGTGAACCCGGTGGCGATCGCCTGTTCCGCGATTTGCTCGCAGAGCGCGCCCTGGATCTCACCCGTCAGGCCGATTGTCCCTGTCGTCTGCGCGCTGGCGTTGTTCTGCGAATACGGAATGACCGGCAGCGCGATCGCATTGCCCAGCTTGAGCGCGATCGCCTTGACAATCGCGCGACCCATCAGCGTATGGCCGCCGTTGACGTTCTGAGGCCCGCGACTTTCCGTGCCACCGAAGTAGATCAGCGCGACCGTCTTGCCTTGTTCGTGGATCGCGCGGTACACCTCGGGCCACGTCATCAACTCGAATTCGACCAGGTCTTTTGGCGTGTTCCTGGAAAAGAATTCCGGCGGAGGCATCCGTGGAGGCTGCGCCGGCCCGCGGCCGCCCTGCCGGCCTCGTCCCTGCGGCGCGGTCTGCGGCGTCGCCTGGGGCGGCGGATTCTGCGCGGATACGACGGCAATGGTGGTGACGAGCACGGCGGCGCACGTGGTCAGGGCATAGCGGGACATGGCAGTTCCTCCGGTGGGGGAATTCTAGAGCAACTTCGCGACGCGCATCGGAGTGCTACGATGGCCTCGCCGTACTCCAGGCGGGCCCCTAGCTCAGCGGTTAGAGCTGCCGGCTCATAACCGGTTGGTCCCAGGTTCGAATCCTGGGGGGCCCATTTCTCCATGGCTCGAAAGTCAGAAGTCAGAAGTTAAAAGTGGGTACGGACATGAGAATTCTGGTCCTGGCCGCCATCGCGCTCAGCCTGGCCGCTTGTGGTCCACGGCGCGAGAAGGCCGACCTCATCCTGACGGGCGGGCGTGTCTATACGTTGAGCTGGCCCGATCCGACCGTCGAGGGCGCACCGTCGAACGCCGCACCGCATGACGCGAACGGGTGGCGGCCCGATGCCGAGGCGATCTCGATCGCAAGCGGGCGGATTCTTTCCGTCGGCACCACGGCCGATGAGCTGCTCCGCCGCGCCGAGCAGACGCGCGTCATTGATCTCAAGGGCGCGACGGTTGTGCCCGGCCTGATCGACTCACACGTCCATCTGGCGAATCTCGGCGCGAAGCTCGATCGCGTGGACCTGGTTGGCGTGGCCACCGAGGCCGAGGCGGTCGCGCGAGTCGTCGCGCGCGCGGCGACCGTGCCCAAAGGCGAATGGATCGTCGGCTGGGGCTGGGACGAGGGCGCATGGACCAGCCATCTCCCGACCATGCGGCTGCTGTCTCAGCGCGTCCCCGACCATCCGGTGGTTCTGCACGGGCTGCACACGTTCGCGTCCTGGGGCAACCGGCTTGCGTTCGAGCGCGCCGGCATCACGCGCGCGACCGTGTCGCCCGCCGGCGGCGAAATCAGGAAGGACGCAGCGGGCAATCCCACGGGCGTGCTCCTCAACAACGCCCAATCGCTCCTGACGAACGCGATGCCCGCGCCGGCGCCGGCCGAACTGGCGGGCCGCGTCGTGGCCGCGCTCCAGGCCATGGCGGAAGCGGGCTACACCGCCGTCGATGAGGCCGGCACAGACGACGCGCTGCTGGTCGCGTTCGAGGATCTCGACCGGCGGGCGGAGCTGATCATGCCGGTGAACATCATGCTGGCGGCGCGCGACCCGGGACTCGTGGACGCGTGGCGTCCGCGCGGGCCGCGGCACGGGAGCGGCCGGCTGACCGTCCGATCGGTGAAAGCCTTCTATGACGGCGCGATGGGGTCGCGCGGCGCATGGTTTTTGCAGCCCTACAGCGATCGGAGAAACAGCAGCGGCGTCGGCGGCGCCAAGTACGGGTTCGATCGCGATCGTGTCGCGGCGATGATGGCCGCCGGCTTTCAGCCCGTGATTCATGCCATCGGCGATCGATCGAACCGCGAGGCGCTCGATCTCTACGAGAGCGTGATGCGCGCGTCGCCGCGTGCGCAGGATACCCGCCCGCGAATCGAGCACGCACAGGTGCTCGCCGCCGCCGATATTCCTCGCTTCCAGGCCCTCGGTGTCATCGCCTCGATGCAGCCGTCTCACGCGGTTGAAGACATGGCGTGGGCCGAGACGCGGATCGGGCCGGAGCGCATCAAGGGCGCCTACGCCTGGCGATCGCTCCGGCGGGCCGGCGCGCGGATGGCCTTCAACTCCGACTTGCCGGCCACGGACTACAACATCTTCTATGGCCTGCACTCGGCGGTCACGCGGACGGATCGCCAGGGCTTGCCCGCCGGCGGCTGGCATCCGGAGCAGCGACTCACCATCGAAGAAGCCTTGCGCGGCTGGACGACCTGGGCCGCATACGCGAGCTTCCGCGAACAGGAGGCCGGGATGATTACCCGGGGATTTGCCGCCAATCTGACCGTCATGGACATCGATCCGTTCCGCACCGGCGAGTCCGATCCGGCGCGTTTGCTCGACGGCAGGATCGTGATGACGATCATCGGCGGGCGAATCGTGACGAAACCATCGGACATCCGCTGACGTCGAAACCGTGACCATGCGACTCGCCCTCCTTGCCGCCGTCGTCGTCCTTCAAGCCACCGCGCTGCCGCAGCGTTTTCTCGACGGGATCTGGGAAACCGACGGGTACGGCCTGGTGTTCGAGTTCGCCGGGGACACGTTGAAGACTTTCGAAGTCACGCGCGTGTCGTGTATTCCCGCGGACACCCTCACAGCGGTGCCGGCGCCCTCGGGCGCGGCGGGTGCCTTCTCGCTGCCGGGCACGCCACTGGTGATGGTCTTCAGACGCGAGGGTGAAGCCGCTCGGGCGAATTACGGCTTTGCGGCCATCGCGATTCCGAGGCCTTCCGCGAATCGCGATTGACAAATCCCCGGTTCTCGTTCGTCTCGCCTGCAGAGGACCGAGGCGGAAGGGCCTCTTTGTCACAGCCTGAGATGCGCGCAGCCTGTGGAAAGGAGGCCCGTCCCCCTTTGTGGAAAACAGGTTCGTCCCCACGTATCATTTCCGGACACATGAAGTCGTCGAAGCCGCGCCGCCGCGTCGGGGAGGCCGCCGCACCGTGGGCCGCGGTCCTGCTCCTGACCGCTGTGGCCGCCGCACGGCCGGCCGCCGGCCGCGATCAAGCACGGGCCGGTCAGCCCGCGCCATCCCGGCCGAACGTCGTCCTCATGTTTCCCGACAATCTTGGCTGGGGAGAAGTCGGCGTGTACGGCAGCGTCCGCGGCAACATCACCCCTCGTCTGGACAGGCTCGCCGCGCAGGGCATTCGCCTCAACAATTTCAACGTCGAGTACTCCTGCACGGTTTCGCGCGCGGCACTCCTGACCGGGCGCTACGCCATTCGCACCGGAGCCACTCAGGGCTCGGGCATGACGCTCTGGGAAGTGACGATTGCGGAGGCGCTGAAGTCGGTGGGCTATGCGACGGCGCTCTTCGGCAAATGGCACGTCGGCGGCGATGCCCCGCAAGGGAAGCGCGAGCCGACGCACCAGGGTTTCGATGAGTACTTCGGCATCCCGCGCACCAGCAACGAAGCCCAGACGACGATGGCGAATGGATCGCAGACGCCGGGCACATCGTTCATCTGGGAAGGCAAGGCGGGCCAGCCATCGAACAACGTCAGGCCATTCGATCTCGACTCGCGGCGGCTGGTCGATCGCGAATCCGCCGAGCGCGGCATCGCGTTCATGGAACGCAGCGTCCGCGCGCGGACGCCCTTCTTCCTGTATTACCCGATCACGCAAATCCATTTCCCGACGCTTGCGCATCCCGACTTCGCGGGCAAGACAGGCGCCGGCGACATCGCCGATGCAATGGCTGAAACGGACTACAACACCGGTTTGATCCTTGACACGATCGACCGGCTGGGCATCGCGAACGACACCCTGGTGTTCTGGTGCACGGACAACGGCGCCGAGCAGCGGCGCCCCTGGCGCGGATCGGCCGGGCCATGGAGCGGCTACTACAACTCAGTGATGGAAGGCGGCATCCGTACGCCCTGTATCATCCGCTGGACGGGCCGCATTCCGGCTGGCCAGGTCTCGAATGAGATCGTCCACGAGATCGATATTTTCCCGACGATCGCCGCGGCCGTTGGCGCCGACATCGTTCCGCACGATCGCGCGATCGACGGCGTCAATCAGTTACCCTTCCTGGAAAAGAAACAGGCGAAGTCGAATCGTGAGAGCGTCATTTTCTACGCGGATACGCAGCTCCGCGCCGTGAAGTGGCACGACTGGAAGTTCCACTACCAGTTCGTGCCGGAGGCCGGTGCGCCGGCGGCCCCAGGCGGCGTGCGGCTGTTCAACCTGCTGTCGGATCCGCGCGAGGACTCGGATCTCAAGGATGCGAATCCGTGGGCGCAGAGCGTGATGGACAAGATCGTCGCGGATTTTGTGGCGACGACGGTGAAGTACCCGCACGTGCCACGCAACGCCCCGGATCCGTACGTGCCGCCTGGGCGCGGCCAGTAGCCGCCGGACCGTAGCGGCCAGACGTGATGTGCATAGCCGCCGGGCTTCAGCCCGGCGTACTCCCCTTTGCCGTTACAGTTTTCTATACACCGTACGCGTCGTCGAAGCCGGGCCACCGGCGACGCCGGCGCGCGTCGTTTCCACGACCAATGACGTGGGCGATTCGAGCGCAAGTTTCTGCACGACCTCGGTCGTCGTAGGCTTGCCCGTCGCCGGGTCTGCGAACGCGTGAATCGTGGTGATCGCGAGCGTATTGCCCGTCCAGGACGTGTGCGACGTCTGCGACTGGATGCCGCGGCCCATCATGACGCTGTTCTTTGTCTCCGACCCATCGAGCGCGTAGACGAACTTCATCGGCGGCTGCATGTCGCCGCGCGAGAAAAACGCGTACTCCACCGTCAGTGACTTCGCGTCCTGCGTGATGGTGATGGTCGAGCCCCATCCGCTGCCCATGTCCCCGCGGCCGCCGCGGGCGGGACCTGCCTGCTGGCCCCGGGCGCCCGCGGCCGGCGTGGCTGAGGGTTCCGGATCCGTCGTCCATCGCCCCGCGAAGCTCGGGCGATCCTGTGTGGCATGCACGATCGGTCCCGGAAGGACGGCCAGCGCGACGGCAAAGAAGAGAAGTTTCACGCGCCGATGGTAGCGCACTTGGGTTAGACCCCGCCTCACTACTTAAGCGGACTCTGAACTTTGAACTTGTGGACTCTGACCCTACCGCCCGCAGGCGTTCGCGTCCGATTGCGTCTTGATCTTGCCGGCATCGACGTCGGCCAGGAATGCCTTGAGATTGCACAACGGGATCAGGGTGCGAGGCTCCATTCGCGTCGTACCGTCCGGCAGCGTCCGCCGGATCATCATGGCTTGGGACGAGCTGATCGGTACTCGAAGCAGCACGGTGGCGTCAGTCGCCGGAAGCGTGGTGAGGTTGTCGTAAAACGCCTTCCAGCCGCCGTTGAGTTCCCTGCCTCCAGGCGCGGCCCCGATCTCTGGACGGAACAGGTACTGCTCGACGTTCGAGATGTAGAACGCGCTGACCGAGATGTGCTGAGCCCGCAGAAAATCGCCGACGGCGCGAATCGACTTGGGTCCGCCGAAGTCGGCCTGAATGGGGACGACGAGGTTCCGGCTTTCGATGAGCTTGAGGTACTGAAAGGTCTCGTCCGTTCCAAGAAAGCTTCGCGGCACACCCTCCGCGTCGGTCAAGGCTGTGAGCTTCGTGAAATTGGTATTGCCGGTCGTGAGCCCGGGCCGGTCGCCCGCGTAGGTGATGGATGGCCCCAGGCGGAAGAATGCCTCATACACATAGGCCAGCGACTTTTTGTCGTCCTCCGACAGGCCGAAGCCGTGGGTCTTGGTCAGCAGGGACTCGACGTCCGCGATGTTGCCGGCCAACGCCTCGCGATCGGTTGATGGCGTTTGACCGAATCGGTCCCACATTGTCACGATGGATGTGGCCCGATCGACGCCCGCCGGTCGTGGCAGCGAAAACAGGCGCGCGATGAAGTCGGCGCGATCCGCCGACAGCTCAAAGAGCGCCTTGAACAAGAGATGCTGGACGATCGCCTGCCGGCGGATGTCGAAGATGATGGCGATGGCCGGCCTGATGGCGGCGATGTAGTGAAAGTTCTGCTCCGGGCCAACGCCGAGGTAGGCGCCGCCGTGCGGGCCTGACTTGTCCAGCGTGGCCGCCACCTGGGCGAAGTTGGGTTCATTGGACGTGAAGTTGTCCGAGTGAAACGCGCCGCCCGGCTCCGACATGTCCTGGACCATCGACCAGAACTCGTCGTTTGTCAGGGAGGCGAGCGCTGTTCGCGATGAGACAGGCGCCGCCCCGCACACGAAAACCAGAAGCGCGAGCAAGGCGATGGGAGCCTGGCGCATGGCGGCCCATTGTAAGGCCCGCGGGGAATCAATTACATCCCGCGAACTTCGCCCGGAGCAGGTGCGTCGCCCAGTTGTTGTAGCCACTCACCGTGAGGTACTCCGTGGCAAACCAGAAGGTGCAGCTGTCCACCGGATCCAGTGCGACCGTCGCGTAATCGCCCCAGCGGTCCCGGCCGCTGGTGTTGGTGGGAGACTTGATCTGATTGCCCATCCCCGTGACCAGCGTCTTTTCCGGCTGCATCTGATTCAACGGATCGGTCGCGAGCCGGCCGGTGTACCGGATGCTGGGGAATACTGTCGCACTGGACGCGCTGTAGCCCAGGAACATGTTGCCCTGCTTGTCCTGCGCGATGCTGCCCATCCAGCGATACGTCGTGGCGTCCGGGGAAAATGTGCTCTGCTGCGCGATCACCGGCGTACCTGCGGGATTCCGGATCTCGTACCAGCGAACACCGGTCTGGGTCTTGGAGTTGCTGTTGAACGCGATCTGGACGGTGTGATTGACCAGCAACGATTCATAGCTGCCGAAATTCTGATAGGAGAGCCGGAACATCAGGCGGCTCGCCAGTGTTTCGAGTGTTTCGTTCGTGCCCGGTTGCGGAACGCACCCGCCGCACCCGACGTCGAACTTGGCGACCGGGATAGCGCTCGGGCCGGTGAACGTCGAGTTCGAGGGCGTGACGAAATCCGCGTGGAACTTGTACAGGTTGAGCGCGTTGTTGCCCATGTTCACGAAGTACGCCGGCGTGCCCGCCGCCGGCGGCCTGAGACTGTCCAGATCGGCCGGCAGCAGGCTGGCCCACGACCCGGCACTCTGGAAGCAGACGACGGCCGGAGCCACCGCGCCCGCAAGCAGTGCGGCGCGATCGAACGCGCAGGCCTGGCCGCCCAGGAACTGGCCAGACGGACTGAAGGTGTTTGCGGACATGTAATACCCGTCACGCCAGACACCGAACTTGGCGTAGTCCGCGGTGTTCGGCCCGAAGGCATAGCTGTACAAGTTGTACGCGCCCGTCGCGTCCGGCGTCTGGGACACGCCGATACACATGTAGTTGGGCGTGAATGTGTAATGGGTAGTGACCCACCGATTCGCGATGCGGTCGTATACCACCACCGGATCTCCGCCGCCGTAGGTGGCGCAGGGGTCGCTGCCGAGGGGCGCAAAGACGCTTTTCAACGTGGCGGGCCCGTTTGGCAGCTGCGGGTTGCCGATCTTGTCGTAGATCATGAATTGTGAATTGACGATCTCCATGACCTGCGTGTCGCCGACAGCCAGGTTCGTGTCCGGCGGGACGGATCCCGTCCAGGTGAGTCCGCCGAACTGCGCGAACACGACGGGCGGGGCGGACGTCGGGTATACCTTCTGCAGAGCCGGATCGGTATTGCCCTGATTGCCGCCCCCGGCAGGTTTGGACGGCCCCGTCTTGCCTGGCTCCGGCGCGTCGAAATCGGGCGGCCGATCCTGTCGCGGCAGATCGCGAACGGGCCGGGACACGGCGTGCCCGCGCGGATGCAACACGCGCAGGTCTTTCCGATCCTGCCCCGGCGGCGTCTGGGACGCGTCGCTTTGGGGAGTCGCGCGACCCCAATCGACCATTGACAAGATGAACACCATGGCGATGAGAACGTTCTCCAGCAAGCGAGCTGCGCGCATTGGCCCTCCGACGTCGTGCAGCCTAGCAACGGAGGCTCCGCCGGCGTGTCACGTTCGTGTCAGGACCGTGTGATGTTTCGGTCTCTCTCGCCCAACCTGACTCGCTATACTCACCTCCGAACGGCCGCCGGGCCGAATTGATTGGAGATTCCAGCCATGCGCCTGCGCAACCTTTTGGTCGTCATCGCGTTCGCCGCGAGTGCCTCTTCCCTCGGCGGCCAGACGCCGGCCCCGATCGACCCCTCGCTGCTGTCCGGCGTGACGCTGCGGGCGATTGGCCCCGCCAGCGTCGGTGGGCGTATCGACGACTTTGCCGTCGGCCGCACGCCGGGCAAGCCGGACGCCGTCTACGTCGCCACGGCGAGCGGCGGCGTCTTCAAGAGCGTCAACGGCGGCGTCACGTGGGCGCCGATCTTCGACAAAGTCGATGCGATGATGTCGATCGGCGCCATCGCCGTCTCCAGATCGAATCCAAACGTCGTCTGGGTTGGCACCGGCGAGGCCAACACGAGACAGAGCTCGTCCTGGGGCGACGGCGTCTATAAATCGACTGACGCGGGCGCCACATGGAAGCACATGGGGCTCGTCGAGACGCGCAGCATCGGGCGCATCGTGATCGATCCCGCCAACCCGGACGTCGTCTATGTGGCGGCACAAGGACATCTCTGGGGACCGAACGCTGACCGAGGCGTCTTCAAGACGACCGACGGCGGCGCCACCTGGCAGCACACGTTGAAAGTGAACGACAACACCGGCGCCACCGACATCGTCATCAATCCGGACAATCCAAGGATTCTGTTTGCCGCCGCGTACCAGCGCGAACGGAAGTCGTGGGGGTTCAATGGCGGCGGTCCGGCCAGCGGGATTTACCGATCGACTGATTCGGGCGCGACGTGGAAAGAAGTCACGGCAGGCCTTCCGGCGGGCGACATGGGCCGCATCGGTCTCGATATCTACAAGGGATCGAGCAAGGCCGATCCGACCACGGTCTACGCGATTGTGGAAGCGTCCACGGGCGGCGGGGGCCGCGGTGGGCGCGGCGGCGCGCCCGCCGGCGGGGAAGCACCCAGTCAACCAGCCGCGCCGACGAGCGACGCGGGCCTGTACCGCAGCATCGACGGCGGCGAGCATTGGGAGCATCTGTCAACGCAGAACACCCGGCCCAACTACTACAGCCAGATTCGCGTCGATCCCAGAGACCGCAACCGTCTCTACGAGCTCGGTTCCAATCGCGGCTTCTACGTGTCAGACGACGGCGGGAAGACCTTCAGGGACATTTTTCAGAACGTGCCGGGCCAGAGCTTGATTCACGGTGAGGATCACGCCCTGTGGGTGGACCCGGCGGATTCGAATCATCTGATCATCGGCGGCGACGGCGGCGTGTCGATTTCGTGGGACCGCGGCCTCTCATGGGACTTCCGCAACAACATGCCGATCGGCCAGTTCTACGAAATCGGCGTGGACAACAAGGTGCCGTTCACGGTGTGCGGCGGCTTGCAGGACAACGGCGAGTGGTGCATTCCGAGCGCTGTCCGCGATCGCAACGGCATTGCCAATCGCGACGCCTGGAACACCGGCGGCGGCGATGGCTTTTACGTGAAGTTCGACCCGAGCGACGAGAACTATGCGTACGCGGAGTCACAGAATGGCAACGCGTCGCGCGTGAATCTGATTACGCTCGAGCGGACAACGGCCAGGCCGGGCGGCCGGGGCGCAGGGGCCGCGGAGGGCGCGCCCGGCGCTCAGGCGCCTGCCTTGCGCTGGAACTGGGACGCGCCCATCGAAACCTCGCACTTCGATCCGCGCGTCGTCTACATCGGCGCGCAGATGGTGTTCAAGTCGTCGGACAACGGCGCGAGGTGGACCGCGATCAGTCCGGATCTGACGACAGGCATCGATCCCGCGACGCTGCCGATCATGGGCGCGCCGGTCGGACCGAACACGCTTTCGCGGAATGACGGGACCTCACCGTTCGCCTCGTTGACGTCGATAGGGGAGTCGCCGGTCGACGGTCGCGTGATTTACGCGGGCGCGCAGGACGGATCCGGGCAGGTGACACGAGACGGCGGGAAGACCTGGGCGAATCTGTCGAAAAACTTTCCCGGCCTGCCCGAGCACACCTATTGCAGCACCGTGCTGCCATCGCGACATGCCGCCGGCCGCGTGTACGCGACGTTCGACGGCCACTACAGCGACGATTACAAACCGTACGTGTACGTCAGCGATGACTTCGGTCAGCGCTGGCGCGCGATCGTCTCGGGACTTCCGCCAACCGGCGTGAACCGAATCCGCGAGCATCCATCGGACCCGCACTTTCTGGTCCTGGGTCACGAGCGCGGCGTCCACTTTTCCACAGACGATGGTCAGCATTGGACATCGCTATCGCTGGTCACGAACTTTCCCACGGTGTCCACCGACGATCTGGTGATTCATCCGCGCGACAACGCGCTGGTGCTCGGGACCCACGGCCGCGGGATCTGGATTCTTGACGACGTCGGTCTGCTGCAAGTGCTGACGCCACAGAATCTGGCCAGCGAAGCCGCGCTGGCGCCGATGGGGACGGCGCATCAGATCGTGACGCACAGCGTGCAGGCCTGGTACGGCGCGCAGGAGTTCTTTGCGCCGAATCCCAGCTTCGATGCCGGCATTCACTACTATCTGAAATCCGCCGCGACCGGGCCCGTCACGATCGAAATCAGCGATCAGTACGGCAATCGCGTCCGCACGCTGACCGGCCCGTCGGCACGCGGCCTCAATCACACGTCGTGGAACCTGCGCGCCGATGCCCCGGCCGCGCCGGCCGGGCAGGGGGGCGGCGCGGTCGCGGGACGCGCGGGAGGCGCAGGCCGTGGAGGTGGAGCAGCCGGCCCGCCGGTCGCGCCCGGACGTTACGTCGTGGCTCTCAAGGTGCCGGGTCTGTCTGGAGAGCGGCGCGTGGAAGTGAACGTCGAAGCCGATCCGATCAAGCGATAGATGGTCGCGTTGAATCGCATGGATGGCTGCGGGTATGCTCGGGCGCACTCTATGAAACTGATTTCGGCGAAACTGATTTCGGCGATGGTGATATTGAGCGCGGGCGGCATCGTGATCGGCGGG
>DASUGC010000175.1:0-2189 GCA_036274235.1 Vicinamibacterales bacterium
GGGGTTCTGGTTCCGGGGTTCCGCGTTCAGGTTCCGGAGGTTGCCGGTTCTCGGGTTCTGTTCTCGCGCGCTGAACGGATGAGGAGATCAAAAGAACAGAACCGAAGAACTTGGAACCCCGGCACCTGAACAGGGAACCCCGGAACCAGAACCCCGACACCCGGCACCCCGGAACCCTGGCCCGCCTCTGGCCTAGAACTCCGACACCCCGGCACCCCGGAACCCCGTCCGCCTCTGGCCTATGATCCTTCCCACGTAATGTCCCGCTTGTACTGGCTGGCTGCCCTGATCGTCATCGCCGGCGCGCTTGCTACCGCTTCCCGCCTCCCGCTGTTCGATCCCGACGAAGGCTATTACCCCGCAACGGCCGCCGAGAGTCTCGACCGCGGCCCGTGGTGGGATTTGCGGTTCAACGGGGACGCCCGTTGGGAGAAGCCGATCCTGGCGTACGCCCTCATCGAGGGCGCCTTCGTGCTGTTCGGCCGGAGCCCCGCCGTGGCCCGCCTGCCAAGCGCGATCGAAGGCGCCGCGCTTGCCGTCCTGTGCGGCTTGATTCTCAGCAGGCTCGTGTCCCGCCAGGCCGGCGCCCTGACGTCGCTTGTCCTCGCCACGACACTCGGCGTCCAGATCTTCGCGCGCGCGGCGCATCCGGAAATCGCGGTCGTGCTGTCGATTGCCATCACCGAGATGCTGCTCATCATGTGGCTCGTGATCCCGCGATCGCAGCGAAGCCGCTGGTGGCCGGTGTGGGCCGGGGTGTCGCTGGCCTATGGGTTGCTGGCCAAAGGCCCTGTGGCCGTCGTGGTGCCGCTGCTTGGGACGCTGATTGCCGCGCCGTTCGTCATCGATCTGCGCGCGCGATGGCGCGAAGCCGCCGGCGATGCGGCGATCGCAGGCGGCATCGCCCTGGCGCTCGCCGCACCCTGGTACATCGCGATGACGCTGGCGCATGGCGTAGAGTTTCTTCGAATCGCGATCTGGGCGCAGAACATCGGACGCTATGCGGGCCAGATGGCGGATCACGGACAATCCGCCGGCGTGTTCGCATTGGCGGCGGCCGCAGGCCTCCTGCCGTGGGTGGGACTGCTGCCGGCCGCAGTGGCGCGCGTCCGTAACCCGCGCGGCAGCACGCGGGAAGCCGTCCGGTTTGTGCTCGTCGTCATGGCCGCATCCAGCCTGGCTTTCTATTCGGCGTCGGCGTCCAAACTGGCGAGCTACTCGCTCGCGCTGATTCCGCCCCTCGCGGCCCTCATCGCCCTCTATCTGGATGATGTGCTGATTGACGTCCGGCGAGGCGGCGCGCCCGCATTTCGATGGGCCGGCGCCGTCCTGGGCGTCGTCGCCACGTCGATGGCGATCCTCCCGCTGTTGCATGGCACGGCGTTTCGAATGCGCGATCTCACCGGCGGCGTTCCGGGGGCTCCCAACAGCGCGGCAATCGGATGGCTGGTCGCGTCACTCGCGATCATTTTTGCGGCCGGGGCCATCGCGGCCTTCGTCCTCTCGGCTCGCGCCCGGATCGCGGCGCTGGCGCTGACCGGCATGGCGGCGCCGCTGGCGGCTCTGCTCGTGATGGCGCCGATTCTGGGCGACGCGTATCCCTGGCAGCGATTCGGCGCGCGGATCACCCGCGAGCCGGACCGCGTGTGGCTTCAGATGTACCGCGCGCCATCGCTCACGTTCTTTTCCGGCCAGACGGTCACGATCGTGACGGAGGACGAGCTGCGCGATCTGTTGACAGGCGCCGGATCGGGATGGGTCGTCCTCGGCGCCGATTGGGCGGAACAGCCGGCACTCGCCGCAAGGCTGGCGGGGGGCACCGCCGCGGTGGTCGATCGGTCGCCGAGGTTGATTCTGGTCAAGCTCCACTGATTTGGGCGGCAGAGCCCCCGCAGCCGGGTTTGTTCGGCCATAGAGGCCCAAAGAGGCCTATCAGCAAGGCTTCGACTACGTAACAGCCCTTATAGAGCGGCCCGCGCCCCGATCCGATAGGGCTGTCGAGTACGGAGGTTCACCGTGAAGGGCCTTGACAACAGCAACCCGACGCCAAATCCTGCCGACCGGCGGCGCGACGTGAGGATCTCTGCGCCGGCAGACCTTACGCTGGAGTTGAGCGACCGGAAACTCAAGGCGCGAGCGCTCGATATCAGCGAAGGCGGCCTGTTGATTGAAAGCAATCTGCCGCTCGT
>DASUGC010000176.1:0-2438 GCA_036274235.1 Vicinamibacterales bacterium
ATCATCTTCATCGGTTTTGGCGCGGTCTTTGTGGTCCTCGGTCTCGCAAGGTTGATTCACTGAATGCCGCCTCCGATCGCGCCGCCGCGTTGCGGTCGACGCCTGTTGGCGTTTCACAATCAACTGATTATTGAGGCCCTCCCAGCTGATCAAGTGAGGCGGCAAAGGCGGGGCGAAACTCAGTGCTTGAACGGCGAGGTATTGCGGGACACGTATCTCGCCTTCTGGTCGAACAGCGTACGGGCGTCCGAACTCCCTACAGCGCGCGCTGAGCCCTGCGGGGTTGCCGCAACGCCGCCGATCTGGATGAAATCAACGCGGGCTTGGGCCAGCGTGTCGCGAGCCATCGCGGCTGCCACCTGATCCCGGACATCCGGTGCACGCCCCGGCCCATTCGTCCGCCAACTAAAGTAAAGATGGCTGTCGACTTTCGATTAGTGGGCGCGGGGCCCCACCCCCGGGCCTGCTCGCGGCTCCCGCCGCTCGCCCGCTCAGCGCCCTCGCTACGCTCGGGGCTTCGCGGACTGTTTATTAGCGGACTGTTTATCAGTTGTGTCTACTCGACAATCATCTTGAGGCCGAACGCCTCTTCCACCAGTTCGAGATCGCGCCGCTCGGCCGGATCCGCCAGCGTCAGCGCGTGGCCCTTTGATTCGTTGCGCCCCGTGCGGCCCACGCGGTGCACGTACGAGTCCAGGCCGTGCGGCACTTCGTAGTTCACGATCAGCGTCACGTCGTCGATATCCAGCCCGCGCGCGGCGACATCCGTGGCGACGAGCACCTTCGTACGGCCCGCGCGGAAACTTTCGATCGCAGCGGTGCGGTCCTCCTGGGATCGGTCGGCATGGACCGCGACGGCCCGGAGGCCGCTCGCCGACAACTGCTGGGCCAGCCGGTTGCAGCCGATCTTCGTGTTGACGAACACGATGGTCGGCTCGGAGTGGCGGCGCAGGTACTTCGCCAGATAGGCGGCCTTCTCGCGCGAGGGGAGGATCCGCGCTTCGTGGGTAATCGTCGCGGCCGGCCCGCGGCGCGATCCCACCTGCACGAACACCGACGCCGGCGCCAGCGCGTCGGCGAAGCGCATCACTTCTTCCGGCATCGTCGCCGAAAACAACATCGTCTGGCGCGCGCTGGACGGCGGAAGCGCCTCGGCGATCTTGCGGACATCGGGCCAGAAGCCCATGTCCATCATGCGATCGGCTTCGTCGAGCACGAAAATTTCGAGCTTGGAGTAATCCCCGACATTGCTGCGCATGTGATCGAGCAGCCGGCCGGGCGTGGCGACAACGATGTCGACGCCGGCTTTGAGGGCGCGCTCCTGCGGGCCCATCGGCACGCCGCCATAGACGGCCGCGCTCGCGACCGGCGCGTGATACGCGAAGCCCTGGATTTCGTCGTCAATCTGCGTCGCGAGTTCGCGCGTCGGCGCCAGAATCAAGGCGCGCGTGGCGGTGTGGGCCGCGCGCGGGCCGGCTTCGCGATCTTCCCGGATTAATCGCGAGAGCACCGGCAGCACGTACGCCGCGGTCTTTCCCGTTCCGGTTTCCGCGCAGCCGATCACATCGCGGCCGGCGAGCGCGTACGGCAGGACCGCACTCTGAATCGGCGTCGTCTTCTCGAATCCCCGCTGCTCGAGCGCATCGAGCAGCGCCGGCTCCGTCACAAGGGATCTGAATGATACCGGCGCCGGATCGAAGGGCGCCGACTCCCGCTGCACGGTGCTCTGCCGTGCCATCGGCGCCGGACGACGCGCGGGTGCGTGCCCGCCGTCGCCGTGCGGGCGACCGCCTCCTCCGCGTCGCCGGCGGCGTGGTCGTCCTGGATGAGATTCGTGGGTCAAGCGCGGGATCTAGCGGGCACGGAACGTGATGATGCCGCGGACCGGGTCGTACGGCGAGACACCGACGGTGACCCGATCGCCGGGAACAACCTTGATGCGGAACCGCCGCATCCGGCCGCTCAGCTGGGCCAGCACTTCATGGCCCGCGTCCACCTGCACGCGATAGAGGCCGCCGCTGTGAACGGCGACCACGGTACCTTGCAC
Source organism: Vicinamibacterales bacterium (assembly GCA_036274235.1). Taxonomy (GTDB): domain Bacteria; phylum Acidobacteriota; class Vicinamibacteria; order Vicinamibacterales; family SCN-69-37; genus DASUGC01. Next base: position 2,048 of record DASUGC010000176.1, read on the forward strand.
GTCGATCAGATCGTCTTTACTCAATAATTTGTGCGGGGGGACTTCGTCCCCGCCGCACCCCCCTTACGCGCTCGCTCGCGGGATTCGTCGCCAGATGGCCCTGCGACAAATCCCGCTGCGCTCACGCGGCTCACTCGCTCTCGCTCGTTCGCGCCGCGGCTTTTGTGCGGGGGGACTTCGTCCCCGCCGCACCCCCCCTTACGCGCTCGCTCGCGGGATTCGTCGCCCGATGGCCCTGCGACAAATCCCGCTGCGCTCAGGCGGCTCACTCGCTCTCGCTCGTTCGCGCCGCTGGCGAACCTTTCAACCCTAAGAGCATAGCAAAGGGGACTGTGCCGCAGGGCGCGGCGTGCCGATTTTGGCCATAATTAGACGCGTTCCCAGTGGTCCG
>DASUGC010000177.1:0-6156 GCA_036274235.1 Vicinamibacterales bacterium
CGACGTCGCCGACGCGCCACCAGGCGACGCCGACCGCGAGGAGGGCGACGAGGAGAAGAACGAGGCCGGGACTCGTTTTCCGAAACGAGTCCCGGCTATGTGACAGAACACGAGTCCCGGCGTCGTTCCTGAACCCCTCGCCCTCCACATACACTACGGTTACGTTGTCCTTGCCGCCGGCGTCGTTCGCCGCCTTGATGAGCGCGTGCGTCACGCGCTCGGGCGCGCCGGCCGACGATCGCACAATCTGCTGAATCTGCTCCGACGGCACCAGGTCCGTCAGCCCGTCGCTGCACAGCAGCAGCGCGGCATCGGGCTCCATCGGGATTTCGCGAATGTCGATGAAGTCGGCGTCAACGACGGTGTGGGGCTCGGATCCGACGTCGCGGTACACCTCGTTCCGGCGCGGATGGTGCATCGCGTCGAACTCGGACAGTTCGCCGGCGTCTTCGCGCTCGCCGACGGGTGAGTGGTCCGACGTCAGCTTCTGGATCCTGCCGCCGCGCAGCTTGTACAGCCGCGTGTCGCCGACGTGGCCGATCACCGCGCGCTCTCCGTCGATCACCGCTGCCGTCAGCACGCACGCCATGCCGTTCCACTCGGCGCGCGAGGTGGCCTGTCGATGGATCTCGTTATTGGCACTCGTGATCGCGTCGCGCAGTCGCGTCGCCACCGCGCCGTTGGTCGTCGTCAATTTCGTGCGCACCACATCCAGTGCCGTGTCCGCCGCCCGGCCGCCCGCGGCCTGCCCGCCGACGCCGTCGACGACAAGGAAGATGCCGCGCTCGGCGTCCACGAGGTAGCGATCCTCGTTGACGACGCGCTGGACGCCGACGTCGCTGGCGCCGGCCGCGCGGAAGGTCATTCGCGCCCTTTCACGGTCGCCCAGCTGAGCGCCGCGATGGTCGCGACCAGCACGCCGAGCACGAGGTACCGCGCCCAGAGCAGCAGCGTGATGCTCATGACGTCACCTGTTCAAAATCGAGAAACACCGTTTCCGCAAGCCCGATCCGCGCTCGCGGCGGCAGCGCCGTTTCCTGGCCGTTCTCGCGCTTCACACCGTCGCGCTCTTCCACTCCGCGCGGGACATGACGGCCATTGAGCGTCGTCCCGAGCGTGCTGAGATCGATCAGATAAAACTGGCCGGTCGATGCGTCGCGCCTGATGCGCGCGTGTTCCCGCGAGACGTCCTCCGACGTCGATACCCGCACGTCCACCGGAAAAGCATGTCCCCCGCGGCCGATGGTGATCCGGTCGCGCACCAGCGCATAGTCGTGCGAACCGAGATTGTCGGTGTAGGTAAGTCGCGCGTGTACAACGGCGGGCCGCTGGCCGCTACTGTGGATCGCTGGCTGGCCCGCTGAGCCCGGCCCAAAGCTCGCCGGCCCTGTGTCCGTTACCCGCTCCTTCGTGGTCGTCGTGTCCCCGGTGCGCACCGTCGTGATCCGTCTCGTACGTTCGCCCACGCCCAGCTCGAGATCGGGCGCCAGAACCAGGTCCGAGTGGACGATGATGTCGCCCTCGGCCGCCAGATCGCCGTCGGCGTCGGGCAGGAAGTCGATGTGCCAGCGGGGTCCGGCGTTTTCGAGCGGCGGCCGGCGGCCTCCACCGAAAGAAGGCAGTTGCGATACTTGTCGCGCCACCGCGCGCAGCATCGACGGTTTGTTCACCCGCGTCATTTCTTCGTCCAGCGCGCGGATGGCCTCCGCCTGCATGCGCGGAATGATCCCCTCCAGCCGGGCAAACTCCGCCTGCGACAGGTACACCGTGTACCGGCTTGGGGCGAGCGTCGTGTACTTCAGCTCCTCCAGGTTCTGGCGCATGTTGTCAACGATGGCGTCGATGAGGTCGGCCGGCGTGTGCTTCATGGCTGGTCCAGAGTCTGACTTGTACCGCAGCCCGGCCGCCTGCGGTCTCAGGGATTTCGTACGGATATCCTAAGGGTCTGCATGCGCGCGATTTTTGGGGAATTTACGCTCGATTCCGGCACTCGGCAGCTCCACCGGGGCGGCCGCGAGCTGCACCTGTCCCCGAAGGCCTTCGACCTCCTGGCCACCCTCATCGCTCAGCACCCGGCCGTCGTTGACAAAGCCGCACTGCGAGAGCGCCTGTGGCCCGGCACAAATGTCGTCGATGCCAATCTGAATAATCTCGCGTCGGAAATACGGACGGTCCTCGGAGACGACGCTCAGGAGCCGAAGTATCTGCGGACCGCGCATGGCGTCGGCTATGCGTTTTGTGCGGCTGTCCGCGAGGAATCGTCCGCGCGGCAGCGGCAGCCGCGCGCGTGGATCAGTTGGGACGACCAGATATTCGCGATCGACGACGCGACGACGACGATCGGGCGGGATCCGGGTTGTGCGATATGGATCGACGTGCCAGGCGTGTCACGTCGCCATGCGTCGATCCGCCGCGAGGGTTCGAGCGGCGCGTTCTTCATTGAAGACCTCGGCAGCACCAACGGAACATTTGTCGACGGGAAACGCCTTCGCTCGGCCGCCGCGCTCGCCGACGGTCAGGCGGTCGGAGTGGGGGAGGCGACGCTGACATTCCGCGCGCCGACACCTGCGGACGCGCCGACGAAGCGGATCAAGCGGAGGTAGGTGGCTCGGCCGGTGTCAGCCGGGCTCGCACGGCCGCCTCGAGTGGGTCCAATCGCCGGCCGATGTCCTCGCGAATCTGGTTATCCGCTTCCGTGAACTCACGGCGGATTGGAGCCCAGTCCGGTGCCAAGGCTTTGATCGTGTCGAGTGTTTCTTCGTGAAGCACGCGCATTTGCGTGCGCGTTTCGTCGTTCAGCACGCGCATTTGCGTGCGCGTCTCTTCGTTCAGCACGCGCATTTCCGTGCGTGTCTCTTCGTTCAGCACGCGCATTTCCGTGCGCGTTTCTTCGTTCAGCACGCGCATTTGCGCGCGTGTCTCTTCGTTCAGCACGCGCATTTGCGTGCGCGTTTCGTCGTTCAGCGCGCGCATGTGCGTGCGTGTCTCTTCGTGCAACGCGCTCATCTGCGCGCGCGTGTCGTCGTTCAGCGCGCGCATTTCCGCGCCGAGCACGTCGACCTTGCCTTCGAGCCTGTCAACTCTGGTTTCCAGGCCCCCGACCCTCGCGCCGAGGTTGTGTAATTCGGATTCAATCGCGGTAAGCCGATCTTCAGACATGCTGCTCTCCCGGCCGGACGACGACGATACCACGCCCCACCCGCCCAGCCCTCGACGGAGCAAAGTTCGTGCCGGACGGAGGCCGGAAGTTCGTGAAAATTGTGGATCCGGATTGCGGAAACTGCCATCTCGCCAGCCTCAGCGTGGCAGAATCTGCCATGTCAATTCGTGGGAGCGGTGTCGGGTGTCGGTTGGCCGTTGGGATTGTTGGTCGTTGGTCGTTGGTTGCCGGTTGTTAGTCGTCAAACTGTGACTTCCATGCCTTCCTGGCTCACTGAATTCACTGCCGGCCTGCCGAGCGCCGGCGAGTTCGCGCGTATCGTCATTCGTCTCGCCGTCGCAATGGCCGTGGGCGCGATGGTCGGTATCAATCGCGAACACATGCACAAGCCGGCCGGTTTTCGCACGCATGTGCTCGTGTCGCTGGGTGCCTCGGTGTTTGCCCTGGCCGGAGAAATGGCTGGCATGGGCGTGGCCGACGTGGCGCGCATTGTTCAAGGCATCGCCGCAGGGATTGGCTTCATTGGGGCCGGCGCCATTCTCAAGACTCAGGCCGATCAGCATGTCCGCGGCCTGACTACGGCCGCCAGTATCTGGCTGACAGCCGCCGCGGGCGTCGCGGCCGGTGTGGGCCGCCTGGGGCTCGCGATCATCGCCGGGCTTCTGACGTGGTTCACGCTCTCCGTGCTGCGCCGTTTTGAGGGGCATCCACAAGAAGGACGCGATGGCCAGCGTTAGTTCGCTCGTCACCTCTGCCTGCTGACGTTGACTTCCAGCTTGCGCGCGCTCCTGTTCCCCAACGGCCTCGAGCCTGTTTCCCGATCGGCCGCCCTGGGCGTGGGAGCCGTGTTCGCCGGTCTGATGATCGCCGCGGCCCGTGTCGGGGGCATTCCAATCCTCGACCTCGCCAATCTCATGTTTCATGAAGCCGGCCATCGCGTCTTTGGATGGGCCAGCTACTACACTGTGCTCCTGGGCGGGACGTACGGGCAATTGCTGGTGCCGCTGATTTGCACATTCATCTTCTTGCGCCGCGGCGAAACCATCGCGGTTGCTGTGTGCGGCTTCTGGTTTTTCGAAAACTTTCTCAATATCGCGAGCTACATGGCCGACGCGCGCCGCTCGGAGCAGCCCCTGGTCGGCGGCGACGAAAGCGACTGGGCGATTCTGTTCAATCACTGGGGCGTGCTGCACCAAGACCTGGCCATTGCGGCGTGGGTGCGGAGTATCGGGTGGATCGGGATGCTGGCCACGCTGGGATGGCTGGCGTGGATGCACGTCACACGACCCGCCGAAAGCCGTTCCCGATAAACTTCCGGCGTGCCGCTGTCCCGGCCGGCCATCCCCTCCCTCGCGGCGCTCCTGGTCGTCATCGGCCGATGGCTGCATCTCCTGCCGGATTGGCGGCGATCCCGGTCATAGCCGCGGGACCGCAGCCGACGGGCTTCAGCCCGGCGTCACCCTATCCCCCGGATTTCATTTTCTTCAACCCCGCAGCCACACCCACGAGATCCGCAAACGATTCCCGATCCGCCGCGCCCTGAGCCGGCCACGGCAGTGACTTCAGCCGATTGGCGAGATTGTTCCAACGTGCGGCCGCCGCCTTGTCGTCGCGGAGCAACAGCCCGAATTCGGCGACGGCTGCGGCAAACGGCAAGACACGCGCGCTCCCCGACGCGCTGCCCGCCGCTGCCGCAGCCATCGTCACCGGTCGCGTCAGGAGCTGACTCGCTGACGCGTCCGGCAGCTTGTAGCGCACTTTCACCATCAGCAGGTCGGCTGATGCACCGGTGGCCGACGGACGCCGATCCGTCTGATAAATCAGCGGATCGACGGGGGGCTTGCCGCCGGGGCCGGCGAGACTCTCCGGCAGCGCCGCGCCTGCGGGGACGATCTCGTAGATGACCGTGACGGTGTGGCCGGCGCCAAGCTCGCCGCCGTCTTTCGTATCGTCGTTGAACGCCTCATTCGCAAGCAGCCGATTCTCATAGCCGATGAGCTTCCACGCTTTGACCTGCGCGGGATTGAACTCGATCTGGAACTTGACGTCCTTCGCGACCGTCTCGAGCGTCGCGCCGCCTTCGCGCACCAGCACGCGCTGCGCTTCGAACAGCGAATCCAGATACGAGTAATGGCCGTTGCCCTTGTCGGCAAGCTGTTCCATCTTGGCGTCCTGCAGGTTGCCGGTGCCGACGCCGAGCACGGACAGGAAGATCCCGGACTCGCGTTCGCGCTCAATCAATCGCACCAGATCGCCGTCGCTCGTCACGCCGACGTTGAAGTCGCCGTCGGTTGCGAGAATTACGCGGTTGATCCCGCCCGGCACGAACTGTTCGCGCGCCGTGCGATAGGCGAGCAGCAGCCCCTGCGCGCCGTTGGTGGATCCGCCCGCGTTGAGCGATTCGATCGCGTCGTGAATGCGCTGGCGCGATCGGCCCGGCGTCGGCGGGAGTGCCAGGCCGCTGGCGCCGGCGTACACGACCATGGAAATCGTGTCCTCATCGCGAAGCGTGTCCACGAACATCCGCAGTGCCGTCTTGATGAGCGGCAACCGCTCGGGCGGCGCCATCGATCCGGACACGTCCACGAGCAAAACGATGTTGCGGCCGGCGACGCCCCGATCGGCAATCGACTTGGCCCGCAGGCCGACGAGCACCAGTTTGTGATCAGGCGCCCACGGGCAATCGCCGACGTCGGTCGTGATCGACACCGGCTGATTCGCCGGCGGATCGGGATAGGGGAACCGGAAGTAGTTGACGAGCTCTTCGACGCGAACGGCGTCGGGCGGCGGCAACCGGCCCTGGCTGAGGAACCGGCGAACGTTCGTGTAGGACGCGCTGTCAACATCTGCCGCGAATGTGGAGAGCGGATTGTCGGTCGTCAGCTTGAACGTGTTCGATTCGATGTGCCCGTACTGCTCGCGATTGAAGTTTCCCGCGAGCGCCATCTGCCCTCCGCGGCCACCGCCCCCACCGGCGCCGCCCGCGCGTCCGCCCA
>DASUGC010000178.1:0-2062 GCA_036274235.1 Vicinamibacterales bacterium
CAGGCCGATGAGGCGCGCGGTTTCACGCGCGCGGTAGGTGGGACTCGTCATCACCTCGCCAATCGGGATCTTCAGCCGCCGCAGCGCCTCTCCCATCGCCGTTGCCGCCTTGCGGCCCTGCTCGTCGAGCTGCCGCTCGGGCGGAACGTTGTCGGGATTCGGCTTGTCGGGGACCTGGGATGGCGAGCTCCCGTGTCGCATGACGATGACGTGGCCGCCGGCCCGGAGCGACGTGGCGAGCGCCGATCCGGTCAGCGTCTGTCCGTCGACGGTCGCGACGACGGTTAGCAGAAGCAGTCCAACACATGTGAGTTTCATGATGCACACTTTCGACATTCGATTCTGACGCCGATGAACCCGGCGCGGCCTTCGGCAGTCAGCACCCACGATCGATTCTGCCATGGCGGGTCGTGCCGCATGTGCTGCGAGTGGCCGCACTCCAGATCCGCCACCCAATGCCCATCCTCATCCTGGTGAAATCCGGCAATCGCCCGCTGCGGCGCCGTCGGGGCGTTATCGTCGTCCACCACGCGCCCAGGAAAACAGCAACACGTGCGAGACGATGACAATCGGCACGACGAAGGTCGGCAGTATCGCCAGCGGCAGCCTGGTGAACGGCTCGACGAACGACGGCTCCCTGACGAAGATGCGCGTCCCGTTGCCGAGAACGCCGAGGATGTCCAGCAGGCCGGCGACGTTCCAGGCAAGCAGCGCGAACCGATGCCACGCCGTTCGCATCGGCAGGCAGCGAAACAGCACCCAGATCGCCGTCACACCGACGACGATGTCACCCCACCCGGCGAACGTCGTGAACTCGGTCGTCAGCACGCCGCGGCTGCCAAGCACCAGAAAGTAGGCGCCTGCCGCGATGCGGACGACGTGGAACAGCACGAGCGGGCCCGGCCCGAGCTCGTGGACCGCCTGACGCGCGCGCGGAGACAGCCGGATGACGAGCAGTGCCGCGATCGTCAGTGCGATGGCAATCGCCGGCGGCGGCGCCGGGCTCTGCCGCAGGGCGCCGGCTGCCCCGGCGGCAAAAGCTATCAGGAGCCAGACGAATACAACGAGACGGACCATCACATTCGCTTGTTGAAAACGGGATCGTATCCCGTTTGACGGGCGATCTCAGCGGCCAGGGCCACGAGTTCGTAACTTTCAGCCGCGCCCGGCAGTTACTCTCAATGAACCTGGCTGGCGCGTGGATGTGACCACAGACGACGAACGGCTGCTGATCGAGGCAGCGCAGGCGGATCCGGCGCGGTTCGTGGAGCTGTACGACCGCCACGTCGATCGGATCTATGCCTGGGTCAGCCGTCGCTGCGGCAGCCGCAGCACTGCCGAAGACGTCACGTCGGCGGTTTTCGAACAGGCGCTGACGAACCTTCGCGCGTTCGAGTGGCGTGGCGTGCCGTTTGCCGCATGGCTCTTCCGCATCGCGGCGAATACGCTGGCCGACCATTGGAAGCGCGCGGGGCGCGATGCGCACGACCCGCTGCCGGACATTCCTGACGAGCGCGAGCACCAGGATCTCGAACGGCGCGTGAGCCTGTTCCAGCTCGTCGATCGTCTGCCAGACGCGCAGCGGCAGGTGATTCAGATGCGCTTCATCGAAGGGCGCAGCATCCGCGAAGTGGCAGCCGCCCTCGATCGGTCGGAGGGCGCGGTGAAGCAGCTGCAGCTGCGGGCGCTCGAGAAACTGCGTAAGGACATGGACCATGGCTGACCAGCCACTCTCCGATCGCCTCGACGGGGTCATCGACGTGCTGGTCGCACGCGGCGACGCGAGCGCCGCGCTGCGCGATCCGGATCTGGCGCCGCTGGCCCGGATCGCCGCCGACCTGCGGCACTACCCGAACCGCGACTTCACTGCGCGCCTGCGGGCGCGGCTTGAACGGAGGACCACGATGGCCACAGCACTCGCAGGTCCGCCTAAAGGCGGAAACTACGTCAACATTCGCGAGGGATTTCTGACCGTCACGCCGTACGTCTGGGTGCCGGATCGTGGTCTTGCCGACTTCCTGATCCGTGTCTTCGATGCCGTCGAGACCAGCGTCATGGACAA
>DASUGC010000179.1:0-5920 GCA_036274235.1 Vicinamibacterales bacterium
GATGACGTAGGTGCCGCCCTCCTGGAGCATCTTGCTCGGCACCGTCAGATCGAGAATGCGATTGAGCGCGTCGATCACCCCTTGCGTGGTCCCGCCGGCCTCGACGTCGATCACCGGAAAACTGTCCGTCCTGAAGATATCGCCGGTCGCGATCACGTCGGATTTCCGGAACATCACCATCGAGTCCGCGTCGGTGTTCGCGGTCTCGGGGTGGATGATGATCACCGCCTCGCCGTTGAACGGCAGGTCGCGGCCCTGCTCGAAGAAGGTCTTGTAGGGGCGCCCGTTGTCGGGGACGCCGGCCTTGATCATCCGCGCGGCCACATTCTCATGCGCCACGATGTCCGCCGTGTTGCCGTTCACGGTCCGCCCGGCCTTCGAGATCGCTTCGTTGCCCGCCGTGTGATCAGGGCGGAAGGTGGTGTTCACCATCCAGCGGATTTCCTTGCCCGGCGGCGTGATCGACTTGATCGCCGCCAGCACCTTGTCGCTCGTGCCCGCCGCCCCTGCGTCGACGACAAAGACGCCGTCCTCGCCCACCTGCACCGCGATGTTCGCGCCCGCGCCGACGATCATGTGGACGTTGCCCTGGACGTGTACCGCCTTCACTTCCCCGGCCGCCAGCTTTGCCGGCTGATCCTCGGGCCGGAAACCGCCGTTGACGTTCGGCCGCGGCGCAGCAGGCTTCGCGCCCGGCCGCCATTCAGGCAGGAGTGTCTCGGCACCGCCGCGCACGCCCTCTTCCGGCATCGCGTGCCGCTGCCCGAACTCGCCGCGCCACGTGTTCTGACCGGGCAGGAAGTGCGGCACGTCGTTCTTTTCGGTCGGCAGCTCCATCACGTATTCGCAGTTGTAGAGCCAGTTCGTATTGTTGCGATCCATCACGACGAATTCCTGGCTGCGAATGTACGGCTCGGACAGGTACACGGGATCGGTCGCAATCGTCACCTGCGACAGGACGTTGCCATGACGCATCCAGTGCTCGACCACCGTGGATCGGTCGCTCTGCGGCACGCCGGTCCGCCGGTAATAGCCGGCCTTGATGTGCGTGGTCGTGATCGTCAGGATGTCGCCGTTCCACTCGCCGGTCGAGAAGCCCATGAATGTATGCGGGGCGTACTCGGGTGGATGCGGACGGCCGTCCATCCAGATCGTCCGCCGCTGCTGGTACGTCCCCATGAACATCTGAAGCGCGATCAGCTCCTGCGTGTCCGGATGGCGCTCTTCCCAGATGCGGAACTGATTCGGCCCGAAGAACATGTACGGCAGCGTGTACGGCGCGCACTGATGCTCGAGCATGGAGTGCCGGGCCACGTCCCAGGCGTCACCAAAGCGGCGCGCCGCCTCGTTCAGCGGGATGCCGCTGAAGTCGCCCGGCTCCTCGCCCGGCACCCGATCGGGCTGATCCTCGTGATAGCGGCCCGACCAGTCGCCGACAAAGCTCACCTGCGCCGCGGCCGGCGCGGCTGCCGTCAGCACCACGAGCGCGAGAAGGAATCGTAGAAACATTACTGAACCTGAGTCTTGGATCGCGTGCTCTTCAGATGGTCATTCAGATCCGGGAGACACACGACCTCGTGGACGTCGATGTCGTTGACCCGATTGAACCGCTTCGTGCTCTTCCACTCACCTTCCCAGTGCTCCGGATCGGTCATCGTGTACGCGATCTCGAGCTGCGTGCCGCCGGGCAGCAGGCGGATGCGCTCGATGATGCGCAGCTGCTCGCCGGCCGGGATCGAGGCGCCGCCCTGATCCATCCAGTGGTGATCGCCGCGGAAGTGCCTGGTATCGACCACGAGCGTGTCACCTTCCCAGTGCCCGATCGATTCGCCGTTGAACGTGCGCACGACGACGTCCGGATCGGTGTGCTGACGGCCGTCGAGGAACACCGTCCGGAAGCTGTTCATGAACTCGCTGACCATGTAGATCGCCGTCGGCAGCTGAATCATCGCCGTCGGCCAGTAGCGCGTCATGATGAGTGGAAGGCCGGCGGGCCAGCACTGCCCGATGTCGTCCTTGTAGACCTTGCCTTCCTTCATGTACTTCATCCCGGTATCGAACTCTTTCTGCGCCTTCGCAGTCAGCTTCGGATACGGCGGGCCGAACTTCCAGGCATCGGCGCCCGTGCTCGTGTCGATGAACCAGTTGCCGGTGAGATCGAACGGCGCCTTCGGACGCGGTTTCGAAATGTTCTCGGGTGCGAGGGCGCTCAACGGTTCTGCGGGCGGAGGCGGCGCGGCCTGGCCTCGCTGCGCCACCAGCGCCGCGGGCGCGGCCGCCAGCATCGCCGCGAGCACGCCGCCGAAGAGAATGCGCGGGCGGATCACTTGGCGTCTCCGCCGCCCAGACGCGCCGGGCGCTCGAGCAGCGTGCGTCCGTCGGCCAGCGTCACGGACGTGAAGATGGCCGAGCCCGGCTCGCCCGACTTCAGCGGACGGCCGACGACCGTCACCTTGTCGCCCGGCTTGAGCGTGTTGGACTTCCAGCCGGCGCGAATGAGATAGGTCGGACTGGTCAGCTCGACGGCCCACAGCACGTCCTGGCCCTTCTCGTTGGGGACGTTGATTTCAATCCACGTGTGCGGATTCTGCCAGCGGAACTCCTTGATCGTTCCAACCAGCGTTACGGTCTTCTGCGCCTCGAATGCCGCGGGCGAATGATGCGCGAACGCCGGCGCAACGATGCCCGATATGAGAACCGCCGCGAGTAGAAACCTTCTCATCTTTCCTCCTGACCCCTTCAACCTCGAATTCGAACCACGAAGAGCACGAAAAGAATTCGTGGTTTACCTCACATGCACGCTCGACGACGTGCTCTGGAGATGTTCGTTGAGGTCGGGCAGGCACTCGACCTCCTGGATGTCGTGGTCGGTGACGCGGTTCCAGCGGCGCGTCCCCTTCCACTCGCCTTCCCAGTTCTGCGGATCGATCAGCGTCCACTCACCCTCGAGCGTGTTGCCGTTGTTGATCATCCGGTAGCGCTCGATCATGCGGAAGTCCTTGCTCGCCGGAATTCCCTGATCGACCCAGTGCTTATCGAGATCCGTGAAGTTCCGCGTGTCGACGACCAGCGTATCGCCTTCCCAGCGGCCGATCGACTCGCCGTTGAAGCTGCGGACGACGAGATCCGGGTCGGTATGCTGGCGGCCATCGAGGTAGATGACGCGCAGGCTGTTCATGAACTCGCTGATCATGTAAATCGCGGTCGGCAGCTGGATCATCGCAATCGGCCAGACGCGCGTCATGATGATCGGCATGCCGGCAGGCCAGCACTGGCCGATGTCGTCGCGGTAGACCTTGTTGGCTTTGACCGCGGCGGCGTAGGCATCGAAATGCTTCTGGGCGGCAGGGGTCAGCTTCGGCAGGACCGCCGGCGTCCGGCCGAACAGCCAGCCGCCACCAGGCACGCCGCCGCTGATGAACCAGTTGCCGGTCAGATCGAAGGGCGCCTTGGGCCGGGCCTTCGTGAGATTTGCGGGCGCAAGGGCGCTCAATGGCTCGGCGGGAGCGGCCTGGGCCGGTGCCGCGCCGCGCCCGGCCCCCTGCCCGCGCCCGGCCGGCGCCTGCGCCGACACGGCAACCGCAGCGATGCCGAGGGCTATGAACACCACCGAAATCTGGCGTCGCAGAGAGCTGATCATGGATCCTCCGAGTGGAGCCGGCCCGCCGCAGCCGCGGAGCCGTCATCGGGCTTGCCCGCCGTAGCCGCGGAGCCGTGATCGGGCTTGCCCGCCGTAGCCGCGTAGCGGCGAAGGCGGGAGTCATTCTAGTCCCACTTCGGGTATATGTAGTGTCCCCGCCGTCGGCGGAAGCAGGCCGCGTCGGAGCGTGGACAGGTGATAGAAGCCGGCCTGTGGGGATCGTAGGGGCGGACCTTCAGGTCGGCCTTTGGGGGGAGTGAGATGTCGAAACTGGTGGGTCGTTTTCTGATTGGACTGGTCATCGCCGCCGTGGGTATCCAGCCGGCCTGGGCCCAGGCGAAACAGGAATTCGTCCCGACGGTCGGCCAGCCGGGCAAGGACGTGGTCTGGGTCCCCTCGCCCGAGGAAACCGTGGCCAAGATGATGGAGGTCGGCAAGATCACCTCCCGCGACTTCGTTGTCGATCTCGGATCCGGCGATGGGCGCAACGTGATCGCCGCCGCCAAGCTGGGCGCGCGCGGCCTCGGCGTCGAATACAACAACGACATGGTCGAGCTGTCGAAGCGCCTCGCGGCGAAGGAAGGCGTGACCGACCGCGCCCAGTTCGTCCAGGGCGACATGTATCAGGCCGACTTCTCCAAGGCGACCGTACTGGCGCTCTTCCTGCTGACGAGCAACCTGCAGGTCCTGCGGGACAAGATCTTCAACCTGCAGCCGGGGACACGCGTGGTGTTGAACACCTTCCCCATCCCGGAGTGGACGGCCGACGAGCAGGTGACCGTCGAGAACTGCCAGAGCAGCTGGTGCACGGTGTACCTGAATATCGTCCCGGCGAAGATCGGGGGCACGTGGCGCACGCAGAACGGCGGCGAAGTCTCGCTGACGCAGACGTTCCAGATGCTGACCGGCAGTTCCAGGACGCCGGACGGACAGACGAGCACCGTGAGCGGACGCCTGCGCGGCAATGAGCTGACGATGTCCAACGGAAAGCAGGAGTTCACGGGTGTCGTGAAGGGCAACGTCATCGAGGGAACGCAGCGGCCCGTTGGCGGCGGCGCGCCGCAACAGGTCACGCTCACGCGAGTCAAATAGGCGTTCGGATCGTTCATTGGGGGGCTGAGATGTCTGGAGTCGTTCGAGGCTTTATTACATTCGTCATCGCGTGTGCCGTCTCGATCCCGGTCGCGGCACAGACCAAGGAAGAATTCGTTCCGTTCTCCGGGCAGCCGGGCAAGGACGTCGTCTGGGTACCCTCGCCCGAAGTCACCGTGGCCAAGATGATGGAGGTCGGGAAGGTCTCGGCGCAGGACTTCGTCATGGATCTCGGATCCGGCGACGGCCGCAACGTGATTGCCGCCGCCAAGCGCGGCGCGCGCGGTCTCGGTGTCGAATACAACAACGACATGGTCGAGCTGTCGAAGCGCATCGCCGCAAAGGAAGGCGTGGCCGACCGCGCGCAGTTCGTCCAGGGCGACATGTATCAGGCCGACTTCTCGAAGGCGAACGTGCTGGCGCTCTTCCTGCTCCCGAGCAACCTGCTGGTGCTGCGCGACAAGATCTTCAACCTGCAGCCGGGCACGCGAGTGGTGCTCAACACGTTCACCATCGAGGAGTGGACTCCCGACGAGCACGTGCTCCTCGAGGATTGCGAGAGCTGGTGCAACGTCTATCTCAACATCGTCCCGGCAAAGATCGCGGGAACGTGGCGCACGTCCACGCCGGCGGGCGAGCTCACGCTGACGCAGCAGTACCAGATGGTCAGCGGGACGTTCAAGACCGCCTCGGGCCAGTCGATCCCCGTGTCGGGAAAACTGCGCGGCAACGACCTGACGCTCACGGCCGAGAAGCAGGGTGAGTTCACCGGGCGCGTGAACGGCACGACGATCGAGGGCACGCAGCGCCCGGCCGGCGGCGGCGCACCCCAGGCTATGACGCTGACTCGCGTGAACTGAGAGCTCGCAGGAATTCCCAACTCCCAACCTCCAACTCCCAAAATGAGGCACCGCGCTCTCGTTTGGTAGTTGGGAGTTGGTAACAATTGAGTAACACCCCCCCGCTATCGTGGTCCGGCGAGGTGTGCATGAAGCCGACGAAGGCGATAGCAGGAATCCCAGGCCGCGCCCCGGTCGAGGTGCTGGTCATCGATCGCCTCGAGATGCCGTCGGAGAATTGAACGTGTTTGCTCCCGCGATGGACGGCCGCGATCGCCATAACTCGCTCATCGTCCTGCTCGTCCTGCTGACGCTGCTGCCGGCGGCGTGCGTCCTCTGGTTCATGAAC
>DASUGC010000180.1:0-2815 GCA_036274235.1 Vicinamibacterales bacterium
GGCATGCCGATTTGCGATGCTGCAAACGCAGACACTGCGTCCGGTGCGGCGCCGTTGATGAGGCCGACGATCGGCGCCGCGAACGCAGTGACCTCAGGCCGCAGATTGAGCACGTCCTGGAGGTACTGGGCGTAGGTCATCGTGTCGAGCCGACGCCGGAACTCGTCGGTCGTTTCACCGCTCGTCTTGCGCCACTTAAGAATGTCCGCGCGTACTTCGGCGGGGAACGGCGCGTCCGCCATGTCGTTCTGCCAGATGTTGCGGAGCCAGACCGGCCGGGTCTCTGCGGCGACCGAGCCCAGGGTCTTCACGCCCTGGGTGTCGAAAAAATACGCGACGTCCACCTGCGTTTCATTCACGCCGTCCATGTGGGCGTAGTTGTCGAGCGGGATCCGGAGCCCGCCCACCGCCGGATCGACGTCCTGGTACGTGAACGTGCGCGGCAGGCCGAAGTCTCTCCAGGATTCGCTGGTGATTGAGGTGCCCGTCGCCCCCGGAACGCCGAATTGGTTGGACGCCTGCGGGCCGACAAGTCGCACGCCTCTTACGAGGAATTCGTTCTGCTTCGCGCCGCCGCCAAAGATTGGATGGTTCTCCAGAACCAGGCAGGTTTTCTGGCGATCGGTCGACTTCGCCACCGTGTACGCCGCAGCCAGGCCGGCGATGCCACCGCCAATGACGACGACGTCGTAAAGCTCGCCCGTATCGGTTGCGTTCGCGATCGATTTCGCCGGAACACCGTCGCGTACCCGGTGACCCGCATCGAGCACGGCCTTCGTGTTGCCGTTGGAGCGCGCGTAATCGCCGACGCCGCCGAAACCTGTCCAGCTGTCGGCGGCCTGCGTGCCCTGATCGCCCGCGCGCGCGAAGACCGGCGCAACGCTCGAGAGCAGCAGGCTGCCGACGCCGATCAGCGTGGCGTTCAGAAAGTCCTTGCGCGTGATGCGCGCGTCCAGGCCGAGATCGCGATCGTCGCCGGTCACCTTTATCGCCCGCCCGGGCTCGCCTTCGACGTCGCCTCGCGCCTGTCGTTGATGCCGAAGACGAGCCCGGTGCCCGGCTGAATCCAGATCGAATGCGCCGAGCCCTGACGCCCTTGCGCGCGGACGGTGTGTCCCATCGCGCGAAGCTTCGCCAGCACGTCCTCGGCAACCGCGTCCGCCTCGAGATCAAATCGATCGGGCAGCCACTGATGATGCGAACGCGGCGCGTCCACGGCTTCCCGCCCCGTCATGTTCCAGGCGGTGACGTCGAGCACGACGTTCAAGACCGTGTTGATGATCGTGCGTCCGCCCGGCGATCCGGTGATCAGCGCGACCTTGCCGTCCTTCGTCACGATCGTCGGCGTCATCGAGCTGAGCATTCGTTTGCCTGGCGCGATGAGATTGGGCGGCGTGCCGATATTGCCGGTGAGGTCCGTCGTGCCCGGTTTCTTGTTGAAGTCGCCCATCTCGTTATTGAGCAGGATGCCGGTGCCGCGAATGACGACGTGGGAGCCGTAGCCACCCTCCAGCGTGTACGTGTTGCTGACGGCCATGCCGTCCTTGTCAATGACGGAGAAGTGCGTGGTGTCATCGGGCTCGCCTTGTACTTGCGCCGTCACGATGTCCTTGCCGAGCTCCACGCTCTTCGAAGCCTGCGTCGGCGAGAACGTCTTCCAGACGTCCTTGGCGTGCGACTTGTTCGTGAGCTTCGCGACCGGGACCTGTGCAAAGTCGGGATCGCCCAGGAAGCGCGCGCGATCCAGAAAGGCCCGCCGCATCGCCTCGGCCGTCATGTGCAGCGCGTCCGCGGTGCCTGGCTTCGTCTTTTGAATCTGCTGCAACTCCAGCATGTTGAGCATTTCGATCAGGGCCGTTCCGCCGGAACTGGGTGGCGGCATCGAGATGATCTCGTAGCCCAGAAAGGTGCCTTTGACGGGAACGCGCTCCACGGCCTTGTACGCGGCCAGGTCATCGCGGGTGATCAGTCCGCCGTTGTTGGCCATGTCATCGGCGATGAAATCGGCGATCCAGCCGGTGTAGAACGCATCGGGGCTGTCGGCGATCGAGTTCAGGCTGCGCGCCAGATCCGGCTGAATCAGGCGATCGCCTTCCGACCATTGTGCGCTGCCTGGCTTGCCGTAGGCGGCGACGGACGCCGGAAACCGGCTCATCGCGCCGCGGATTTCGCCGTTGAGGCCGCGCGCCAGTGACGCCGACATGACGAATCCGTTCGCGGCGATGTCGACGGCCGGCTGCACGACGTCGTGCCACGGCAGCTTGCCGAAGCGCGAGTGAGCCAGCGCCATGCCGCGCACGGTGCCGGGGACGCCGGGCGCCAGATAGCCCGCGTTGGTCAGGCTGATGTCGATGTCGCCCTTCGCGTTCAAATACATCGTCGGCGTGGACTTGAGCGGGGCTTTTTCGCGGTAGTCGAACGTGGTGGCTTTGCCGTCAGGCATGCGCACGACCATGAAGCCGCCGCCGCCGATGTTGCCGGCGAAGGGATGAGTGACCGCGAGCGCAAAGGCGGTGGCGACTGCGGCATCGACGGCATTGCCGCCTTGGGTGAGGATGGCTGCGCCGATGTCCGAGGCGACGTCCGAGGCGGAGACGACAATACCGGCTGGGGCCTGTACGCCGAGATCGGGAGCCTGTGCGGTCGGCAGCGCCAGTGTGCCCGCAATGGCAAGAACGGCAGAAATCGCAGTGCGCATGCGGCGAATTATAGGACGTACCTGTTTTCCGCAGGTTTGCACAGAGGGGGACGGGCCTGTTTTCCACAGGCTCGTCAACTGGAGTTTCAGTGTTTTCGGTAACTCCAGTTGCTCAGC
>DASUGC010000181.1:0-9828 GCA_036274235.1 Vicinamibacterales bacterium
CTGTTCGCCGGCCTTCAAGTGGCTGCCGTGCTGACCATAGTCCTGGGCGCGCTCTCGATGTTCCTCGTCGTGATGCTGCCGGCGTTCGGTCTGCACCCGGACGTGCTTGTGCTCATCAAACCCTATCTCTGGCGCCTTCTCTGGTCCACGCCGCCCTTGCTGGCCTACGCCGTGTTCCGCCGGTACCTGCAGGCGATGCACGTCGTCCGGCCGGTCATGTACGCGCTGTTGCTGGCCAACCTGGTGAACCTTGCCGGCAACTGGGTCTTGATCTACGGCCATCTCGGCTTTCGGGCGATGGGTGTGAACGGATCGGCGTGGGCCACGGTGCTCTCGAGAATCGCGCTCGCGGCCTTCCTGCTTGGCGTCATTGTCCGCCGCGAGCGGGCGACGCCTTCGGGCCTGCACGATGTGCCGTTCGTTTGGGACTCCGCGCGCAACTGGCGGATCGTCCGCGTCGGCCTGCCGGCCGCGGGCCAGATCGTGCTCGAGGTCGGGATCTTCGCGGCCGCGTCGGCGCTGGCCGGGCGCATCGCACCGGCCGCGCTCGCGGCGCATCAGATCGTTCTCAATATCGCGTCATTCATTTTCATGGCGCCGCTCGGCTTCAGCACGGCCGCCGCGGTGCGCGTCGGGCATGCTGTGGGCCGCGGAGATTCACGCGGCGCGCGCGCCGCCGGCTGGGCTGCGCTGGTATTGACGACGATGTTGATGATGGCGTCGGCGACCCTGCTCGCCCTGGCACCGCGGTGGCTGATGACGCTGTTCACGCGCGATCCGGACGTCATCCATATCGGCATCGGCCTGTTGATCGTGGCCGCCGTCTTCCAGCTGTTCGACGGCATGCAGGCCGTCTCGACCGGCGCACTGCGCGGACTCGGCAATACGCACACACCCATGGTGGTCAACCTCATTGGTCACTGGCTGATGGGTCTGCCGATCGCCTATTTTCTGTGCTTCAGTCGCGGCCTTGGCGCGCAGGGCCTCTGGATGGGCCTGGCGGCCGGGCTGATGGTGACGGGCGCGGTCCTGCTTGGTGTCTGGAACCGGCAGAGCCGGGCGATCGGGCCGCGCGCGTTCTGACGCGCGAGCTCTTGGACCCTGCGTCTACCTGCTGATTGTTTCGTCCACGACTTTCAGAATGGCCGCCTGGCGCTCCGGCTTGCCAGCCCCTTCCCAGGCGCCGAGCACCTTGCCCTGACGATCCACCAGCACCATCGTCGGCGTGGCGCGCACGCGAAGGCCCGGCGTGGTCAGGAAGATGTGATCGTCGGCCACGCCCAGACTGCGGGCAAACTTCCGGTCATCGTCTGGCGCGCCCTCGGGGTGAGCCATCACGGCCGCGCCTTTGCCCTGCATGCGCGCGACCGCGTCCTTGAGGAAGGGTTGCGCGCGCTCACAGGCCGTGCAGCTGGCCCGCGCGAACACGATCAGCGTGTGCGGGGCTTGCGCGTACCAGGCGGCGGGGACGTCAACCCGATCGCCCGCCGCGTACACCGGCGGAGCGGCGGTTGGTTTCGCGCCGAAGTAGTTCGCAACCCGCGGCCACCCCACGTAGACCAGGGTCGCCGCGAGCATCAGCACCAGCCCGGCGCTGGCCGCGACCGACGCGCGGTGCAGCACCCTATCGGCCGACGGCTTCATTCTTTGTCCCACGGCCAGCGGACGACCTTGCACCAGCCCGTGCACGCCCACGACCAGAACGGCCCGCACATCGGCCACGACAGGTCGAAGGTGCAGGTGTACTGTTCCGAGCAAATCAGCCACGGATCCGGTTCCAGGTCGCACGTGTCGATGTCGATGTTGCAGTTGCAGTCCACGATGTCGGCCGAGGACGCGGAGACCACGCGCCAGTTGCGGAGCTTGTCGCCGATCTGCTGCATCAGCGGGAGCGCATTCGCCTTCTTGAGCTCCTTCGGTCCCAGCGTGACAAACAGCTCCGTGGCGGCCGGCACGCCGAGCACCTGCTGCGCGTGCGTGAAGACTTTGCTGATGCGTTCGCGCAGATCCGCGGAGACGGGCACCGCAAATGCCGCCGGCGTGATGACGTCAATCGATTCGTTCAGCACGCCGACCTGCTCCGGCGTGAGCTCCGGGTGCGAGGCGATGTACGACAGGAAATAGCCGCGCCAGGCCTCGGCCCGATCCGCGACGGGAAGCGACGTCATGATGGCGCGCCGGTACTGCGACGGATACGCGTCGATGTTGTTCGCGGCCAGGCGCAGATCGCGGGGCGCGAGCGAGGCCGTCCATTCCGCAGCCGCGACGGCGGCGTTTGGTGTGCGGGCCACGGGGAAGAGCAAGGCTTCTGCAGGAAGCGTGATCAGCCCGATGACAAGGCACATCATCAGCCGGTTCCGGGTCGGCGCGGACATCTGGGGCTCCTTTCAAACTTGGCATCCCCTGCGGATGGCAAGCCCCCTAGGTAGTGCAAGACTGACGCCGAAAAGTGCCATGCTGAGTCACACCACTTTTTCCTCGGAAATCTGCGGATCACAGTTCTGCAGCCGCAAACCTGAAAGCCGCCGCACAAAGCACGTCGCAAACTCCGCGAATTTGCAGGACTTTTTTCCGGAGAGCCCGATCGCCGGGGGTAGCCATTACCCGGGGATTCTGACGATTTGGGTAGTCAGTTCCCGGTCTTAAGATTTCGATCTATGCTTTGGCGCATGAGACTTTTCAAGATTCGGACGCTCCCTCTGACACTTCTGATCGCTGTAGCCCTCGTGGTTGGAGGCGCGGTCGCGCACGGCCAGCGGCCCCAGGGCGGTGGCACGCCGGGCCCGATGCTCGTCGATTTTTCGGCCGTGATGGCTGACGGCAGGCCGGCGACGGATCTGACCGCGGCCGATCTGTCGATCAAGGTCGGCGGCAAGGTGCGGACGGTCTCGGATCTTCAACTGAAGCGAATCGCCGCTCCGGCGGCGGCCGCTGCGGGCGCGGCGGAGGCGACAGCGCCGGCCGCAGGTGGCGGCAGCGCGCCCGCTCCGTTCTCGACCAACGAGGCCAGCGCGGCGGCGGCGCCGGCGGCGGCTGCGCCGGCCGGACGCGCGTTTCTGATTGTGGTGGACAACGAGTCGCTGGCGCCGGGCACCGAAGTCCCGGTGAAGGCGGCGATCGAAAACCTGCTGAAGGATCTGACGCCTGCCGACCGCGTCGCGTATTCAACCGCACCGAAGGACACGGCGCAGGTCGGTTTTGGATCGAGCCTGGCCGCGGTCCGGCAGGCGGTCTCGGGGCTGCGCGGAATCAAGGGCGTCTCGACGACCGATCCGATTTGCCGCACCACCGATACGTTGAATTTGCTGAAGGCGCTGATTGGCCAGGCCCCGGGCGGCGAGACGACCACGGCCGTCGTCGTCATTGCCGGCGGGCTGTCCACCCCCGGGTCGTCGAAAACCACGACCGGTGGCAACTGCAACCTCGTGACCGATGACTTCAACTCCGTGACGTCCACGCTCTCCGCCGCCCGCGCGAATCTGTATGTAGTCCAAGGCGACAGCGCCGTTGGCCGTGATGCGGGCATGGAGAACCTGGCCAGCGTCGGTGGCGGATCGACGGCTTCAGTGCTGCGCGTGGCCAATGAGGGATTCGCGCCGCGCGTGCTCCAGGATTCCTCGACGTATTGGGTCGCCACGCTGGCACCGGATCCGTCCGACAAGCCGGGCGTGTCGCAGCGCCTGGAACTCAAGACCACGAAGGAAGGCGTCACGATTCGGACGCGCCCGGAAGTCATGATGTCCCGGCCCGGCAACGCTGCTGGTGCGGGTGCGGCGGCCGGCAAGGCGGGCACGCCACTGAAGGACATCGCGTCCCAGCAGGCCTCGTACACTGATCTGCAACTTCGGGCGTACGCATTTTCCCAGCGCGGCGCCGGCGACAAGATGAACGTGCTCGTGCAGGCCGAACCGGTCGATCCGTCGGTGAAGCTCACGGCGATGAAGATCGGATTCTTTGATGCCGCCGGCAAGGGTACCGTCGTCGACGCGACTCAGGTGGCGACCTATCCAATCACGACCGGTTTGCCGGTCGGGGCGGGGCAGTATCGCATTCGCGTCGCCGCCACGGATTCAACAGGCAAGAGCGGGGCGGTGGACATCAAGCTCGATACCTCGCCGGTCCCCGCGGGGCCCTTCAAGATCAGCGGGCTGATGCTCCTGCTGACGAAGGACGGCACGAATTCGCCGAGGCTGCAGTTCACCGAGGGCGACACGGTGACCGTCATGTTCGAGATGTATGGGATTTTGAGCGCGGCGCCCATGATCGTCGGCTTCGAATACGCGCCCGTCGAGGACCTGACGAAGGCCAAGACCTTCAGGCCAAGCGGCCAGCAGGCCACGAGCGAGCCCGACAAGTTCCAGATCTTCGGCCAGCTCCCGGCCGGCCTGGCCCCTGGCGACTATGTGATTCGCGGCATCGTTCAGCAGCAGGGCGCTGAAAAAGGCCAGTCGGTTCGGACGATCAGGATCCTGAAGAAGCCGTAGTCGTCTCGCGGTACGTCCGCTCGACGTAGTCGTCGATCAGTTTCTGGAAGGCGACGGCCAGCTCGTCATACGTCCCGCGCAGGGTCGTGACGTG
This sequence comes from Vicinamibacterales bacterium, assembly GCA_036274235.1. GTDB lineage: Bacteria > Acidobacteriota > Vicinamibacteria > Vicinamibacterales > SCN-69-37 > DASUGC01. The sequence goes on from DASUGC010000181.1 coordinate 4,579, forward strand.
CTGGCCGTCGATGTAGACGGGGCAGTTCGGCGATTCGCCAGTACCGGGCAGCGAGATGCCGATGTTCGCGGCCTTGGACTCGCCGGGCCCGTTCACCACGCAGCCCATCACCGCCACGGACATCGCATCCACGCCCGGATGCGACGTCTTCCAGACCGGCATCATCGTCCGCACGTAGTCCTGCACGCGCTCGGCCAGTTCCTGGAACGTCGTCGATGTGGTGCGCCCGCAGCCTGGGCAGGCGGTGATCGCGGGCGAAAACGATCGCAGTCCCAGGGCCTGCAGGATCTCGCACGCGGCGTAGACTTCTTCGCGGCGGTCGCCGCCGGGCCGCGGCGTCAGCGACACGCGGATGGTGTCGCCGATGCCTTCATTCAGGAGAATCGCGAGCGCCGACGCGGACCAGGCCACCCCTTTCACACCCATGCCGGCTTCGGTCAGCCCGAGATGCAGCGGCTGCGACGTCTTGCGCGCCAGATCGCGGTAGACCGCGATCAGATCTCTCGGCCGGGACACTTTGCAGGAAATGATGATCTGATCCGTCCGGAGACCGGACTCGAGCGCGAGTTCGGTGGACTGCAGCGCGGACAGCACCATGCACTCGTTGATGATTTCCTCAGACGACAGCCCGAGATCCCGGTCGGTGTTCTGCTGCATGCGCGCCATGACGAGCTCTTGATTGAGCGATCCGCCATTAACGCCGATGCGCACCGGTTTCTGTTCGTCCACGGCCACCTGGCAGATCATCGCGAACTGTTCGTCGCGCCGTTTGCCGGTGCCGACGTTGCCGGGATTGATCCGGTACTTGTCCAGCGCGCGGGCGGCCGCCGGAAACCTGGTGAGCAGCAGATGGCCGTTGTAATGGAAGTCGCCGATGAGCGGCGCGTCGCAGCCGGCATCCAGCATGCGCTGTTTGATCTCCGGTACCGCCGCCGCGGCCTCGGGCGTATTGACCGTGACCCGGACCATTTCCGAGCCGGCCTCGGCCAGCTCGACGCACTGGCGCGCGGTCGCCGCCGCGTCGGCCGTGTCCGTCATCGTCATGCTCTGGACGATCACCGGGGCGCCGCCGCCGACCTGGACGCGGCCGACTTTGACGCCTGTCGTGCGGTGGAGCCTCACGGTCGCGGGCATATCGACGATCATATTTGATTCGGGGGGTTGCTCCCGAACGCCCGGCTCGCTCTCTCGCGTGACGCGCCACCGACAGGAACACCCGTCCGATCGTCCAATAATCAGGCGACAATGACCGGCGGGATGAGGGTGATGACAACGACGGTGACGATGGTGGCGATCGCGTTGGCGGGGGCCCTGGCGACGGCGCAGCAGGCGATCCGGACGGTGCCCGTTGGGACGCAGATCGACCTCATGCTGGCGACCGAGCTCACCTCGAGGACGGCCAGGCCGAACGATCGTTTCGAGGCCGATGCGATCGTGGACGTGAAACGGGGCGGCCAGGTGGTCATTCCGGCGGGCGCCGTCGCGTACGGCTTTGTCGGGTCCGTGCGCGCGACCACACCGCAGAATCATCAGGGCCAGTTGACGCCGTCGTTCGACGAGCTGCGGATAGGCGATCAGGTCGTGAAACTGCGCGCGTCGGTCGTGGCGTTGTTCAATCCGAAACGGCGGCCGGACTCGACGCGGCTTGGCGCGCCCGTGGACCTGGCCGATCCGGGCGCCATGGCTCCGTTTCCGGGCGTCGTCATCTCGCCGGGCGGATCGCTCAATTCCATGATCGCGGGCGATGTGTTGCTGCCGATTGGCGTCGTGATGCGGATCCGGCTGGATCGGGCGCTTGAGCTGAAATGAAGCCGGGCTTCATTTCAGCCCCCGGCGTCTTCGTTTGAGGAACAGCCCTTTGCGCGACACGCCGAGCAGATGCGCGGCCTCGGCGATGCGTCCGCTGGACGTGTTCATCGCGTGCTCGATGAACTTGCGTTCGAGGTCGGCGATGGCCATCGCGAGCGGCTGATCGAGTCGCACCTCGACGGCCGGCGCATTCGAGCGGGGCGGAATCGTCGGCCTGCTGTTCCAGTTCAGGGTAATCTCCGGCGCCAGATCGACCGCGCCGAGCGTCTGCCCGTCGGCCGCCATGGCGGCCACGCGCCGGATTTCGTTGGCGAGCTGGCGGATGTTTCCAGGCCAGTCGTACAGCAGGAGCGCGGCAATGAAATCATCCGCGAGCCGGAGGTTGGCGCGGCCGCACTCGTGGGCGAATCGCGCCAGGAACAGGGACGCAAAAGCGGGGATCTCGTCCTTGCGTTCGCGCAGGGGCGGCAGCTCCAGTTTGACGCCGCCGATGCGATAGAACAGGTCGCGCCGGAACTTGCCGTCATCCGCGGCGGTTTCCAGGTCGATATTGGTGGCGGCGACGAGGCGGACGCCCACGCGTTGCGGCCTGGCGTCGCCGACCGGATGAATCTCGCCGCTTTCGAGGAATCGCAGCAGCTTCGGCTGGACTTGCGGATCGAGGTCGCCGATCTCGTCGAGGAAGAGCGTGCCGCGCTCGGCCGCTTTCACGACGCCCGGGAACGCATCGACGGCGCCCGTAAACGCGCCACGGCGGTGTCCGAACAGCTGGCTCTCGACCAGCTCGCGCGCGATCGCCGAACAATTGAACGGCACGAACGGCCCGCGCTTCTGCGCGCTCTGTTCATGAATGAACCGCGCCAGGACTTCCTTGCCGGTGCCGGTCTCGCCTGTGATCAGCACGGGCAGATGCGTGGCGGCCAGGCGCTCCGCGATGCGCAGCAGCTCGACCATCCGCGGCGAACGGAAGACGGTGTCATCGGCATCCGGCGGCACGGTGCGCGGCCACAGTGTCAGGTCTTCGTCTTCGCGTTCGGTGTCGGCCGTGCGCGCCACGGCGATCTGGACCAGGTCCGCGATCCCCTTGAGCAGCGAGATCTCCTCGATGGAGGTCACCTCACGGACGGTGATCGTGGCGACACGATCCGAGCCGGCCACGCGGAGCGTGCACGTGCCGTCGGAGGCCGTATGCCATTCGGCGGACGGCTCGGGCCGGTATTCCTGGCCGGACTCGTTCACGACGTCAACGCGCGGCGCCAGCGGCGTGGACTGCAGCAGCGTCGCCACGCGATGCGCGAGGAGATCGATCGAGTGGCCCGCGCCCAGAATCGTCGCCACGTCACTGACGACGAGTGAGGTGCCGACGATGTCGCCGTGCAAGGGCGCGACGGCCATCTGGGCCCCCGATTGCACGTCGTCCCGCTGCGTGGTGACCCACCACTCGTGGTAACGGTGACCGATGGCGCGGCACGCCGCGATGGCCCGGTCGTAGTGAACGCCACCGGTCGTGCGGTCGCCGCGAAGCGAGGCGCACAACGCCTTGGATGCTTCCAGCACGATGAGCGGATCGACCGCGCCACGCGGACAGGCACGGACGGCGGTCGCGAGTGCCGCGCTGGCGTCGGCATGCCGGCCCAGTCGTGCGAGCGCTCTGGCCTTGACGCAGAGCAACGACGTCCGCACGGCCTTGTACTGCCGCCGCGCCAGCTCCGCGTCCGACGCTTCCGCAATCTCCACGACCCGTGACCACTCACCCAGCCGCTCGTAATACGCGCAACGCGTGCTTTGATGCGCGAGATCGTACCAGGACCGAGCGGGGAGGGACTGGATTTGCTGCGCTTCCACGCAGCGTTGCAAACCACGCTGGACCCCGTCAAGATCACCTTCGAACAGTGCCAACTGAGTCTGGCTGTCGAAGATACTGAAACGAACTTGGACCAATTCCGTCGATAGCGACAGCGCGGCATCAAGATGATGTCTGGCCTTGTCGGAGTTCCCCATCGCCACCTGAAGAGCACCCAAATTGGCGAGAGAGCCAGCTAGCGGAATGGCTGTGCCGTCTTTTCTTGCTGTTTCCACTCCCGACTTGGCGGACTTAAGCGCCAGAGCCAGGTTGCCCGCGTACATTTCCAAACCAGTCGCGACCAGATCGGTCCTCTGCCGAACGCCGTCAGCTCGACTCAGGAGCGCAGCTGAAGAGCGGGTGTGTCGTCGCGCATTTATGCAGTTGCCTCTGATTCCTTCAAGCCGAGCGATGACCAAATGAAAGTGTCCCAGAGATCTTGCGCTCGCAGCTGTCGCGGCGAGCTGCCGAAGCCGAGAGGTCATCGGCAATGCGTCGTCAGTGCTTAGAAATTGCGCTTCTCGGCTGAACAGTGCCAATGCCGCATCAAACTGATCCGCGGCTGATCCACCTAGAGAAAATGAACAGCCACTTCTGAGAGCATCGAATGCCTGCACGGCTAAACCCTGCTCGAAGAGGGCCATACCCATCAAAGTCGCAAGCCGCGCGACCTCATGTTCAGGATGACTTCGAACAAGTTCGATTACCTTCCGGACGCTCCCGGCTCGGTAGAGTGATTCTGCTTCGTGGAGGACGCCCTGCCAGCCATGCTTACTTGCATGATTCGTGGTGGCCATCTGGTTTTCCAGGGATCCAAGACTCTACCTCAAAAGGCGAAGTCAGCCCAGACTTTTCATTACGTCGATTCAATGGACCCTGGGTGTCGTGGCCGACTGACCGCGTTGCGGTTGTTCGCTGCTTGGGTCGGAGTGAATGGGCTGACCAAGCGAGGAAACGAAGAGGGTCGAGGCGTTTTCCAAGAGACGTTTATGGTCCTTGTCGAAGGGATCCGCGCCGAAAACAGCCAAGACTGCGACTACCTGGCCGTCGGTGATTGGGACCGCGGCAACGTACCTCAGGGGCGTCGGTAGAGTCCGGGCGACTGGGCCCAGTTCCAGAATGGCGTCCGAGTTCAGCACCGACTGACCATTGGCGAATACCCAGCCAGAAATCCTTTCTGCGATGGGAATGACCATGCCGCCCAAGGCCGACGAACCCACACCGCACGCGGCTACCACCGCCAGCTCATTTGCTTCTGGACGGGGCCGGTACAGCGCCAGAGTTGCTGCAGGCACTACGCGTTTAATGTGTTTGTAAAGGACGTCTGTCGCTTCAGCCAACGAACTGCAGCGGGGAAGATCTCGGCGAAGTTCATTAAACTCACGCTCTTCTGCTGTGGTTGCGGTGATAGCGTCAAGCTGCAGCTTGGCCGGTGCATTTGATCTGTCCAGTGACAGCGAACTCTGCACTTCTTGGGCCTCTGTCGCCTCAAGCTTGTCGAGGATTTCTAGGAAACGATCGACGATCCAAGGGTCGTACGCCCTTCCGCGGCGCTCTTTGAGTACTTGCTCGGCCTGGGAACGGGTCATGCGAGGACG
>DASUGC010000182.1:0-5861 GCA_036274235.1 Vicinamibacterales bacterium
GCGCCAGGCGTGACGCGCCGAAGCGGCGAAAGAACCTCGCGTCGGCGTAGTCGTTGGTCAGAATTCCATTGGAGCCGCCGTAGTGATAGGGGAGCACGGATTCCGCGCCAAACTGATCGCGCGCGTCCTGCATCCTGACCGCAATCAGATCGAGCGCCTCGTCCCAGGTGACGCGTGAGAACTGCCCCGATCCTTTCGGGCCGCTCCGCACGGCGGGATGGAGGATACGGGTCTCGTGATAGACGTGCCGGTCAAAGTGCCGGACCTTGCCGCAGATGTAGCCGTCGGTGGAGGGCGCGGCGGTCGATCCCTCGATCCTGATGATCTTGCCTCGCTCCACCGTCACCGACAGGCTGCAGCTGTCCGGACAATCAAGCGGGCACGCGGTCGGAACGGTCGATCGCCCCCACGATCGGGGTGGAGACATTTTCGGGTCGGCCATGCGTTAGTGTACATGACCTCGGGAGTCGATTCGGCCTGAAATGGAAACTGGAGTTTCCATTGTGCGGCTGAATGCGACCGGAATGAGGCGCCGCGAGCCGTTCAAAGATGCGAGCAGACCCACGCGCAGACTTCGATCACACGCAAAATGGAAACCGGAGTTTCCATTTCAGGCCGAATCGACTCCCGAGGTCCTGACATGCGTCCACGCGTCGTGATCATCGGCGGGGGCTTCGGCGGCCTCTGGGCCGCCAAGCGGCTGGCGAAGTCGCCGGTCGATGTCCTGTTGCTCGACCGCCGCAACCATCACGTCTTTTCGCCGTTGCTCTATCAAGTCGCCACGGCCGGTCTGTCGCCCGGAGACATCGCGTCGCCGATTCGCTGGGTCCTGCGCCACCAGTCGAATCTCAATGTCTGGCTCGCGGAGGCCACGGCAATCGACCGGACCCGCCAGGTCGTGATGCTGACCGACGGTGAGGTCTCCTACGATCACCTGATCGTCGCCGCCGGCTCCAAGCCCGCGTATTTTGGCCATGACGACTGGGCCGCCCACGCGCGCGGCCTGAAGACGATGGAAGACGCGATCGCGATGCGCAAGCAGGTGCTGATCGCTTTTGAACGCGCCGAACGAGAACGTGATCGCGCGGCGCAGCGAAGGCTCCTTACATTTGTGGTGATCGGTGGCGGGGCGACTGGCGTGGAGCTTGCAGGAGCCCTGGCGGAGATCTCGAGGCACGCACTGGCGCACGATTTCCGGACGATTCATCCGGAAACCGCTCGCGTGATTCTGATCGAGGGCGGGCCGGAAGTCCTCGCGACCTACACGCCCGATCTCTCGAAGTTCGCGCGGCGTTCGCTCGAACAGTTGGGCGTCTCGGTCTGGACCGGCACGCGCGTCACGTCGATCGAGCCCGGAATCGTCCGGATCGGCAGCGAGACCGTGGAAGCGGCCACCGTTCTCTGGGCGGCCGGCGTCGTGGCCTCGCCCCTGGGGGCGTCGATGGGCGCGCCGGTGGACCGGATGGGCCGCGTGCTGGTGAATCCGGATCTCACGGTGCCGGGCTGCGACAACGTGTACGTGGTTGGCGACATGGCGAAGCTCGATGGGCCCGACGGCCGGCCGCTGCCGGGCGTCAGCCAGGTGGCAATGCAGGAAGCGCGGTGGGCGGCCGAGAATATCTTACGGACCCTGGAGGGCCGGCCGAGGAAGCCGTTTGTCTACCGCAATCTCGGGAACATGGCGACCATCGGCCGTCACCGGGCGGTCGGCGATCTCGGATGGGTGAAGCTGAAGGGATATATGGCCTGGTGGTTCTGGCTGGGGCTCCATATCTTCTGGTTGATTGGATTTCGAAACCGGCTGACGGTGATGACCCAATGGGCGTTCTCGTACATCACGTACCAGCGATCGACGCGCCTCATCACGGGTGATGACGAATGGCCAAGCCAAACACGCTGAACCCTGAGCCCGTGCGGTGGTGGCTCGCCGCCGCGATCCTCCTCGCGATTGTGCTGGTCGTGCCGATCCCAGCCTGGGTCATCGACGAGTTCTATTCGCGCGACATGTATCCGTGGTTCCAGCGGATCATGACGACCGGCAGCAACATCCTCCCGTTCGCGCTGCTCGACGTCATTCTCCTCGTCACGGCCATCGCCTTCCTCTATCGCGCGGTGCGCCTGTTTCACGTCGCGCGTCAGCGCGGCCTGATCGATGCCATCTGGGAAGCGTTCCGGCGGCTCGTCCGGTTCGCGGCCATTACGGCGCTCCTGTTCCTCTGGGCCTGGGGCTTCAATTACCGGCGCCTGCCGCTCGAAACGGTGCTGCGCGGACAGCCGGCCAACGTCACGAATGTCGAGTCGCTGAAAGTCGCGTTTGCGGACGCGGCGTCGCTGGCCGCGCGCATCCGGTCCCAGACGCAGCCGGAGGGCCGCCCGCATTCCATCGCGCTGGAACTGAAAGAGCCGATGAACGCGGCCCTGCGTTCGATCGGACGCACCCCGCTCGACGTGCCCGGTGAGCCGAAGTACTCGCTGGTGCTGACGCCGTTCTTCAACTGGTCGGGTGTCACGGGCATGACGAACCCGTTCGGTCACGAGATCCTCATTCTCCCGGAACTGCTGCCGTACGAGCGTGCGTTTGTCATCGCGCACGAGTGGGCGCATCTGTCGGGGCAGGCCGACGAAGCTGAGGCCAGCGCCGTGGGCTGGCTGGCGTGCATGCGCGGGGGGCCGACGCTGGCCTACAGCGCGAGCCTGTATCTGATCATGGAAACCGCGGCGGCGATGCCCGCCGACGCGCGGCAAGGGCTCATGGCGCACCTCGACGCGGGCGTCCGGTCGGATCTGGACGCCATTGCCGAGCGCATGAAACAGGAGAAGCCGGCGATTGCCCGCACCGCCAACCGCGTCTACGACCAATACCTGCGCGCCAACCACGTGCCGGATGGGACCGCCAGCTATGGCCGGGCTCTGTCACTGATTCTGGCGTCGCCGTTCCGCGACGCGCTCTCGGCGTACACGATCACGCGATAGGGGAGCCCCGGGGCTCCATTAGTCTTCAATCTTCAACTCCAGCGTCGCCGCGAACTGCCGCAGCCAGGCGAGGATCTGGTGCCGATGTTCCGTGCCGGTCAGCAGCAATTGCTTCTGCACGGGTGAGAGATTCCGCAGCGCGGCATCCTCATGCTCGAAGTAGGCCGGCCGCTTGAGCAGAATCGGATCGGCCGGGGGATCGGGCGTCCGGATCAGCATCCGGATGGCCCGGACAATGGCGTCGTCGAAGTCCCCGTCCGGATAGCCGAGCTCCCGATAGGCCTGATCGAAGAGCGGCTTGAGGTTGACGTATACCCGCGCGGCTTCGATCGAGTTGATCGATGTGAGCGCCCGCACGGCGCCGTTCCACCGCGCATAACTGCCGGGATCGACGCGGCCCACGGCGCCGCCGTCGATCATCACGCGGTCCGTCGGCCGCAACGCGGCCAGCGGAATGGCAGGCGTTCGCCCATCGCCAATCTGCACGACGGCCAGCGTGGCGGCCCGCACGAGGCCGCTCTGCGCGAGAAGGTGGCCGAGCAGCGGGCTCTTCGAGAGCGTCCCGAACAATTCGCGAAGCATGGCGTCGGAGTCCACCAGCCGCGGCAGCTCCAACGGCTCCCGCTGGGGCCGCGTCGGCGGCCGTGCGATGTCGGTGGCGGTCGTCGGCGCCAGGGCGGCCGGCGGCGGTTGGGCGTGGCCCAGCCACCACAGCGCGAGCAGCGCGCCGGCGATTACCGTCCCGGCGCCAAGAATGACCCAGCGTGAGGTGGACGAGCGCGAGGGCGGCCGGCGAGGCGCCGGCGGCCGGTCCAGGTGCAGGTCGTCAAAGGGCATGGGATCGCGTCACTTCACCGTGGTGCGCTGCCAGTCCCATCCTTCCATACCCCGGGCATTCACGCCTTTGACGGCAATTTGCGACCCTGCCGGCAGAGCCGGCAGCACGGTCTTCGTTCTTGTGGCCGTGACCCGCGTCTTGAACGGGGCATCCGCGGGCCCATAGGCCACGATGTACGACTTGACGCCCGTTTCGAGGCTGGGCGTCCATGTCACCTCGATACCCGAGGCCGTGCGCGTCGCCGTCACCTGCTTCAGGCGCGACGGGCTCGATGCCAGATTGATGATCGTCGCCGTCGTCACTCTTGCGGTTTCGAGAATCTGCCGGAAGTTCATCGTCTCGATGAAGTCCGTCGGCTGGTGATAGTTGGGATTCGCGAGTACGGGATACGAGCCGATGCCCCCGACGATGTCGCCCCAGCCGTCATAGAACGCGGCGGCGTCGGTGCTCTTGTAGTACTTCGCGTCGTACAGAATCAGATCGGTGAACAGGAACGCGGCGCCGTGCTGGACATCGCGGATGCCCGCGTTGGAGTAGCGGATCGTGTTGTCCATGCGGGCGCTCTCGGCGCCCCAGCCGATCATGTCGTTGTTGAGCGCGCCGACGATATTCCACTTGCGCTCGGCGGCGACGCGCACGAACTCCCGGCTGCCGAGGAGGCCCGCCTCTTCGCCCGTGAAGGAGGCGAACACCACGGTCGCCGGCAGGGGCGTCTTTGCCAGCATGCGCGCCGCCTCCAGCAGGGCGGCCGTTCCCGACGTGTCGTCGTCGGCGCCCGGGCCGACGGCGACCGAGTCGAAATGGCTGCTCACCACGTAGATCAGGTCCGGATTCTCGGTGCCTTTGAGCACGGAGACGATATTGGCCGTCTTGTACTGGCGCTGCTGAATGGTCGGATTGAACCACTGCAGCTCGGGCTCGTACCCGAATGATCGATACGTCCGTTCCAGGTACTCAATCGCCTTCGCATTGCCCGGCTGGGTAATGTGTTTCGAATCGAAGTCGAACTGCGCCTTTTCGTATTCGTAGACGTGATTGACGGCGCCGCGCGCGAGCACCTCGCGCGTGAGGGCCGAGACCGGCTGGAAGGCCTTCGTCATGCGCGCGCGCAGGTCGTTCTCGTCGGCGAGCTGGCGATCGATTCGCGCGAGCAAATCGGCCATCGTGATCTTCCGGGTCAGGTCGACGACGCTGACATCGCGCTCGGTGGAGACGGTGTCGCCGTCACGCTCGGCCTGGATGACCAGCCGCCTGCCGTCGGCCGAGGGCAGCCAGACGTACTCCGGGCTGATGGTCCGCACCGTGTTGTTCGCGAACAGACGAGTCCGGGAGCCCGTCTTCAAGTCGTACAGCTGGGATCGGCGATGGCGCGCTTCGCCCATCATGCCGATCAGCGTGTCATTGGTCAGGAATCGCGGGAGCAGGTCGTGCTGGATATCGCGGGTGACACGGCGCGCCGCGGTCTCCGTGGCCGGCGCCGTATCGGCGACATAGATCTCCCAGTCCGTGCCCGTCATCAACTGAAACGCCACCTGCTTCCCGTCGGGGGACAGCGCCGGCGCCTCGAGCCGCTCGCGGCCGGTCCGGACGACTGAAGGCTGCAGGGTGGATGTCGGCGCGACCGTGAGCGACGTCGCGTCCGCGTTTCGCGACGTCCAGGCCAGCATGCTGCCGTCGGCTGACATCGTGAGCCCGGTGCCGGAGACTTTTCGCGTGGTGTTCGCGCCCAGGGCCACGAGGCCGTAGCTGGGCGGCGTACCGCCGCCGCCACCGCCGCCCGCGCGTCCGGCGCCGCCGCCTCGCGGCGCAAAAGGCGATTGGGCCGCTTCGCTATAGATGACGTACTGGCCGACGTTATCGATCTGGAGAGTGGTCTTGTTGCCCGGTTCCGTCGTGATGACCACCGGCTCGGCGGCGTCGCGTGTCATGTACACATCCGAGCGCGTGAGATCGGATGGGGCAGCTCCGATGAACAGCACGCTGCGGTCGTCCGCCGACCAGACGAGGCCGGTCTTCTGGAGGCCCGATCCGGCGACGACCTGGTCCCGCC
>DASUGC010000183.1:0-4475 GCA_036274235.1 Vicinamibacterales bacterium
CTCGTCCAATATCGCGCGGCCGCGATCACGACGGCGGCCGCCGAACAGACGTACGCGGCAAAGGCGACGCGCGGCAAGGGCACGAGCAACAGGAAGAACGAGCGCAACGACTGCATCCGGTGCAGGATTGGCTCGAACACCGAAGCGATTTGCGTCGCGTCCCCGACCGTGTCCGCGTACGTGACCAGGACGGTGGGGCCGTAGTACGCAGCGGCTGCGGCCAACTGCACGACGGCCGCAACAAACGCGCCGCCCAGGACCTGCCACTCTCGGCCGTACACCATGACCAACACGATGGCGATGCCGAGTGGCGGCTTGTATGCGAGCGTCCCGAGCGCCAATCCCGCCAACCACGGCCGGCGCGCGCGAAACGCCAGATACGCCGCGGTGACGCAGGCAAGGCCCACCACTGAGATTTGTCCAAAGGCGATCAGAAAATAGAAAGGCGGATAACCGATCGCCAGGACGACGACGACCCACGCGTACCGCCGAAGGCGCGGCGCGGTGCCGTAGAGCACCGCGCAGCAGGTTGCGTAACCCGAGACCGACAACGCCAACCAGACCCACAACGCGGACTCGTACGGCATCCGCGCCAGCGGGGCGAACAACAGCGAGAGTTGCGGCCCGTGAACCGGAGCGTATCTGACCTCATAGTCCGGAAAGAGGCGATCCATCCGGCGGGACTGTGCGTCGAAGTTGTAGAGATCACCGGTCGCGTGTTCGCGGGCGATCTGACCGAGGACGTAATCGTGCGTGAAATCCTGTCCTTTGACGTGACCCGTCCTGTCGATGCGGCCAGATGGACTCACGTTGACGGCGTACGAGGTCCACACCCAGATAATCCAGACATAGACAGGGATGAAGGCCAGGTGAAGACGGATCTGCCGGTGCTGCGCGACGGACAGCGTCATGACGGCCCTGGAAGTGACGAGGCCGCTTCACGCAGCGCCGACAAACGCGCGGCGATGCTCATTGATCCGGAAAGCATCGCATGCCGGCCGGCGGCGCGTCTGCTCGTTGAAACGGTCCCGCGCCCGCGTGCGCCCACACGATAGACGTCGGCCCCGAAAAAACCATCTGCCATCCGGCTTCCGCGACTCGACTGGCGACCGGCACCCGCTTGGGCAACCAGATGTAATCAGGATTCAACGTGTTCAGATACGACAATGCCGTCGCATCGGCCGCATAGAATCGACGATGCGCCTGCACGACCTGGTCTGAATACACCGTTTCCCGCCGGCCGTCGATGGACACTTGTACGTTCGGGCCGAAGTGCCAGATCGCATACTCGCCCCAGTCAAACCACGTCAGCATGCGGCCGCTGAGCTTGTTGAGCGTGATGAATTCTCCCGCCTCGCGCTCCGGCACCCATGGTCCGGCAATCGTGAGACACGTGGCATAGGGCCCGATGATCCGCGCGGCCGGCACGAGCATGGCCGCGACCGTGACAATCGTGATGACAGTCATGCCGACAGGAGGCCGGGAGTCATTTCCTCTCAGTTGAAGAGGAAATGAGTCCCGGCCTCTTGTGAGCAGCGACACGAGTTCGGGCGTCAACAGAACGACGACGGCGAGCGCGAAGAACGCATCGAGGCGGCTGACACGAAACGACGCGAAGGCCAGCAGGCCGATGATACAGGCATACTCGAATCGCCGCGCGCGCGGAAACCGCCAGAAGCTCAGGCCGGCCGCAATCAGCGTCACGATCCACGGCACGCCAATCGCGATTGGGTGGGTCAGGACTGATCCCCACTCTTCGATATCGTCGCGGCCCAGGCGGACCGTCTCGCCCAGAAATGTCCACAACTGCACGCCGTGAGGATTCGCCAGCGTCGCCAGGACCGTCGCCAGTCCCGCAGCCGCAATCATCAGGCGCGCGGCCGCGGGGATTGATGGCCGCATGATCTGAACGGCGGTCCACACGCCGAGCATGCCGAGCCCGACGATCCATCCGCCGTGCAGATTCACCCAGGCCGCCATGAGCAACGGCAGCACGAGGAGGCCGCGAAGCCGGCCTTGCTCAGCGCGGACCAGGATGACCAGCAGCGTCGCGAAGCACAGCACGGAAAACAGCTGCGGCCTGACGGTGTGCGTGCGCCAGAAGGTCCCGACAAAGGCCATCGCCAGGAGTGCGATGGCGATTGGCGCCGGCGCGCGCAGCCGGCGCGCGTGCCGCCAGATCACGGCGAGCAGCGCCGCGATGACGATGAGTTTGACGGCCACGAGTCCAGCCGGCCCGGCCAGCCGGTACGCCTCGGCAAAGGAGACTTCCGACAGCCATTCGTGATTGACCCAGGGCCGATCGCTGGTAAATGAATACCGATCCGCCTGCTTGATGTGGCCGCTCGCGAGGATGTCGCGGCCGAACGTCACATGGCCCCAGAGATCCGCGTCAGCCGGCGTGCCAATCGCGGCGGTGAGGAACAACAGTCCCAGGCCGACGCCCGCGAGCAGACGAGGGCCCTTCATCCGCCGTTGGGAAGCTGGAGCTTGCTGAACTGCTCGAGCACGTCAAATCGCGTGCGGTAGCGCGCCGGATTCTCGCCGCGCTGATCGATGCGCGCCTCGTCGATGTGGCCGAGGAACGCCGAGGCCTGCGAGAGGTACGGCATCTTCGAGGGATCGAAGCCGATGATGCGCGCGCACGTCGCGTCAACCGCCACGAGATCCTGCCCCATCGCGATGAATCCGGTGGTCCGGGGCTTGCCCATGATGGGCCCGTCGCCTTCCATCGCCGTGACGGCATCGACGATCGTGAACTGCGGCCGGACCGTCGCGGTCAGATCCAGGATGGAATTCTCGATGCCGTGGTAGTGAAGGATGTTCTTCGGCCAGCCATAAATCGCGCCCGGCACGACGCCAAACAGGTTCTTCATGCTGCACGTCATCGCCGCCCAATGATGCGTCTTGAGCTTGGGCATCGACACCACAACATCCGCTCGCAGGAGCTCGACGGGCAGCGCCATCCCGTCGAGACCCGTGAAGTGGCTCCTGAACGGCACAATCTCCACGTCGTCGTGATTCAGATCCACGAAGCGGATGCGCATCTCACGCAGGTGATCGCTCAGGCCGGTGACGGACAGCAGGTACTCAATGTCGCGGCGATGCCCGGGCGCCTCGCCCACGACCACCTGACGCGCGCCGGCTCGAAGAAAGGCCGTGGCGGCGCCGGCGACGACGAGCGGATGGGTGTTGATCACGGTGCCCGGCGCGTATTCGACGAGGTTGGGCTTGAGCAGGACGGAACGGCCGCGAACATCGAGACGGAAGTCCTGCAGGCCGCGGAAGATCACGTCGGAAAAATCGACGTCGTAAGCCGCCGCCGGATACAGCCCGACCGCCGAACGATCGCCGAGCACGAAGTCGCTTCGGCGATAGGGCGGCCTCGGGCCGCACGATGCCAGCGCGGCCGCGAGTGGCAGCGCCTTGAGCAGTTCGCGGCGCGTGAGCTTATAGCGCGAAGACATGGCGCTGGCCCAGCGACGACAACGCAAACAGCGCCACCGCCAGGCCGTGGTGATTGCCGAAGGTGATTGCGTCCGCCGCGTGATCGACCAGGGCCTGGGCGACGCGATCCGTCGGCTGTCCGTGCACGCCAAGGCTGATGAGCGAGAGGCCGAGCGAGGACGCGGAGCGCTCTTCAGGCCAGCGCGAGTCGAGCGTGCTCAGCCCGCGACGCACGGCATCGGTGTCCCGGCGGTCCTGCATCGCGAGCAGGCCGAGCGCGGTCGTGGGCACGTACGGCCGCAGATCCTGCCGCATGACGGACGCGTTGCCGAAATTCCATCCGCCGGGCTGACAGCTGCGATCGATCAGCAGCCGCTCGGCCTCATCGATGCGCGCGGCCGCCTGCGCGTCTACGATTCCGGCGGTGCGAGCTTTCTTGAGCGCGAGCAATCCCCAGCATGTGGGCTCAACCCAACTGAAGGTCCCGTCGATCCACGACCAGCCCTGCAGGCTGTTGTTCTGCCGCATCGCATTCTCCTGCGGCGCGCTCAGGCCTTTGCTCGCGATGACCGTCGCGAGCAACCGCCGGCCCAATGCCGCGGCGGCATCGGATCGACTGAGGAGCGTGAACGTCGCAAGCGCGTTGTACGCGATGTTGAACGGCCATTCCTCGTGCTCGACGAGCCAGCCGTTCGCCCGATCGCAACGCTCGAGCCACGCGATGGCCGGATCCGGATCGGGCGGCGGGCGCTGATCGATCTGCGTGCTGAGCGCGAGCAGCGTCCAGCAGGTCGGCTCGAGCCGGCTGCTTTTGCCGCGGTAGTAGCCCCAGGCACCGTCCGCGTTGCGCGCGCCGAGGAGTTCGCGGCGCAAGCGATCGATGGCGGCTCGCAAATCGGAAGCGAACCGAGGCGGCATCCGGGACGAGTTGGATGCAGCTTGAGGAACCACCGCTGAATAGTATCGTTTTCTTCTGGGGGCGTTGCCCCCAGACCCCCGGCTCGCTCCCTCGCGCGACGCGCCTCCTC
>DASUGC010000184.1:0-7803 GCA_036274235.1 Vicinamibacterales bacterium
CCGATCGCTGTGATCCGCCGCAATGCGCTGGCGGTGACACAAACGGCGGGCGCCCGCGGACGCGGCGGCGCCCCGGAAATCTCGATTGCGAACATCCCGCGCGAATCGCCGTTTGCCGCCCGATTGACCGCGGTTTCCGACGTCGGCGTCGACACGGCGGTCGGCATGATGCCGCATCTGCCGGCCTTCGTGCCGGCGACGTTCACGGGAGGCATCCCGGGCACCGTGCGAGTGATCTGGCCCGCGCCCACGGACAATTCGTCGGTCCAGGCCGCCGGCACGATCACGGTTACCGGACGCGTGCCCGGCACATCGTTCGCACCAAAGGCCACGATCGTCGTCAAGGCGAACATGCCGGCGATGAAAGCGCCGGCGCGAGCGCTCGAGACATTCGCCCTCGATCGCGTGACGCTCGACAAGGATGCCGACGGCCGCGACACGCCGTTCATCAAGAACCGCGACAAGTTCCTGCGGGGCCTCGCGGCCTCCAATCCCGACAACTTCCTGTACAACTTCAGGGAAACATTTGGCCAGCCGCAACCCGCCGGCGCCAAGGCGCTGGGCGGCTGGGACAGCCAGACGACGAGGTTGCGAGGGCATGCGACGGGCCACTACTTGTCGGCCATCGCACAGGCGTACGCGAGCACCGGGTACGACCCGGCGCTGCGGCAAACCTTCCTGCAGAAGTCGAACTATCTGGTGGATACGCTGTACGAGCTCTCGCAGAAATCCGGCCGCCCGGCGCAGGCTGGTGGACCGGCCGTCGCCGATCCCACGGCGGTCCCGGTCGGCGAGGGCCATCAGAACTACGACTCGAATTTCCGCACCGGCGCGATCCGCAACGATTACTGGAATTGGGGCGCCGGCTTCATCAGCGCGTATCCGCCCGACCAGTTCATCATGCTCGAGCGCGGCGCCACGTATGGCACGCAGGACAGCCAGATCTGGGCGCCGTACTACACGCTGCACAAGATTCTCGCCGGCCTTCTCGATACCTATGAATGGGCCGGCAACAAGAAGGCGCTCGACATCGCGCGCGGCATGGGGCTGTGGGTCAACGCGCGACTGGCCGCGCTGCCGGCCGACACGCGCATCCGCATGTGGAGCCGCTATATTGCCGGCGAGTACGGCGGCATGAATGAAGTCATGGCGCGTCTCTTCCGGCTGACGGGCGAGCCGCGTTTCATCGAGACCGCCAAACTGTTCGACAACACCAATTTCTTCTACGGCAGTGCCAGCCGCGACGGCGGCCTCGCCAAAGGCGTGGACACGGTGCGCGGCCGGCATGCCAACCAGCACATTCCACAGATTACGGGGGCGCTGGAGACGTATCGCGACACGAACGAACTGCCGTACTACCAGATCGCGACGAACTTCTGGGACATCGTCACCGACGGCTACATGTACAGCATCGGCGGCGTGGCGGGGGCGAAGAATCCGAACAACGCCGAGTGCTTCACCGCGCAGCCGGACTCGCTGTGGGAGAACGGCCTGGCGACCGGCGGCCAGAATGAAACGTGCGCGACGTACAACCTGCTGAAGCTCGATCGCCAGTTGTTCATGTACGACCAGGCCGCGAAGTACATGGATCACTACGAGCGCGCGATCTACAACCACATCCTGGCGTCCGTGGCCGAGCAGGATGCCGGCAACACGTATCACGTGCCGCTCAATCCCGGCGCGCGCAAGTCGTTCGGGAACGCGAACATGAGCGGGTTCACCTGCTGCAACGGCACGGCCCTCGAAAGCTCCACCAAATTGCAGGACTCGATCTACTTCCAGAGCGTGGATCATCAGACGCTGTACGTGAACCTGTTCATTCCGTCCACGCTGAACTGGTCGGAGCGGAAGGTCACGGTCCAGCAGGTGACTGATTTTCCATATGCCGACACGACCAGGCTTGTTATCCGGGGTGGCGGCCGCTTCGATGTGAAAGTGCGCGTGCCCGCCTGGGCCACCAGGGGATTGTTCGTCACGATCAACGGCCGCGAAGAAGCCGTGAAGGCGCCGCCGGGTACATACCTGACGCTGTCGCGCACGTGGCGTGACCAGGACACGATTGACGTGCGGATGCCGTTCTCCTTCCGGCTCGATCACCTGATGGATCAGCCGAATGTGGCGAGCCTGTTCTACGGTCCCGTCCTGCTCGCGGCTGAAGAACCGGAGGCGCGCACGGACTGGCGCCAGGTCGCGCTCGACGTCACCGATATCAGCCGATCAATCACGGGCGATCCGGCGGCGTTGCGCTTCCAGATCGCCGGCGTGCCGTTCAAACCGTTCTTCGAAACCTACGGCCGGTATTCGGTGTACATGTACGTGTCGTTCAAATGACAAGCCGAGCGAGCTGAGCGAGTGGGGCCACGCGAATGGGCCCGATTTGTCCGGTCGCAATGACGCGGGCGAATCGGGCGAGAGAGCGAGTCGGAGTCTGGGGGCGAAGCCCCCGGATCAATCCTTAGAACCGCAGCCGGAACACGAGCCCGCCGCGCCAGTCGGCGTAGGCGAAATCGCTGTCGGCGCCGCTGCTCACGAACAGGCTGGTTTCCCCGGGGGCGCCGCCGATCAGGAGCGGCTTCGTCAGGTCCAGTTCGAAACCAAGCCGGCCGTTCGCCGGTCCGATCGCACCAGAACCGCGCCCGAACGTGGCGGCCACGGCGGCCGAAACCGCCAATCCGGTTGCCGCGAGGTAGCCGCCGCGGAATTCCGTGCGCGCCAGGTTCCCGGGAAAGGCATACGTCGCGTTGGTGTCGGCGAACAGCCCGCCGCGTTGCCAGCGCGTGCCGATGCCCATGCGGCCGCTCGCGCGGTAGAGCGCATCGACGCCAAGCGCCGCCGTCGTCGTCAACCGGAACGTCGCCGATCCGGAGACGTGCCGCGTGCCGCTCTCGAGCTCGAGGTCCGGAAGCGGGTGGGCATTGCGATAGACGAGGCGGCCGGTCGAGTACAGCCGCCGGTCAGACGAGGACGCCTGCCAGACGCGAAGCCGCATCCCGAGGCCGTCCATAAAGCGAGCCGCCCCCGGGCTCTTCATCCGCAGCGCGGTGATGGCGCCGAACGCCAGCAGGCTGCCCTCCAGCTTGTGGCCCTGGACGATTCGCCCGACGCGCAACTCCATCCAGTCGCGCTGTCGATCGCCCACCAGCCGGCTGGCTTCCCTAAAGGTCTGGCCGGTCGTGACGGCGTTCGCATTGGGCAACACGTGGATCGCCTGGACGAGCTGCGCGCCGAACGGCAGCTCGCCGATGGGCGTGGTTTCCAGCGCGCCCTGGACGATGCGGCCGAGATCGCGCGCGGGCACCGCGGTGTACGCGCCCTGGAACAGCACGACGCGGCCCGGCGACGCCAGATCGCGGGCCCGCGCCTGCATGCGGATGTCGAACTCATTGAGGACGCGGGCCGCCAGGCGTTCCTCGGGCCTGCCGGAGAGGCCGGCGGCGGCCGGGCCGCGAGCCAGCCCGAGCAGATCGATCTGGCCGCTGGCATCGAGCGGCACATGGACGCTGCGATCACCGCCCACGACCGCGGCATTGAGCAATCGCCGCGCGCGCGCCGCTTCCGCCGCCGTAATGCGGCCCTCGTTGCGCCACGCGTCGAGCCGATTCAAGTACTCGTCGAGGCGGAGCGCTTCATTGGCTGGGATGGCAGGCGCGGCGGCGGTCGCGGGCGCAGCCGCGGCGGCCCGGGGCACGTCGGCGACAGGCGGAGCCCCATCCTGCGCCAACGCCAGGCGCGCAGTCACCAGCACCAGGCCGGCGATGGCCAAGCCGCGGAACCGCCTCATGACTGACAGGTTGTGATTGAGTTTACCCCCGTCAGGTCCTCATCCGACATGCACTCTCGGGCGGCGCTCCTGATTAGGCTCGGCCTTGCGCAGCACTTCCCGGCAGACCGGGGCCGTGTCGCCTTCGCCGAATGCCAGGAACTTGAGCAGATACGTGACCGGATTGCCTTCGGTCCAGCCGAAGTACGCGTGCGGGATTGTGCCGGTGCGATCGCGAAGATCGAGCAGCACGCCGGCGATGGCGTTCGGAATTGCCGGGCTGCTCGATCGCAGCACCCGGTAGCCGCCGACGTCAACGCCCTTCACGTCGAGGCTGCCGCGGAACTCGGATGCGTCGCCGGGTTTGATTTCCAGGAACAACACGATGTCATCCGGCAGGTGATGCGAGCGTTGCGCATCCGCGAGTTTGCGGCCGTACTCGGCGGGCAGCCCGGTCTTGGGCCGGCTCGCAATGATGCGCACTGAATGCCGCTCCACGGCTTCGTTCACGAAACGGCCGGCGGTCTCGTCGTAGCGGATGTCATCGATGCGGATTTCAGTGGCGCGCATGACGCGCGACACGAAGGACGACACGACAATGACCGCGACGAACCATGCCGCGATCTTGATGCCGTTGGGCTCGGACCACACGGTGACCCCGGTCGTGTAGATGAAGACGACGGACACCGGGATGTAGAACCACCGCACCTTGGGCAGCGCGATCGCCGCGGCAAGAGCCGCGGAGGTCATCAGGCTGAGGACGCCTGTGGCATACGCGCCGCCCTGGGTCTCGACATCGGCGGAAAACAGAATCGTGACGATGGCGCAGATGCCCGTAATGACCAGCGCGAGCGGGCGCGTGGCGCGCGCCCAGTCGGGCGCCATGCCGTAGCGTGGGAGATACTGCGGCACCAGGTTCAGCAGCCCCGCCATGGCCGACGCGCCGGCGAACCACAGCGTGCCGATCGTTGCCAGGTCGTAAAACGATCCGAACACGTGCCCCAGATCGCGATGCGCCAGGAACGCCAGCGCGCGGCCGTTCGCCGACCCGCCTTTGAACATCTCGGCCTCGGGGATGCGAAGCGTGGTGACCAGGGAACTGCCGATGAGCAGCACGCTCATGATGAGTGCAGCGGTTGACAGGAGCTTCCGCGTGTTGACGATCCGCGACTGCAGAATCTCGGCATCCGTGGCGCCGGACCCGCTCACGAGGGGCATGACGGCCACGCCTGTCTCGAAGCCCGAGAGGCCCAGCGCGAGTTTCGGGAACACGATGAGCGCCGCGGCTGCCAGCATGGCGGGATTGCTGCCATGCGAGGCGCTGAGCTGCCGCCGCCAATCCGAAAACGCCGTTGGATGCCGGAAGAGCTCCGTCAGCTCCCAGCCGATGACGACGACGTTCACCGCCAGGTAGAGCCCGACGAGAATGACCGCCAGCCAGATCGCTTCCTTGAACCCCCGCAGAAACACGGCGCCCAGCGCGGCGACGAGCAGCAGTGTCATCGGGACCGGCAGATTCAGCCAGGGGGCGACGAGCGGGTTTTCGATGATGTGAGCGGAGGCGTCGGCCGCCGACAGCGTGATCGTAATCACGAAGCTGGTGGCCGCGAAGCCGAGCAGGCAGAGCACGAAGGCTTTGCCTCTCCAGCCCGGCAGCCGCTCTTCAATCACCGACAAGCTGCCCTGGCCGTACGGACTGAGCGCGGCAATGCGGCGATAGACCGGCAGCGCGCCAAAGAGCGTGAGCAGGACGAGCACGAGCGTGGCGATCGGCGCGAGGAAGCCCGCCGCCAGGAATGCGATGGTGGGCTGGTAGCCGAGCGTGGAGAAGTAGTCCACGCCCGTCAGGCACATGACGCGCCACCAGGGCGCCGTGTGGACCTTGGCCCGGGATGCTTTTCCCTCGTGGTGGTCGGCGAGGAACCAGGCGGCCAGGCGCGAACGCGGTTTCGGCACGAGGCCGCAGAGTACCACTACTTGATTCGCGGGTTCCTTTCGCGAGGCTCGTGCGCTGACCGTGCACTCGCTCAGTCACCTCGGGATGACGCCACAGGGGAGGTCAGAATGGGCAGTAAGGTCCCGCACGGGAGCAGGGGCGAGGGGCACTCAGCCTGCTTCATCGATCCAGAGAGGTCATGCCGCTGGCGCGAGGGTTGCAACAAATTCACCAATGCCTGAAACAACCTCCGCTCGAACCGAGGCGACCACGTACATCACGCACGTGCACGGCGTCCGCTATCAGGTCGCCGATGTCGCGCGTTCGGTCGCGTTCTACACGCAGGAGCTCGGCTTCATCGTGGTGCATCAACAATTGCCGGCGTTCGCCAGCGTGACGCTTGGCGGCACGGACGTGTTCTTGAGTGGCCCGCAAGCCTCGGGCTCGCGACCGATGCCGGACGGCCACAAACAGGGGCCCGGTGGCTGGAACCGCATCGTGCTCGGCGTGTCGGATCTCCCGCGATGCATCGACGCCCTCAAATCCAGGGGGGTCCGCTTTCGGAACCAGATGGAAACCGGTCCCGGTGGACGCCAGATTCAGATCGAGGATCCCGACGGGAATCCGATCGAGCTGTTTGAGCCGGCCCGCTAGCCGGGCGCCGGACCACCGGAATGGAAGAGAGGACCATGATCATGCGCAACACAATCGCCATCGCGCCCTGCCTGTGGTTCAACAAGAACGCCGAAGAAGCCGCGAACTTTTACGCGAAGACATTTCCGAACAGCCGCGTCACGGCCGTCCACACGTCGCCGATGGACTATCCGAGCGGGAAGGCCGGCGACGTCCTGACCGTGGACTTCACCGTGCTCGGGCAGCCCTTCGTCGGACTCAACGGCGGCCCCGAGTTCACGTTTGACGAGGCGGTATCCTTCCAGGTCTTCACCGACACGCAGGAGGAGACCGACCGTTACTGGGACGCGATCGTCGGTGGCGGCGGCTCCGAGAGCGTGTGCGGCTGGTGCAAAGACCGCTTCGGACTGAGCTGGCAGATCGTCCCACGGGTCCTGATCGAGGCCGTCAACGATTCGGACACCGCGGCGGCCAGGCGGGCGATGGAGGCGATGATGTCCATGAAGAAGATCGACATCGCGCGGATCGAGGCGGCCCGCGCCGGCGGCGCGCCTGCAAAGCCGCAGCCCGCGACGCGATAACCGGTGCTCGCCACGGCCGCGGCCGTGGCCGCGATCATTTCCCCACAACCCTGAGCCGGCGTCGCCGCTGACGGACAGCCGGCGGGCATCGGCGCGCATATACTGTATTGCAGTATACTGTGTCAGGTTATGTTCACCCGCGAACTGAAAAAGGGCAGCACGGAGATCCTGGTCCTGTCGTTGATCGAGCACCGCGCGCGGCACGGCTATGAGATCGGGAAGCAGATCGAAACGCTCTCGGGCGGGCGCCTGAAGTTCCGGATCGGGTCGCTGTATCCGATCTTGTGCCGCCTCGAGGACCGCGGCCTCGTCAGCGGGCGTTGGATCGAAAAGGCAGGCGAACGTCGCCGGCGCTATTACCGGCTGACGCCGGCGGGCCGTCGCGCCCTGGCGCGCGAGCGGAGCGTGTGGCGCCAGTTCGTCCTGACCATTGATTCCATCGTGGGAGCACATCATGGGTGAGTGGGGTGAGTGGGCGGCCCTCGTTCGTCAGCGGCTGGGTCTGTCCGGCCTGACGCCTGAGCGCGAGGCCGAGATCGTCGAAGATCTCGCCCGGCAGCTCGACGACGCGTACCGTGAGGCACTGGCGGCCGGATCCGCTGAGGCCGACGCGAGGGCGGCGGCCGAAGGCCATATCGCCGACTGGGAAGGGCTCGCACGCGATCTGGCGCGCTCGAAGCGGCAGCGACGGCCTGTCACGGATCAATGGCGCGATCGGCTGAACGATCGGGCAGTCGCGAACGGACGCCGGTCGTCGTTTGCGGCCACCGTCCTGCAGGACATCGTCTACGGCTGGCGCGTGCTCGTGCGCGGCCGCGGCGTCACCGCCGTCGCGGTTCTCTCGCTCGCGCTGGGCATCGGCGCCAACGCCGCCATTTTCACGGTCATCAACG
>DASUGC010000185.1:0-2433 GCA_036274235.1 Vicinamibacterales bacterium
CGGATGACATCAAAGTGGTCATCCAGTTCGCGCAGGCGTGACCGCGCGCTAGTCGGCCCGCAACGCCCGGATCGGATCCGTCTTCGCAGCGCGCCACGCCGGCAGCGCCGCCGCGGTCAGCGCGACCGCCAGCAGAATGAACACGCCGATGGCAATGGTCCAGGGATCGCGTGCGCCAAGGCCGAAGAGCATCGTGCCGATATAGCGCGTCACCCCGAGCGACACGGCGAGTCCGACCAGGGCGCCGGCGACGCCAATGCCCAACGCTTCGGCGGCGACCATGCGCAGAATCGCGCCGCGCTCGGCGCCCAGAGCCAGCCGGACGCCGATTTCCGTGACGCGGCGGCTGACGGAGTACGACAGCACGCCATAAATGCCGGCAGCCGCCAGGATCAGGGCCAACGCGCCAAACAGCATCGAGAGCCGCGCCGTCAGCCGATTGGTCGTGAGGTCAAGGCCGATGAGTTCCGGAACGGTGTGCACCGTCGGGGGCGGCACGGCGCTGTTGATGCTCTGCAACAGCCGCCGGACATCCGGCTGGATGGCCATGGGATCGCCGGCGACCCGCATTTCCACGATCGCGCCGCCGCTGAAGTTCGGCAGCGCCGGAAAAAAGGGCACGTAGGCGCGCGCGGGAATCGCGCTGCGCAGGTCGCCGCCGCGCGCGTCGGCGACGACACCGCGCACTTCGTACTCCCGGTCGCCGAACGAGTAGTGAATCGTCATGCGCTGGCCCATCGGGCTGTTCGCGCCAAAGTAGCGCGTGACGCCCGATTGATTGAGCCAGCAGCCCTGAAGTCCTCCCGCGTCGCTCGCCTGCATGTCACGACCCAGCACCACGGGAATCCCGGTCGTCGTGAAATAGGCCGGACCAATCATGTCCAGCCGGATGTCGGGCTCGCCCGATGGCGGCGCCTGTCCCGGAAACGAGACGCCCACGTTCATGTCGCCGCCGTAGAACAGACCGTTCTCCGACAGTGACACTGACTTCACGCGCGGCATCGCGGCCAGCTTCGTCAGCAGGTCCTCGAAAAATGGTTGTGCCGCCGTGGGAGTCACGCCCGCCGCGGCGGCGTTCACCCGAAACATCGCGAGCGGCGCCGGATCGTAGCCAAGCTCGACCGACCCCAGATTCATCAGCGTCCGCACGAACAGGCCGGCGACGACGAGCAGGACCAGCGACAACGCGACCTGGACGCCGGCCAGCACCTTGCCAGGAGCCCAACGGCCCGAGCCGCGCCCGGACCCGGCCACGTTGGCGGCCGACCCGCGCAAGGCGGCGTTCAGATCGAGCCGTGTTGCCCGAATGGCCGGGATCAAACCGGCGAGCACCGCGGTCACCGCGGTGGTGCCCACGAGGAACAGGAGCACGCGCCAGTCAGCGGGTGTGTCGAGGGGGACCGGAACATTTCCGCCGGCCACGAGCCGGAGCAGTACGGCAATGCCGAGCCGGCTCAGCGCGACACCGGCGAGGGTGCCGAGTCCCGCGAGCACGACGGCCTCGGTCAGAAGCTGCCGGATCAGGCGCGCGCGCCCGGCGCCGAGCGCCACGCGCAGCACCAGTTCCCGGCGGCGCCCCGTTGCGCGAGCCAGCAGCAGGTTCGCGACATTGGCGCACGCCAGCAGCAGAAGCAAACCCACCAGTGTCATCAGCACGAGCAACGGGTCGCGGTACTCCGCTCGCAGGGGCGACAGCCCGTACCGCGCCTCGTGTACCGTGGCCGACGACTCCATGAGCGCGTTCCGGCGGCGAGGATCCGTCACGAGCGCGGCCTCAGCATCGATGTCCCGATGAAAGGCCTCGTTGACCGCGATCCGCGCGTCCGCCAGCGCGACGCCAGGCTTGAGCCGTCCGACCACGTGCAGGAACATCACCCGGCGCGCGACGCCCGGGGGTTGCGTCAACAAATCCGGTCCGAGAATCACCGCCGGCTGCATCGTCAGCGGCACGTAGACATCCGGCGCGTCTCCGACAACCAGACCGGTGAACGCCGGCTTCAGCACGCCGACGATGGTGAAGGCGTCGCGGTTGATGCGAATCGTACGCCCGACCGGAGCGGGATCGCCGTCCAGCCGGGTTTGCCAGAAGCGATCGCTCACGACCGCCACAGGATTCGCCATCCGGACGGCGTCGATCTCCGGGCCGAACAGGCCTCCGGCCGCCGGCTGGATCCCGAGCATGGGAAAGAATGACCCGCTCACCATCGTGACGTACGCGCTGCTGCCCTCGTCGGTCTCGGTCGTTCGGACCTTGACGGGACGCGGTTCGCTGCTGAACGCCGCCAGGCTCGAGAACACGTTCGCGTGGTCGCGCAGGCCCTCGAACTCGTGATAGCTGAACAGCGTCCGCTCGCCGCCTTCGATGCCGGTGTTCATGCCGGACGTCGAGGGATCCGAGATGGAGACCAGTTCTTCCGGATGCGAGATGGGCAG
>DASUGC010000186.1:0-3343 GCA_036274235.1 Vicinamibacterales bacterium
CGGAGAGCTCCACGCCCGGCACGAACTCGACGGCGGCCGCGGCGCAGGCGGCACGCGCCTCGTCCAGCCCCGCGGTGGTGTCGTGGTCGGTGAGGGCCAGCGTCGATACGCGCCGCGCCCGCGCCCTTTCGACCAGCGCGGCCGGGGCCAGCACGCCATCGGAAAAATGGCTGTGCGTGTGGAAATCGACCCGTGTTTCGCCGCCTGCGTCCATTCAGGGGTCCGTATGATACGCGCCGCATGACATCCGCATCCCATCCAGACCTGGATTGGTCGGCGATCGACACGGTCTGCCTGGACCTCGACGGCACCCTGCTGGACCAGGCCTACGACAATCACGTGTGGCGCGACCTCGTGCCGCAACGGTTCGCGGTGGCGCAATCGATGGACCTGCACGCCGCCTACGCGGAAATCGCGCGGCGCTTCGCCGAGCGCAGCGGAACGCTGGACTGGTATTGCATCGAATACTGGTCACGGAGCCTCGGTGTGGACATCGGCGCGCTGCACCGGGAAGTGCGCTCGCACGTGGCCTGGCTGCCCGGCGCCCGCGAATTCCTCGCGCACGCGCGCGCGGCCGGCAAACGCCTGCTGTTGTTGACCAATTCCCATCCGGTGGCGCTCGCCGTGAAGCACGAGCAGACCGGCGTGCTCGACTACCTGGACGAGTCCGCCAGCTCCCACGACTTCGGGTTTCCCAAGGAAGACGCGCGGTTCTGGCAGGCGGCGGTCCGACGCTTCCGTTTCGATCCGGCGCGCAGCCTGTTCGCCGATGACAACTCGCGCATGCTGGAGGCGGCCCGCGCGGCCGGGATCCGCTGGGTGTTCGGCGTGCGGCACTGGGATACGCGCGGTTCGCGCCGGGAACACCCGGATCATCCCAGCGTGGATTGCGTGGCCGACCTCATCGGGGAAAAAATGGGGACATTCCTCGTTTCCTAGCAAACGGGGACACACCTTCGCGCGGGCAATACTCCCTACCTTCCGCCACGGCGACTGCCGCCACTTCGACGTCCGCCCCCACCCCCAGGGCCACCACCGCTGCGACGCGGGCCGCCGCGTCCGCCGCCACCATGACGGCCACCCCCACCGTGCCGCCCGCCCCCCCGATGCTGCGGACGCGGGCCGTCTTCCGGATCCCATTCCTTGTACACCGGCGGCTTGAGGTCGCGCGCCAGCAGTTCCGGGCGCACCGCGGCCACCGGGATCTTGTGCGAGATGTAGTCCTCGATGTCCGGCAGCGACACCGCGTATTCCTCGCAGCCGAAGCTGATGGCGTCGCCCTCCGCCCCGGCGCGCGCCGTGCGGCCGATGCGGTGCACGTAGTCGGCGGCATCCTGCGGCAGGTCGTAGTTGAACACGTGGCTGACGTCCGGGATGTGCAGGCCGCGCGAGGCCACGTCGGTGGCGATCAACACGTGCAGTTCGCCCGAATGGAACTCGCGCATGAACCGCAGGCGTTTCTTCTGCGGCACGTCGCCGGACAGCGCCTGCGCCTTGAAGCCGTTCGCGAGTAGATAGCCCTCGAGCTTCTCGGCGACGCGCTTGGTGTTGACGAACACCATGGTCCGGTGCGCATCGAACTGGCGCAGCAGGCCGATGAGCAGCGGCACCTTCTCGTCCATGGACGGAAAGTAGATGAGCTGCCGTACGCGGTCGGCCGTGACTCGATCCGGCTCGATGCGCACCAGCTCCGGGTTGTTCATGTGCTCGTAGGCCAGCTCGAGCACGCGGTGCGACAGCGTGGCGGAAAACAGCATCGACTGGCGGTTCTCCGGCTTCGGCAGGCGGCGCAGGATGAAGCGGATGTCGGCGATGAAGCCGAGGTCGAACATGCGATCGGCCTCGTCGAGCACCACGGTCTGCGCGTGCCGCATGTCGAACACGTGCTGCTTGAAATAGTCGATGACGCGGCCCGGCGTGCCGATCAGCACGTCGATGCCTTCCTGCAGGGTCTTGCGTTGCTTTTCGTAGTCGACGCCCCCAAATACCACGGCGATCCTCAGGCCCGTGTGCTTACCCAGCACCTGCGCGTCGTTGAAGATCTGCACGGCCAGCTCGCGCGTGGGCGCCAGGATCAACGCCCGGATGCCCGTGGCGCTGCGCCCCGCGGCCGGCGGATTGGTCAGCAGTCGCTGATACAGCGATACCAGGAAGGCGGCGGTCTTGCCCGTGCCGGTCTGCGCCTGTCCCGCAACATCCTTGCCTGTAAGTGCAATCGGTAAAGTGCTTGCCTGAACCGGTGTGGCGCGGACGAAACCCGCGTCGGTGATTCCGCGGGCGACTTCCGGGACGAGATCGAGCGAATCGAATCGGAGCTCTGAAAGGTGTGTCTCTGACATTAATTAACGATTACCTGTGTATTGGCGCGATGTGGCGCTTGCAAATGTGAGGCGGACCAGTTACAAAATGGGCCCAAGACGCGGACTGCTCGAACGAGCCCAGAGCCGCAAATCCAAAGCTTCTTCAACCACTAGGTCAACTTACCCTTCAGGCCAATCTGGCTGCGTGCCGCAGTCTAACCGTTTGATCGCGTCCTGAGCACGGCTTCTGCCGTTGCGAAGCAACTGCTTCCAAAAAAACACCCCACCCGAGCAATTCGAGCCCAATGCATTTATTGATTCCTATGGAGGTCCTTCCACGTGAGTAACCCGGACATCGTGCACACCACGGACGCTACGTTCAGCCAGGACGTGCTGAAGTCCGACAAGCCCGTCCTTCTGGATTTCTGGGCCGAGTGGTGTGGGCCCTGCAAGATGATCGCGCCCATCCTCGATGAGCTCGCGACCGAATACAAAGACAAGCTGCGCATCGCGAAGATCGACATCGAATCGAATCCGCAGACGCCGCCGAAGTACGGTATCCGCAACATCCCGACGCTGATCCTCTTCAAGGGTGGCAAGCCCGAGGCGCAGAAGGTCGGCTCGGTCCGCAAGCCGGACCTCAAATCTTTCCTGGACGCACACCTGTGAGGGGCTACTTGGGGAACCAGGGCCGCAATCGGCCTAACAAGGGCCCGCGTCACGGCGGCGGCGGACAGCATCGCGATCGCGACGGCAACCGCGATCCGAATTATCGGCCGGGCAACAACGGCGGACCTCGTCACGACGACCAGCCGCCGGAGATGCTCGAGGTAGACGAATCGGAAATCATCAGTCAGGCGGATCTCGCGGCTTCGCGAAATTCGATGAACCTGACGGTGCTGAAGGCCAAGCCGATC
This sequence comes from Vicinamibacterales bacterium, assembly GCA_036274235.1. Classification (GTDB taxonomy): domain Bacteria; phylum Acidobacteriota; class Vicinamibacteria; order Vicinamibacterales; family SCN-69-37; genus DASUGC01. The sequence continues at coordinate 3,218 of DASUGC010000186.1, forward strand.
TACGAGCTGGTCAAGATGGCCGAGTCCATGGGCGTGGAGGGCATGGCCCGCTCGCGCAAGCAGGACATCATCTTCGGCATCCTCAAGGCCCACTCGCGCAACGGCGAGAACATCTACGGCGACGGC
>DASUGC010000187.1:0-22741 GCA_036274235.1 Vicinamibacterales bacterium
CGCGCACGGGCAGGCGATGATCAGCACGGCCACGGCGTTGATCAGCGCGTGGGCCATTCGCGGATCGGGCCCGGCGACCGCCCAGATCACGAAGGTCGCCAGCGCGGCGGCGATGACCGCGGGCACGAAGTAACCGGAGACGACGTCCGCCAGTTTCTGAATCGGCGCGCGGCTGCGTTGCGCCTCGGCGACCATCGCGACAATCCGGGCGAGCAGCGTCTCCGAGCCGACGCGATCCGCGCGCATGATCAACGCGCCGGTGCCGTTCACGGTCGCGCCGACGACGGCGTCGCCGGGCCGCTTGGACACCGGCATCGGCTCCCCGGTGACCATGGATTCATCGACGTGGCTGGCGCCCTCGAGCACCACACCGTCCACGGGAATCTTGTCGCCGGGCCGCACGCGCAGCCGGTCGCCGCGACGAACCGCGTCGAGCGGCACGTCTTCCTCGCGGCCGTCGGCGATCAATCGTCGGGCGGTGGCCGGGGCGAGATTCAGAAGCGCTCGAATCGCGGCGCTCGTCCGGCTGCGCGCCCGCAGCTCGAGCACCTGGCCCAGCAGGATCAGGGTCACGATGACGCCGGCCGCCTCGAAGTACACGGCGACGCCGCCGGACTCGTCGCGAAACGAGGACGGAAAGATGCCGGGCATCATGGTGGCGATGACGCTGTACAGAAACGCGACGCTGACGCCCAGGCCGATGAGCGTAAACATGTTCGGACTGCGGTGCACGACGGATTGCACCGCGCGCTCGTAGAACGGCCATGCAGCCCACAGGCACACCGGCGTGGCAAGCGCGAACTCGATCCATGTCCGCGTCCGCATCGACAGCCAACTGCCGGTGCTGACGCCGGGGATCAGGTCGATCATGCCCATCACGAGCACGGGCGCCGTCAGCGCCACGGAAATCCAGAATCGCCGGGACATGCCGGCGTACTCGGGATTCTCGTCGTCGGTCGCGCTGAAGGTCTTCGGCTCGAGCGCCATCCCGCACAGCGGACACGTGCCGGGACCAATCTGGACCACTTCCGGATGCATCGGGCAGGTGTATTGATTTTCCGAGGCGGCAGGTTTCGGGTTGGAGGCTGCAGGTTGCAGGTTTGAGATTGCCGGCAGAGGTTCGGGAGCGGCCGGCCCAGTGGCGGACGGCTTTTTCCGCATGAGCGTGACCGCCTGCGGCATTCCCCTCGGGCCGGCTTTCAGAACGCCCTCAGGATCCGCGGCGAACTTCCTGCGGCAGCCTTCGCTGCAGAAGTAGTACGTCTGGCCCGCGTGCTCAACGGAGCCGCCGCGCGCCGTCGCGGGATCGACGGTCATGCCGCAGACGGGATCGATCATCGCACGCGCACGCGCAGAAAGACCGCAAGTTCACCGGCGACACGCCCGCCGTATGGTGATGCGAGCGATTGAGGCACGGCGATGGCACCAGCCGATGCGCCGAGTCCCGCGTCCAGGTTCCAGGCACGCGCGAACCAGCGCGTGTACCCAGCCTGGTACTTCTGAACCGTAAACACCTCGCCACCCATCTCCACCACCAGATCGTGCGCGGTCTTCTGAACGACCTCCGCACGCGCGAAGAGAACGTCCCGCGGCGTCAGGTCCGTGGACGACTCGATCAGGAAGGCGTTCGTCGCCTGCCCCTCTTCGCGATTCTGCCCCCACGCCACGGTGGTCGCCCACAGGCGATTGTCCACCAGCCGATGGTACGTGCCGGACGCCGTGATTCGATTAACGTCTTCGCGCGCGCCGTCGGCGTGCTGCTCGGCCTCCGTCAGATGGCCCGCGGAGACCTGGAACGTCCAGCGCGAAGACGGCGAAACCGAGAGCCGGCCTGAGTACGAATCGAGCGCGGCCAGATCGATCGTCCAGCGCGTGTCGTCCGGCTCGCGCCCGTTGAACACCGACGCCTCGGCTTTCCAGCGGCGGCCGTAGAGCCCGGCGGTCAGCACGCCGAAGCTGATGTGACTCGAGTCAAGCCAGTGGTGGGAAATTGGCCCGAGCGGATTCGGCAGCGCTGAGGGCCGATGCGCGAATGCGACGGGCCCCAACGCCGGGTCGCCGGCAGGACCGCCGTACACTTCCATCGCGACCCGCTGGCTGATGCTCTTGCGATAGTACGCGGCCAGTTCCATGAAGACGTCGTGCGGATGCTGGCGATCGTGCAACTGCTCGCCCTGGCACGCTTCGCCCGACTGCAGCAACAGCGGATACCCACATCGCCCCACCGTGGCCGCCTCTGCGCTGATCATCGAGCGGATCTGCAATTGGCCCCCGGCCGCCGTTCGCTCGGCCGTCGCCATGAACCAGTTGACGCTACCGAACTGCCGATCGCCGCGGTCGCTCCCCGCGTTCAGATACTGGATGAAGGCATTTCCGTGAAACATCAGCATCCATGGACCCGCATGACGCATGAGGCCATGACCCGGCGAGGCATCAGGCAACCACGCGGTACCCGCACCGTCGCGAGCGGCGCTGATGCCCAGCGGCCCTCCACTCACCGCCGTCTCCTGCCCATGCTGATGAGACGCCGGCATCGGCACCTGTATCGGATCCAGCTGAATCACCCCCAGCCAGTCCTGTGCCCGGGCGCTCGCCGGGATCCCAACCGCCGCCGCGAGACCCGCGGCCGCCACACACTTCGGATACTTCACTTCCTGCTCCGTCTGAAAAAGTGCTGGACCAGACACCGGCGGACTCCGAACGCCTACGCCGGCGGGCCAAAGGCCGGCCAACGCGGGGCTGGGTGTTAACGTCCGCCGCGACGGCGCGTTATAGACGGAGAGCGGTCAGAATCGGTCGATCGGGGGGGCTGGGTTCGGCAGTCTGATCGGCGCGGCTCCGGTGATTCCCGCGCGATTCAGACAGGGTGCACGTCAGCGCCTCACACGTGAGGCCATCGGGCGGGACGCCCGTCTGTTTGGCTTGCGCGAGCGCCGCGGGCGCTCCACTGGGTTGATCGACGCATCGCTCGGCGCGGGAGAGCGCCGGCCGATCCGTCGGCGTTTTCTCGTGGCACGAGGAGGCGGTTGCAGAAGAGTGCGACGCCGGCGCCGCAGCCGTCGAGCACGACCACGTACAGGCAAGACGCGCGGCCGGAGTGATCAGCCAGATGGCGACGATCGCGATTGCCCAGCGGCGAGAGAACACTGACCCGAGTATACACGTCGAGAGAAGCACACCATGGGCGCACTCACCCGACAGATCACGCACGCGTGGCGGCTGCTCATCAAAGCGCCGCTGTTTGCGATCACGGCCGTGCTGTCGCTGGCGCTCGGAATTGGCGCGAACGCGGCGATCTTCACCATCATCAATGGCCTCCTTCTCGCCCCCACCACGGGCGTGCGAGAGATGTCGAGGCTCGTGGACATCGGCCGCACCACGCAGGGCCAGGGCTTCGACACCACCTCGTTTCCGACGTACAAGGATTTGCAGCAGCGCGGCTCGCCCTTCGAAGGCGTGTACGTGCATCGTCTCGAACCTCAGGCCCTGAGCCTCGGCGGGTCAGACGTCGCCGAGCGGATTTACGGCGAAGGCGTCAGCGCCGGCTACTTCGACGTCCTCGGGTTGACGCCATCGGCGGGAACGTTTTTCCACGGCAACGAAGAAGCCATCGGGACTCCACTCCGGAAAGTCGTGCTGACGCACGCGTTCTGGCAGTCGCACTTCGGCGGGCGACAGGACGTCGTGGGCTCCGCGCTCATCCTCAACGGCGATCCCTTCACCATCGTCGGCGTCGGGCCGGCCGGCTTTCATGGGACGACGATTCTTCGTCCGGACGTCTGGCTGCCGCTGACCGCGGGTGCACGCGGTACGCCCTCCGATGCCCTGCTCAGTGGCCGGGAGAACCAGTGGCTGATCATGGGCGCGCGATTGAAACCGGGCGCCACGATCGCGTCGGCGCGTTCGTTCCTGGACGCGTTCTCGTCTGATTTGCTGCGCGCGTATCCGGACATCTACCGCAATCGCGGCCTGACGGCGGTGCCGGCCAGCCGCATACCAGCCTTCGGCGCGGACGTCGTGGGTCCGTTTCTCGGCCTGCTGATGGCGGTCGTCGGACTCGTGCTGCTCGTTGCCTGCCTGAATCTGTCCGGTTTGCTGCTCGCGCGCGCGACGATTCGCGCGCGTGAAGTCGCCATGCGGCTGGCGCTGGGCGCATCGCGAGGATCGATCGCCGGCCTGCTGCTGACGGAGACGATGCTGCTCTTTGGCGCCGGCGCGGTGGTCGCGATCGGCGTCGCGGCCCTGGCCGTACGGACAATGAGCTCGAGGCTGACGGCCGTGCCGGTGCCTCTCGCTCTCGAGCTGACGATTGACTGGCGCGTGCTCGCGTTCACGGCGGCGGTCGCGCTCGTCGCCGCACTACTCACCGGCCTGGCGCCGGCCCTGCAGAGCGCGCGCGGCAACGTCGTGGCCGACATCAAGATGGAGCCGGGCGCGCCGAGGCGGCAGCGGCTCCGGCGCATTTTCATCACCGCTCAGCTCGCCTGCTGCCTCGTCCTGGTCGTGACGGCGGGCTTGTTCGTCCGGGCCCTCGGCAAGGCAGGCCAGGTCTCGCCGGGTTTTGACGTGGACCGGATCGACGTCGCGACGATCGATCTGGAGTTGGGTGGGTACACGACCGAGCAGTCGCCGGCAGTGGCCGAACAGTTGCGGAGTCGACTTGCGGCGATTCCCGGCGTCGAGCACGCCGGCCTGGTGCGCATGGTTCCACTCGAAGGCGGCGGGCTGGGCCTGGGCGGACTGCGGCCCAAAGGCCGGACGGCGCCAGAGGATCAACTGAACATCGACTGGAATGTCGTCTCGCCTGAATACTTCGACGCCACCGGCATTCCGATCGTGCGCGGGCGCAATTTCGATCGGACCGATCGGGCTGACTCGCCGGGCGTGGCCATCGTCAATCAGCACTTCGCGGAGCAGGTCTGGCCGGGACGCGAGGCCATTGGACGGCAACTCGAATATGGCGATTTCCGGCCCGGGCGCGAAGCGAGCGTGAGCACGCTGACGGTCGTCGGCATCGCGCGGGATGCGAAGTATCGATGGATCGGCGAGGCGCCGGCCTCGTTCATCTACGTGCCGCACGCCCAGCAGCCGATGCAGGAGATGAGCTACCTGCTGCGGCGAGCCGCGAACCTGCCCGCGGCCGCGTCGCTGGTCGAGCCGGTACGCCAGGCGCTGCGCGTGACCGATCCCGATGTGCCGCTCATTCGACTTCAATCGCTGCGACAGTCCGCCGATCTGGGCTTGCTGCCGCAGCATCTAGCCGCGTCTCTTGCGGGCCTGCTCGGCGTGCTCGCGCTGCTCCTCGGCGGCATCGGCGTTTATGGCGTCACGGCCTACGCGGCCGTGAGCCGCGCGCGCGAGTTCGGCGTGCGCATGGCGCTCGGCGCCGACGGCCCGCGCATTCTCCGCATGGTGGTCTGGCAGGGCGCGAAACTCTGCGCCATCGGCGGCGTCATCGGCCTCGCCGCATCCGTCGCGCTGACACGCGTGCTGAGCAGCCTGTTGTTCGGCGTCTCCCCGCTCGATCCGCTCACCTACGCCGGCGCCGTCTTCCTGCTCGGGGCGATCGCGCTGGCCGCGACGATTGTCCCGGCCCGACGGGCGGCGGCTCTTGATCCGCTGAAAGTGCTCAAGACGGAGTAACCAACGACCAACAGCCAGCAACTGACAACTGGATCCCGGGAACAGCTGCCCAGTCTCAGCGCCCGGCCTGTCAGTTGTCAGTTGTCAGTTGTTAGTTGTAAGTTGTTCGGGCCCATGCGGATTGGCGTCCCAACAGAGATACACGAAGGGGAAATGCGCGTCGCGACCACGCCCGAGGTCGCGGCACAGCTTCAGAAACTGGGATTCGCGGTCAGCGTGGAAGCCGGCGCCGGCGCGGGATCGAACTTCAGTGACGACGCCTTTCGGGCTGCCGGCGCGACGGTCGTCGCTGACACGCGGGCGCTGTGGGCCGAGAGCGACATCATCCTGAAGGTCAGGCCGCCGGCGCGGCATCCGCGGCTCGGTGTCGATGAAACCGACTGGCTTCGCGAGGGCCAGGTCCTCATTTCCTTTCTCTGGCCCGCACAGAATCCGGAACTGCTGAAACAACTCGCCGCCAGGGGCGTGACAACGCTGGCGATGGACAGCGTGCCGCGCATTTCGCGCGCGCAGAAGATGGACGCGCTGAGCTCGATGGCGAACATCGCCGGCTACCGCGCCGTGATCGAGGCCGCCGAACACTTTGGCCGATTCTTTACCGGGCAGATTACGGCGGCCGGCCGCATTCCGCCGGCGAAGGTGCTGGTGATCGGCGCCGGCGTCGCCGGCCTGGCCGCGATTGGGACCGCAAAGAGCCTGGGCGCCATCGTGCGCGCATTCGACACGCGGCCCGAGGTGAAAGAGCAAGTCGAGAGCATGGACGGCGAATTCCTCATGCTCGACTTCAAGGAAGAAGGCGCGGGCGTCGGCGGGTACGCCAAGGTCATGAGTCCGGAGTTCATCAAGGCGGAGATGGCGCTCTTCGCGGCCCAGGCGAAGGAAGTCGACATCATCATCACGACGGCGCTCATCCCGGGCAAGCCCGCGCCCAAACTCATCACTGCCGACATGGTGCGGTCCATGCGCGCCGGGAGCGTCGTGGTGGATCTGGCCGCCGAGCAGGGCGGCAACTGCGAACTGACCGTGCCGGGGCAAGTCGTCAAGCGGGACGGCGTCACGCTCATCGGCTATACCGATCTCCCGAGCCGCCTCTCGACACAGTCCAGCCAGCTCTACGCCACGAATCTCCGCCACCTGCTGACCGACATGTGTCCGACGAAAGATGGCGTGCTGGTGGTCGATTTCGCCGACGAAGTCGTGCGCGGCGCGACGGTCGTCAAGGACCACGAGATCACGTGGCCGCCGCCTGCGCCCAAGCTGTCGGCGGCGCCGGCGGCGAAACCGGCGGCGCCGGCGAAGGCGCCTGTGCACGCGGCACCGCAGAAATCGAGCGCGGCGGGCACGATCCTCGCGCTCGCGGCCGGCGGGGCCGCGCTGCTCGGCCTCGGCGCCGTGGCGCCGCCGGAATTCATGCCGCATTTCACCGTCTTCGTGCTGGCAGTGTTCGTCGGCTACATGGTGGTCTGGAACGTCACGCCGGCATTGCACACGCCGTTGATGAGCGTCACCAACGCCATCAGCAGCATCATCATCATTGGCGGCCTCATCCAGATCAGTTCCCCGGACTCCGTCGTCATGTGGATTGCGGCCGTGACTGTGCTCCTGACGAGCATCAATATCGCGGGCGGATTCGCCGTCACGCGACGGATGCTCGAGATGTTCAGGAAGTAACGCCGCCATGTCACCGGGCCTCATCACCGTCTCGTACATCGCGGCTGCGATTCTGTTCATCCTCGCGCTGGGCGGCCTGAGCTCGCAGGAGTCGGCTCGCCGCGGCAACGTGTTCGGCATCATCGGCATGGTGCTCGCGCTGGTGGCGACGCTCTTCGGATTTGTCACCGCCAACCATGCGCTGCTCGTGGGCGCGCTCGTGATCGGCGGCGCGATTGGCCTCGTGGCGGCCCGGCGCGTGCAAATGACGCAAATGCCGGAACTCGTCGCCATCCTGCACAGCCTGGTCGGACTGGCCGCGGTGCTCGTCGGGTACGCGAACTTCCTTGGACACGCCGCCGGCTTCGGCTCGGAGGCCGCCAGGGCGATCCACGACGTCGAGACGTACATCGGCGTGCTCATCGGCGCGGTGACGCTCGCCGGTTCCGTCATCGCGTTCGGCAAGCTGAGCGGCTCGATCGGCGGCAAGCCGCTGACGCTGCCGGGACGGCACTGGCTGAATCTCGCGCTCCTCGTCGTCGTGATCTGGTTCGGACGGGCGTTCGTCGTCGAATCCGCGGCCGGCGGGGGCCTCGTGCCGTTGATCGTCATGACGGCAGTCGCGCTGCTCTTCGGCGTCCACATGGTCATGGCCATCGGCGGCGCGGACATGCCGGTCGTCGTGTCGATGCTGAACAGCTATTCGGGCTGGGCCGCATCCGCCACGGGGTTCATGCTCAACAACGATCTGCTGATCGTGACGGGCGCGCTCGTGGGCAGCAGCGGCGCGATTCTGAGCTACATCATGTGCCGCGCGATGAACCGGAAGTTCCTCGCCGTCATTGCCGGAGGATTCGGGACGGGCGACGGCGCGGCGCCTTCCGGCGGCGCCACCGAACAACAAGGCGAGACCACTGCCATCGATGCGACTGAAGCGGCCGCCCTCCTCGAAGACGCGAAAGAGGTCGTCATCGTGCCCGGCTACGGCATGGCCGTCGCGCAGGCGCAGCACGTGGTGCACGAGATCACCAAAGTCCTGCGCGAGCGCGGCATCAAGGTGCGCTTCGCGATCCACCCCGTCGCGGGCCGCATGCCCGGACACATGAACGTGCTCCTGGCAGAAGCCAAAGTGCCGTACGACATCGTCTTCGAAATGGACGAGATCAACGAGGACTTCCCGGACGTTGACGTGTCGGTGGTCATCGGCGCCAACGACATCGTCAATCCATCGGCGGAAGACGAGCCGAACAGTCCCATCGCCGGCATGCCCGTGCTGCAGGTCTGGAAGGGCAAGACGACTATCGTGCTCAAGCGCGGCATGGCGACGGGATACGCCGGCGTCGAGAATCCGCTGTTCTTCCGGGAGAACACGCGCATGCTCTTTGGCGACGCCAAGAAGAGCCTCGATGCCGTGCTGAAGGCTCTCCGGGAGAGCTGACCTGATGCATGTCCTGCGCGCCGCCGCGCGCGTCGCCCTCCTGTTGATTGTCGCCGCCGCGGCCTTTGGCGTGGCCGAGTTATGGATGCGCGCGAATCGTGCGGACTCGGTCTACACGGAAATCCAACGCCACCCGCCGCACCCGTTTCTCCAGGCGGTGCCGGCGATGGCGGTCGATCACGTCAACAGCCAGGGCTTCCGGGGCGACGATCTTGCCGTGCCGAAGCCGGCCGGCACCTTCCGCATTTTTGCGATTGGCGGATCGACGACGCTCGGTGTGAGCAATCCGTACGCCGAGAGCTATCCGTATCTGCTGCAGACGCTGCTGCGCGAAAAGTACCCCCACGTCAACATCGAGGTCTTCAACGCCGGGTGCCCGTGGTACACCAGCGCGCACGCGCTGGTGTCGTATGCCGTCGAGGTCCGTCAATACGAACCGGACCTCGTGATTTTTTTCGAAGCCATCAACGACCTGGTGCGCAGCTTTTCACCGCCCTGGCTCGCCAAAGGGGACTTCAAACCGGACTACTCGCATTACCTGGGGCCGTACGCGCGACTGCTCGGGCCCAATGCAGAGTTCGTGGATCCGCCGAGCTCATCGCTGGCCTGGAATACGCTCACTGGCTGGCTTCGTGGAAGCCCCGATCCGTTCAATGTCCGCAACCCCGACAATGTCGCGAAGGTCGCGGCCCGGCTGCAGGCGATTGACCGGCCCGCGTTCAGGAGCCTGCCCAGCTTCCGGCAGTATTCGGACGCGATCATCCACTTCGTCCAGGCAGACGGCCACGCGATCATCACGGCGTCGCAGGCGTCGTTGTATCGCGAAGACCTGAGCGCCGAGGACAAGCGCGCGCTCTGGTTCGCGCCGCTGCTCTGCGCCGACCACGGGACGTGTCCATCGCTCACGGCGATGACGCAGGGCATGGCGGCCTACAACGCCGCCGCGCGCGAGATCGCAGCCACCCGGAAGGTGCCCTTCATCGATTTCGCGTCGGCCGTCCCCAAGACACGCGAGTACTTCAGCGACGACGTGCACCTCAAGAAGGCCGGCAACGCGGTGCTGGCGCAGAAGGCGGCGGAGGCGATTGAGGCGGCTGGAGTGTTCAGGAAATAAGACCTCGGGAGTCGTTTTCCCTGAAAACGGAAACTCAGGTTGACTTTTGAACCCTTTGGGCAACCTGAGTTTCCATTTTCAGGGAAAACGACTCCCGAGGTCTTAACGGCACGTCGCAAACCGCGCCTGATAGTTCGCAAACACGCTGTTCGTGATCCCGCGGATGCGCGTGCGATCGGTCACAGACGAGGTCTTGGCGATCAGTTGATCGGCGATGGGGCCCAGGAAACGGCCGCGGCTCTCGAGGAGCGCGGTGTCATTCCGCGCGATGGCGGCCTGCACCTCCACGAGCGTTTCCGGCGTGACCAGTTCCATGCGGCCGACGAACGCGCGCGCAATCTGCGTCGGCGCCGGCGTGATCGTCAGCGGCAGAATCGCGTCTACGGCGGCTCGAGGCAGCACGTAAAAGACGCGCGTGCCCTCCTCGAACCAGGAGTCCCGCCACGTGTCCACCATCGCCTGCGCTTCCTTGTCGTACAGGCCGGCGCGCACCAATGTCTTGACCAGATCGGCTCGCAATGTCGCTGGGTCGCTCGCCCCCGCCGGTCTGCCGATGATCGCAGACGCCTGCAGGGCGCCGATGCTCCGGTACCGGATGGCGCCGGCGTGATTGTCGAACAGAATCACGCTTGGAATCGGCTCGCGGCCGAGATTGGTGACGCGCACGGACCCGCCGGCTTCGAGCGCCGCGGCGATCGGTACGGGGAAACCCGCGACGCCGCGATAGAACAGAAACTTCTCGTCGCGGCCATTGACCGAAATCGGCGACGCGTCGGTCTGCCGCGCGGCATAGTAATGACTCGGGCCCGTGCCCATGGGGAGACTCGGCGTGCGGTCTGGCGTGATCGCCACATAGGGCCAGTCAAGTCCGCCGACGACCGACGGGTCGTCCAGAACTTTGGGCAGGACGTTTGGCTGCGTCGCCGTGGCCGTCGGGTACCACTCGGTCAGCAGACCCTGGGGAAACCGAACGCGAACGCTGACCGCGGCCTCCTTCGATGAATAAAAGTACAGAACCGGCGTCTCCATTCTGACTTTGCCGACGAGCGACGACCGGGCCGTCTCGTATTCCATCGGAACGGGCGCCTCGGCATCCGGCGCCAGAATCACTTTGAACAGGCGGTTCTTGTAATGCTCGACAAAGCACGGCAGGTCCGTCGGCCCGCCGAGCGGCACCCAGTTCATCGCCTGGCCGTCCTCGCCGGCAATGGTGGTGAACGTGCCCCATTCGTGGACGATGACGTTCTGAGCCGGCACCTGGGCCGCGCGAAGGGCAGCCGCGGTACCGGACAAAGAGGCGACCAGGGCAACGACGACCATGAGGACGCGACGCGGCATGAGAACCTCCGTTTCCATGACAGACGGGGAACATGCCCGAAGCGTTAACACGCGCCTGTATGTAGCTACAGGGCCCACAAGGTGAACACTGTGCCAGACTGTGACGCAGTGGCAGCACAGGCCCACGGCATCGTCCTGTTCGACGGCACCTGCGCCTTCTGCGAAGGCGCCGTCAAATTCATTGCGAAGCGCGACCCGGCCGGATACTTCCGGTTTGGCGCGTCGCAGTCGCCGCAGGGAGCGGCCCTCCTGGCCCGTCATGGCCTGACCCGCGAAATGACCCGAAGCATGGTCCTGATCCAGGACGAGCGCGTATATCTGCGATCGACGGCGTCGCTGCAGATCGCCAGGCGGCTCGCCGCGCCGTGGCACCTTGCCGGGATGTTCCTCATCGTGCCGCGGCCGCTTCGCGATTTCGTGTACCGGATTGTCGCGGCCATCAGGCATCGACTCGCGGGCCGCTCCAACGCGTGCGAGATCCCGCCCCCTGAACTCAGGGGCCGGCTGATCTGACGTACCATGCCTGAATGGCCGCGCACTCATCGTTCGACGTCACATCCACCGTCGATCTCAACGAAGTCGACAACGCCGTCAATCAAGCCAGGAAGGAACTGGCGCAGCGATACGACTTCAAGGGATCCAAGTCTTCGATCGAGCTGAAGAAGGCCGAGAATATCGTCGAGCTCATCGCGGACGACAACTTCAAGATGGAAGCCGTCTGGGACATCCTGCAGACGCGCATGGTGCGCCGGGGTGTGCCGATCAAGAACCTCGATCCGTCAGAGGTGCTGCCCATGGCGGGCGGCCTCGTCAAGCGGACCGTTACGCTCAAGCAGGGCATCTCGACGGAAGCCGCGAAGGACATCGTGCAATTCCTGAAGGACCACAAGCTGAAAAAAGTGCAGGCGACGATCCAGGCCGATCAGGTGCGCGTGTCGTCGCCGTCGAAGGACGAGCTGCAGACGGCGATTCACCTCCTGAAGACCGGCGACTTCGGGATTGAGCTCCAGTTCGGCAACTACCGGTAGCCGATGCGCCTTGCCTGGTTCTCGCCGTGGCCGCCGCAACGCAGCGGCGTCGCCGGACGATCGGCCGAGCTGGTGCCGATTCTGGCCGCCCGTGGTTACGCGATCGACGTCTTCGTCGATGCGTCCCGGTTGAAGCTGCCGCAGCTCGGCGACGAGCCGCCCGAGCCCGGCCGCGTCCGTGTGATGACGGCGCATGACTTTGTCTGGCGTCATCGCCGGTACCCGTATGACCTGCCGGTGTACCAGATCGGCAATTCACACCTGCACCGTTTCGCATGGGCCTACCTCTTCCGCTATCCGGGTCTTCCGGTCCTGCATGACGCGCGCCTCCATCACGCCCGCGCCGAGGCGCTGGTGACGCGCGGACGCGTCAGGGACTATCGGGCGGAGTTCGCCTGGAATCATCCCGATGTGCCGCCGGCCGCGGCGGAATTCGCGGCGCTCGGGCTCGGCGACATCCTGTATTACCAGTGGCCCATGATCCGCGGGGTCGTCGAATCGGCGCGCCTGCTGGCGGCGCACTCGCGCGGCGTCGTGTCCTGGCTGACGCGGCAGTTTCCGGATCGGCCGATCGAACACATCGCCCTCGGAGAAGGCGCGGCGAACCTCGATGGGGCTGCCGCCGGCGCAGCGTTCCGCGCGGCCCACAGGATTCCGCCTGATGCCGTCGTCTACGGCGTCCATGGCGGGCTCACCGCCGAAAAGCACGTGCGCGAAGTCGTCGCCGCGTTCGCGGACATCCGTCCGGCCGTGCCGGGCGCTCACCTGTTGCTCGTCGGCGCCGCCGATCCCTGGCTCGATCTCGAAGATCAGATCGCCTCGCTCGGCCTGAACGCCGCCGTGTCCCGAATCGTCACCGCAGACGATGAGACGTTCGATCGATCGATGGCGGCGTGCGATATCACGTTGAATTTGCGCTGGCCGACCGCGCTCGAGACGTCAGGTCCGTGGGTGCGCAGCCTCGCGATGGGCCGGGCCACCGTCATCATCGACACGGCGCATCAGGCCCACGTCCCCTCGCTCGATCCGCGGACATGGCGGCGGCACGCGCCCAGCAGCGCGGTGACTGAGGAAGACGATCGGCGCGGCGTCACCGTGGCTCTGGATCTGCACGATCGGCAATTCTCCCTCCGGCTGGCCATGACGCGGCTTGGGACGGACGCCGCGCTGCGCGACGCCATCGGCAGCGAGGCGCGACGCTGGTGGGAGCGGGAACATACGGTGGAGCGGATGGCCGCGGACTATGAGCGCGCGATGGCGCGTGCCGTTCGCGAGCCTGCGCCGACGGGCGCGGGTTGGCCGTCGCATATGCGGCCCGACCCAGCCGCCCACACGCGCGCGCTCGTCGAAGCGTCCCGTGTGGATGGCGGACTCATCGCCGATCGGCTCGCCGGTTTCGACTTTCCTTAGCCGAAGATCGCGTGACATGACGCGGGTGTGGACCCCCTCATGTCCAGCGACGTCGTGAAGTACCATTACGCGTCGATGGCCGATGATCCTTCGGACGTCGCGGCAGGCCGCGGCGAGAGCGAGCGCGAACACAATGAACGGCGGTATGTCGCCGCGCTGACGGCGATGGACATCGCCGCCGAGCCGTCGCCGACGGTGGCCGCGAGCCTGGCGGCCGCCGCGCAGGACATCGCACGGCTCAATGCGATCTGGCAGCCGGACGGCGGCGTCTCACGCGGCCTGTTCGGCCGGATCGCCGCTGAACTTGGCCGGCTGATGCCGTGGCGGCGACGGCGGTTGCTGGGGGCGCTCATTGCGGCCGTGAATCGCAACGCGGACGCCACGCGGACGCTTGCGGACGCCACGCAGAACTTTCAATCGCACGTCATCTGGTACGCGCAGGCGATCACCGCGATTGCCATTTCCCGGCGCGGCCAGATCGGCCCGCATGACATCGAGCCGCTGCACAAGGCCATCAATGCGCTCGGCACCGACTGGCTCTCGCGATGGGAATCGCTGACCGCTCGTGAGGTCCGGTCCGACACGCGCATGGACGCGCTGACGAGGGCCTACGAGGAGCTCAAGGCGCAGACAGCGCTGGCCGAAGCGCGGGCGGCCGTTCTGAAGCAGGCGATCGACGCGCTGCATGCGCCGGAAGACCTCTGAGGTCGTTTCGCCCAAGAATGGAAACTTGGGTTGCGGTGAGCATTCCAGCGCAACTCTAGTTTCCATTCTTGGGCGAAACGACCTCAGAGGTCCTACCGCCGCTGCATCAGCGTCACGGTGACCCGATCCGCGGATCCGAGCTTGCGATCGGCCAGTAGCTTGCCGATGGCCGTCCGGACGTCGGCGGCGGTCAGGCCAACGGCCTTCGTAGCCGCCAGGAATGGGACGCGGACGGTGCCCTGCGCCGTGACTTCATACGTCGTGGGCAGATCGGGCTCGCCTTGAATCGTGATGCGGAGCATGTCGCCTCGCTGGATGGCCCTCGTCTGATCCGCCGCGGGCTCCATCCGGACGGCGCTTCTGGATAGGCGCTCCGGCGCCACTTCGATGGCGCGATCGACCAGCCGCGACTGGCGCTGCTGGATATCGCGCTGCAGCGCTTCGAGATCACGCTGCGTCATCACCCCTTTGTCCACCAGTGACTTGGCGCGCGCCAGCCTGGCCAGCGATTCCTGCATGTCGATCTTCTGTTGCGCGAGCAGGTCGCCGCTCGCGGACAGCCGGTCCAAAGCACGCTGGAGCTCGGCGAGAGTGTCGGCGCTGACCAACCCCTTCTCATAGAGCATCTTGCTGCGCTCCAGTTGGTTCCGCAGCATGGCCATGTCGGCGGCGGCGAACCCCTGCGGATAGGCCGCCTGGGCCTGCTTCACGGCCGACTCGATTTCCTTGAGCTGCGACTCCGACAGTTGGCCGAGTTCGTACTTCTTCTGGGCGTCCGCATACGCACGACGGGCCGACTCGGCCTGCGCCGCCCGGGTCTTCGTCTCAAGCTGCATCTTTTCCACGTCGCGCTTGAGGTTCTCCAGCATCCGGCGCTGCTCTTCGCCGGCTGGGCCGGTCGCGGCCGTCTGGGCCATCGTTTCCATGAGCTTCTGGACTTCCTGCTGCTTCGCCATCGCGGCCTTGGCCTGCGCTTCGGCGAGCTTCTGGATCTCCTGCTGCCGCTGGGCATCTCCGACGCCGCCCACCCGCCGCTGTTCGAGCTGCGCGAGCTGTTTCATCAGCTCGTCGATCTTGCGGCGCAGTTCCTCGACCTGACGCTGCCGGTCCGCCTGCTCTGACGATTGCTGCGGTTCCGGCACGGCGACATCGGCGTTGGATCGTTCCGCGGCGATGGCGACGCCGGACCGATCGATCGCGGCGCCGGCCTCACCGATCGGTCGAATCACCGCTTGTGGCTGCCTGAGCTCAACTGTCGCTTCAGTGCCGGATGCGAGGGCCGCCGGAACGCCCACCGCCGCCGCCAGCGTCAGCGCGAACACCGGCATCAAGCCGGCGCGCACGGACGCGGTTTCCTCCGTGTGACCCAGAATGCGGCGCACCCGATTCAACAGATGACCATCCGTCGCGGCGAGCGCGATGCGCGGCGTGGCCAGCGTGGCGAGGTCCGTCAGCGCGGTGACGTAAACCAGCCGATCGCAGACACCCACGGCAAGGTCGTCGCAGCACAGCTCGCGCTCGGCACGAACCTGGCGCGACAGCCACCAGACGGCCGGGTGATAGAAGAGCACGGCCTCAGCCACCGATTGCAAGACGTTGATCAGGTAATCGTGCCGGCGCACGTGCGCCAGCTCGTGAGCGATCAACGCCTCCAACTGCGACGGCGTCAGGCTCACCAGCGCGGCAACCGGCAGGACAATGGCGGGCTTGAGCCAGCCCACCATCACGGGCACGGCGATACCGGCCGATTCGAGAATCCGCACGGATCGACGCACCTCCAGGCGCGCAGCCAGTTCTTCCGCGAGTCGCTGAACGGCGTGGGCCGCGGGCTGGACCGTCCGGCGCGCCACGTTGCGCGCCACCAGCCATCCACCGAACAGACGCAGCGAGAAAAATGCGACGCCGCCCAACCAGCTGATCACGGCAATGGCGAGCATCTCCGGCGACACCCGCAACGAGGCGGGCGCGGGGACCGCGGCCGTGTCACCGCCGGAATCATGGGAGGTCACTTGCACGGGCGCCGGTGCCGGCGTCACAGGCGACCCCACCGGGCTTTGCCGGCTGGAAGCCGGCACGGACGAGTTGATGAGCAGCACGAACGTCGCGATCGGAACCGCGAGCATCAGCGCGAGCGCGCCGACGCCGAGCGCGTATCGCGTGGAGGCGCGCCGGGTGGCGCGAAGGGCCACGAACGCGGCGAGGCCAATCGCCGTGCCCTGCCAGACAAAGTGCACGAGCGCCCACGCGAGCGCCTGAACGACGGGGTGCTGGATGAAATCAGCCATTGTGCTCTCCCACTTTGCGTTTCCCGATCTTCCCGGTGCGCCGGTACTCCCCAATCAACCGCTGAATCTCTTCGAGCTCGGCCGCCGGCGCCGGATGCGCGCTGAGCGCCTGCAGCACCAGCGCGGCCGCTGACCCGCCAAACGCCTTGTCCATGAGATCCGAGACGAGCTGACGCTGTGTCTGGTCCTGCGACGCCCGCGCGGCGTAGACATGCGTCCGATCGGATTCGTCCCGGACCACGAGGCCTTTGTCCGCCATGATCTGCATGAGCTTTAACGTCGTCGTGTACCCGACTCCGCGGGCGGTTCCGGCGGACAACCGTTCGTTGACCTGACGGACCGTGGCGGGACCCGCCTCCCACAGCACGCGCAGGATCGCGAGTTCCGCCTCCGTCGGGCGCGGGATTCGTGTCATGGCCGGACTATATACGAACCACTTCGTAGATGTCAACGAAACGTTTCGTTGATCACGCTGGGGGCTTCGCCCCAGGCCGCTGCTCGCTCTCTCGCCGCGACTCGCCTCTTCTGAAGTGCGCTCGGCAACTCGCGACTCGTTCGCGAGGCTCGGGCGCTGATCGCGCCCTCGCTCGCGCGGCTCGGACACTGATCGCGCCTTCGCTCGCTCGCGAGGCTCGGGCACTGATCGCGCCTTCGCTCGCAGGTTCCCCGGTCTGACGGGTCGCGCACAGATAACATTGGTTGGTGCACCGCACCCTGGAACGCTGTCGCGCCGATCTCCGCGCCGCGCGCGCCGGTTTGACGCCGGCCGAAGCCGAGGGGACATCTTCGGGCAGATGGTCTGCGGCAGGCATCCTGGAGCATCTCGATCTGTCGTACACCGGAACAACTCGCGCGATCGAGCGCTGCCTGGCGAAAGGCCGGCCGCTCGATCGATCGCCACTGACGCTGCGGCAACGGGTGGGCCGATTACTCCTGCTGCGGCTGGGCGGCCTGTTCTACCGTTCGCGCGAAGCGCCAGCCGCCATTGTCCCGAAAGGACGGCGCTTTCGGGAGCTTGACGCCGTCCTCGAGCCGCACCTGCTCGTGCTCGATCAGCGGCTCAAACAGGCGGCGCGCGCGTTCGGCCGACGCGCGCCAGTCGCCCGGCACCCGTTCCTCGGTCCCTGCAGCGTCGACGACTGGCGCCGGTTTCATCGATGGCACACGAGACACCATCTGAAGCAAGTCAGAAATCAGAAGTCAGAAGCCAGAAATGGCTTCACTTCAGCATGAGCGTGAGTGCGCACGTGTCTGCCGGTTCGCCAGCCGCCACGATCGAGGCACCGGATCGGAGATCGAGCGGCGCTCTCAACCAATAGACTGTCTGGTCGGCCGGATCGCCGTTACGAAACCAGCCGAGCACGCGTCGGTCGCCGTTGGGCCATGTCGCCGTCACACGAACGCTGCCACCGGCGACGAGCTGGGGACGAATGCCCAGCAGGCGACCTGTCGGCGTCAGACGGCCGCCGCACGGCAGCGTCTGCTCGCGCGCGGAACTTGACGCCGGAGGCGTGAACACAGCAGCAAATCGCGAACCGACCATGCTGGCAGGTGTCACGGTATGCGTGGACAGCGACTTCGGCGCCCCGCCATCGGCCCATGCCACCACCAACGCGATCTCAAACGGCGACAGCGACGGATCGTTCGCGAACTCGCCGTATCCGCGAGCCGCGCGCCACACGGGCATGCGGCGCGTGAGCACCTGCTGCCGAATCGCGCGCGCCCAGGGTCGCGCGGCCTCGTAACTGGCGAGCGACACCGCTGTGCCCGGCTGGCCCGAATGGCAGCCGATGCAATGGCTCGCCACAATTGGCGCGATCTCGCGGTCCCACGTCACCGCCGTCGTCACGCGATCGTGCGCGGACAGACGGAGTGTGCCGGCGAACGCGATCAGCGCGCAGCCGATCGACGCCAGGATCCCGAGTCGTCGCACGCTACTTCTCCACCCTGAGGACGAACGGAAACGTCAGCACGTGTCCGCGCCTCTGGATCTGCACCCAGAGCTTGTACGGTCCCGCCGCGACAGGCAGGATCTCGAACGACAGCGTCGGGCCGAACGCGTCCTGCTCCTGCGGATGCACGTGCGCCACAGACGTCAGGTCCGCGGACGCGAGGACACCGTGCGCGGGTGCCGACAGATAGGGCTCGAGATCGGCGACCGGTTTTTCGGTGTGCTCGTCTGTCAACGACACGCGCACGATGGCGGTCTGACCCGTGGCCAGGGCCGGTGACGCAAGCTCTGCGCGAATGCCGCTGACGACTATCGAGCTCGACGGACCGAGCGCAGCCGCCGTCTTCGCGGCGATCGGCGTCCAGTCATAGCCGCGCGTCACGATCGCTCGCTGGACCATTTGTGGAGTCCCGCCTGCCGGCGTGAAGTCCCCCACCACCATGTATGCGCCGGCCGGCAGATCGTTCGTCCACTCGAAGCGCCCGTCCGATCGCGCGACGGGATGGACGTGTTGGAAATAGTTCAAATCCTCCCCGATGACAAAGAGATGAAGCCGCTTGTCGTGCACGGTGAGCAGAGTCGGCCGCTCGCCGGAGGGAGTATCCAGCGTCAACCTCAGACCGGACGCTCCTGGTCCGCGGCGCGGCGGCAGCACCTGGACGTCCATTCGGTACTCCCCGGCCTGCGGCGGCGGGATCGGCACCAGTGTCATCCGGCAGATTGGACACGTCCCTTCGGCCGCCGACCGGACGTCCGGATGCATCGGACACCAGAAGGCATCCGGTTGATCGGGATCCCGGACGATTTCAAACCGCGTCCCAAGCCGGCTGACCTCGACAACGCTCGCCTCACCGGTTGTACCGGACAGGCTGGCTCCGGCATCGCGCAGGCGATTCAGCGCGTCGGGAAAATCGCCGGCGGTAAATGCGATGTGATCGAATACATCATCCGAAAGACGCTCCGATAAGCCGCGGATGCGGTTCTCGTCAGCCTCCACCACAAATCCGCGCGACTCGAGCCAGGCGATCAACCGCGGCCATGCCGCCATCATTGCCGGCGGGTCAGACGGTGACGAAAGTCCGGCCAGCCGATCGAACAGTACGTAATCCGTGGGGCCGGGGTCCTGCCCGATACGGACGCCAACGCCAAGGCCCTGCAGAATGCTGGGCTGGGCCGCCGCCTGGCCGGTCAATCGACGCATCGCCGCCAGCGGATCGGCCGAGCGGTAATGCAGATGGTGAAAGCGCAGGACCGGGGCCGGAGCAACCGGCGGCGCTGACCATGCCAGCAACCACCCGACCACCACCGTCACGATCCAGGCCATCGTCGCATTATCCTTCTAACCCTGATCGGCGGACGGCGCGTGAATCATCGGCAGCTTCGGCGAACGTTGGGCATCGTGTGGATGGCAGGTGTGGCGCTGGCGCTGTACATGGTCCTCTTTCATCGCGGGGTTATCCTCACCCGCCTGCAGGCCGCGACCACCTCGTCTCTCGTCGTGGGCGGCGCGCTGTACCTGTTGCTCGGTTGCCTGCGTGGTTTCACGCTGATCCCGGCGACATCACTGGTCGCGGTCGGAATGCTTTTCTTTCCGCCGGGGTTGCTGTTTGTCCTCACACTGGCCGGCGTCCTGGTGTCGTCGGCCAGCATTTATTACTTCGCGGAAGCGCTCCATCTGGATGAGCTGTTGCGTCACAAGCATGCTGGCCGGCTCCATCGGGTTCGGGATCTGCTCAATCGATATGGCTTACCGATGATTGCGGCCTGGGCGTTCTTTCCGTTGGCGCCGACCGATCTCATCTGCTACCTCGCCGGCGTGCTCAGAATTCGCGTCTGGATCTGTCTGCTGGGGGTGGGGATCGGTGAAGGGGCCATTTGCGCGATCTACATCTTCTTTGGACACGCCGCGCTGCATCGGAGCTGAACGCCGAGTACACTCTCACGTCGTGTCGTCTTCAGCAGGCGCGGTCCTGCTTCATGAGTTCTTCGATCACCAGTGGCCCGGGTGGCGCGATCGGATCGCCATCGACATACCCCCGGGTCCCGCGCGCCCGGATCGCGCGCGCGCCACGTATGGAGACCTTGCGGCGCGGTCGCAGGCCGTCACCAGCCGGCTCGATGGCCTGATCGACGATGAATGCGTCGTCGCGGTCCTCCTGCCTCGCGCCAGCGTCGACGCCTTTGCCGCCCCGCTGGGGATCATGCGCGCCGGCGCGGCCTACATCTCGCTCGATCCAGCGTTTCCTGACGACCGTATCAAGGACATCCTGCTTGACT
Organism: Vicinamibacterales bacterium; assembly: GCA_036274235.1. Taxonomy (GTDB): domain Bacteria; phylum Acidobacteriota; class Vicinamibacteria; order Vicinamibacterales; family SCN-69-37; genus DASUGC01. Next base: position 20,840 of record DASUGC010000187.1, read on the forward strand.
CCGCAGCGGTCGCAGTGGTCACGGATCCTGCTGGTGCCGATCGCCTGGCGCGTCTGGGCGTGGCGGCAGATCGGATCATCGACACGCAGTCACTCCGGCCTTGCGAACATCCCGACGCGCCCGGCATACGGCCTCGCGCGTGGCTGTCCCCATCGTCTCTGGCCTACCTGATTTACACATCCGGCACGACGGGACGGCCCAAAGGCGTCATGATCGAGCACCGGGCCATCGTCAACCTGGTACGGTCCGATCGCGAGGAATTCCGGCTGGCCCAGGCCGATCGCGTCGGTCAAGGCTCGTCCCACGCGTACGATTCGTCGCTGGAGGAGATCTGGCTGGCGTTCGCCGCCGGAGCCACGCTGGTCGTCATGACCGACGATGTCGCGCGCGCGGGCCCGGACCTGGTGTCATGGCTCGAGCGCGAGCGCGTCACGGTGCTGTGTCCTCCACCAACACTGCTGCGCGCCACCGGCCGCCGGGAGGCCGACGGCCTGTTGCCGGCGATGCACTTGCTGTATGTCGGAGGCGAGGCGCTCACCGAAGACGTGGTGAAAGTGTGGGCGCCCGGGCGGCGCCTGGTCAATGGCTACGGGCCCACCGAGTGCGCGGTCACATCGGTACGCACGGATATCGCGCTCGGCGCGCCGGTGACGATTGGCCGCGCGATCCCCAATGTGGGGGCTCACATCCTCAATGACAGGCTCGAAGAGCTGCCTGATGGCGAAATCGGCGAACTGTGTCTGTCGGGCGCGGCGCTCGGTCGCGGATACCGCAACGATCCGGCGCTGACAGCCGTCAAATTTCCCGCTCATCCGGTGCACGGCCGCGTGTATCGCACGGGCGATCTCGCGAGGCGGAATGCGGATGGCACGATTACGTGCCTGGGCCGGCTGGATTCTCAGGTCAAAATCCGCGGCTATCGCGTCGAGCTCGATGAGATCGACGCGCGGATCGCGCACTGCCCGGGCGTTCGCGCCGCGGCGACGGCACTGCAGCTCCAGGGCGGCCGGCAGACGCTTGTGGCCTTCATCGTTCCGCAGTCGGCGGGCTCGCCGCCGGACCTTGCGTCCATCCGGGCCCAGCTCGCCGCGTCGCTGCCCGGCCACATGGTGCCCGGCCACTTCGTGCTGACGCAGGAATTGCCGACAACCGTCGGCGGCAAAGTCGATCGGAAGGCCCTGCCGGTCGCGCGCATCGACGCCGGCACGGACGCGACCTCACGCCCGCAATCCGAGCTCGAGCACCGCATCGAGCAGGCACTCAGACGCATCACGGATCAGACGAGGCCGATCTCCACAGACGCGAACTTCTTTCACGACGTCGGCGGCGACTCACTGCTGGCCGCGGAACTGATCACGGCGCTGCGGGACGATCCGCAGACGGCGCGACTGACGGTGCGCGATGCGTACGAAGCCCCGACGATCGCCCAATTGGCCCGGCGGGCCGCGGCCATGGTTTCGGCGGACACGGCACAGCCCGTGATCGCTCCCCGGCAGCGAGCCGGTCAGCCGGCCATTGCCACGCTTATTCAAGTGGCATGGCTGATCCTTGAACTTCTGCTGGTCGCCGGAACGGCCGGGGTGGCCGTCGTGAACGTCTGGCCGTGGGCCGTTCGGCACGCCACTCCGCTGGAGATTGCGTTCGGCCTTCCGATCCTGAGCGTGCTCGTACTGCTGGCCTATCTCCCCCTGTCGGTGTGTATCGCCGTCGTCATCAAGCGTCTGGTGATTGGCCGTTATGCCCCGGGCCGCGCGCCGGTGTGGGGCCGCCTCTACATCAGGCATTGGGTCGTCTGCCAGGCCGTACGGCTCGTGCCGTGGCGGCTGCTGGAAGGTACGGTGTTTCAACTGGCCGCGTTGCGCGCGTTGGGCGCGCGCATTGGCGCGCGCGTGCATATTCATC
>DASUGC010000188.1:0-22174 GCA_036274235.1 Vicinamibacterales bacterium
AATCGCCGGGTCGCTCATCGTCGCCGACATCGGCATTCCGTCGGCCGTCATCGCCGCGGTCGACGGCCCGTGGGTCGAACTCCTGACGCCGCCATCGGTGCGCGGATTGGTCCAGACGCGCGCGCAGGACTCGCACAAGGGCGATTACGGCCATGTCCTGATCGTCGCCGGCTCGCCCGGCAAAACGGGCGCGGCGGCACTCGCAGCGATCGGCGCGCTGCGGTCCGGCGCCGGACGCGTGACGGTGGCCACCCCCGCCGGCTGTGTGCCCGTCGTGTCGGCGCTCGCGCCGGAATTCATGACGCTCGCCTTGCCAGAGGACGCGAACGGCGGGGTGGCGCTGGAGGCGATTGACGCGATTCTGGCGTTCAACGCGGACGTCATCGCCGTCGGGCCCGGGCTGGGCCGCACCCACCCGGCGGCAGGGCTCGTGCGTGCGCTGTTCGACCAGTGCGCCGTGCCGCTGGTGATGGACGCCGACGCGATCGTGGCGTTTGCCGGGGACGCGAGGGCGCTGGCGGCGCGCGAAGGCGCCGAGGTCGTGCTCACGCCACATCCGGGCGAGTTCGCCGCGCTGCTCGGGCTGCCCATCGAGCACGTCCAGGCGAACCGGCTCGCGCTGGCGCGGGAGTTCGCGTCCAGCCACCGCGTCCACCTCATCTTGAAGGGACACCGGACGATCGTCGCGACGCCGGAAGGCCGGACGTTCATCAACACGACGGGAAACGCGGGCATGGCGACCGCCGGAGCCGGCGACGTCCTCACCGGCGCCGTGGCCGCCTGGGCGGGCCAGTTGCTCGACATCGAAGGATCCTGCAAGCTCGCGGTGTACCTGCATGGGCTGGCCGGCGACCTGGCCGAGGCCGACGAGGGCGAGGTCGGCATGATTGCCGGCGACATCGCGGATCGACTCGGTGATGCCGTGCTGGATCTGACAGCGCGCCGCAGGAAGACGCCGCACGCCTCCACGTGACCCACGCCCACACGACTGCCTCAGAATCCGAGACGATCGCGTTGGGCCGCGATCTCGGCGCCACGCTGGGCCCCGGCGCGGTCGTGCTGCTGTCAGGATCGCTCGGCGCCGGCAAGACGGCGTTCGTGCGCGGACTCGCCGAAGGCCTCGGCTGCGATCCCGCGACGGTCTCGAGCCCGACGTTCACGCTCATTCAGGAATATGCCGGCCGGGTGACGCTTCAGCACATCGACCTGTACCGGCTGAGTCCCGCCGAGGTGGAGGATCTCGGACTCGAGGAACTCACGACCCAGGCCGTGCTGGCGGTGGAGTGGCCGGACCGGTGGCACGCGGCGCCGCCGGCCGTCAACGTGACGATCGAGAGCACGGGCGGAGACGGGCGGCGAATCACGATCGCAACGAACGACCAGCAACCAACAACGAACAAGTAGCTGGCGACACCCTCGCATCGGGGCACCGGGGCTTCGTTGTTCGTTGTCAGTTGTCAGTTGCGCCCGGCTACTCGACCCTGTAGTTCGGCGCTTCCTTCGTGATGATCACGTCGTGCACGTGGCCTTCGCGGACGCCCGCGGCCGTCGTGCGGAGCAACTGGGCATCGCGCTGCAGTTCGGGAATGGTCGAGCAACCGCAGTAGCCCATGCCGGCGCGGATGCCGCCGACCAGCTGGTGAATCATCGCCGCGACACTGCCTTTGTGGGCGACGCGCCCCTCGATCCCTTCCGGCACGAGCTTTTCCGTGCCGTCACCGGACTCGAGATCGAATTCGTCCTGGAAGTACCGATCGCGGCTGCCGCGGCGCATCGCGCCGAGCGATCCCATGCCGCGATACTCCTTGAAGCTCCGGCCCTGGAACAGGATGATCTCGCCCGGGCTTTCGTCGGTGCCGGCAAAGAGGCTGCCGATCATCGCGCTCGCCGCGCCGACCGCCAGGGCTTTGGTGATGTCGCCGGAATAGCGGATGCCGCCGTCGGCAATGATCGGCGTGTCGCGCTCGGCGGCCGCGCGCGCGCAGGCCGCCACCGCCGTGATCATCGGCACGCCGATGCCCGCGACGACGCGCGTGGTGCAGATCGACCCGGCGCCAATGCCCACCTTCACGGCATCCACGCCGCGATCGATCAGGGCGAGGGTCGCGTCGGCGGTCGCGACGTTGCCGGCCACGACCTGCACGTCCGTGTGCCGCTCGCGGAGGGTCGCCACCATGTCCATCACGCCCTGCGAGTGGCCGTGCGCCGTGTCGATGACAAGGACGTCGACATGCGCCGCGACCAGCGCGGCGGCGCGATCGATCGTGTCCTTGCTCACGCCGACCGCCGCCCCCACGCGGAGCCGTCCGAGCGCGTCCTTGCAGGCGTTGGGGTACTTGACCAGCTTCTGAATGTCCTTGACGGTGATCAGGCCCTTGAGCCGGAAATCCGCGTCCACCACCAGCAGCTTCTCAATCTTGTGGCGATGAAACCGCTCGCGGGCCTGATCCAGCGTCGTGCCAACCGGGACGGTGACCAGGTTGTCGCGGGTCATGATTTCCGCAATCGGACGATCCACCCGGGTCTCGAATCGCAGATCGCGATTGGTCAGGATGCCGACGAGCCGGCCTTCCTTGCTCCCGTCGTCCGTGATCGGCACGCCGCTGATGCGATAGCGCTTCATCAATTCGAGCGCCTCGAACACCTTGTGGGTGGGGGAGAGCGTGATGGGATTCACGATCATCCCGCTCTCGGACCGCTTGACGCGATCCACCTCGGAGGCCTGCTCGTCGATGCTCAGGTTCTTGTGGATAATGCCGAGGCCGCCCTGCTGCGCCATGGCGATGGCGAGCCGGCTCTCGGTCACGGTGTCCATGGCGGCGCTCAGAATCGGAACGTTCAGCCTGATTCCGCGCGTGAACCGCGAGGTGATGTCCACCTGGCTCGGGAGCACGCGCGAATGGCGAGGCAGGAGCAGGATGTCGTCAAAGGTGAGGGCCTCGGGAAGTCCCGCGGCCACCTGCGCGGCCGCACTCAGTCGCTCCGTCATCGCGTGGCCCTCGACTTCCGCCTTCTGATTTCTGATTGCCGGCTTGCCCTACGCGCCATGGCACTTCTTGTATTTCTTGCCGCTGCCGCAATAGCACGGGTCGTTGCGGCCGATTTTCGGCTCGTCGCGCTTTACCGTCGTGATCGGCGCGTCGTCTCCGCCCGTTCGCGCCGGACGCGGCGGGCCCGCGGCGGGCCGCGCCGCCGCCGAGCTCGATCCGCCGGACAACGTCAGCGCGGGTGCCTTGCGCGGCGCCGGGCGCGGGGGCGCCTGCGGCTCGCCGGCGCCCGACACGATCGGGCGCAGCCGCCACAGGTAGCGCACCATCTCTTCGTCGATGCGCGCCTTCATCGCCTGGAACAGCGAAAAGCTTTCTTTCTTGTACTCGACGAGCGGATCGCGCTGCCCGTAGCCGCGCAGGCCGATGCCTTCCTTCAGATGGTCAAGGCTGTAGAGGTGGTCCTTCCACTGCGCATCGACGATCTGCAGCATGATGTCGCGTTCGATGCGGCGAAGCAGGGCAGGATCGACGCCCACCTGTTTTTCCTTCTCGTCGAACTTCGCGACAGCCAGCTCGTACAGCCTGTCCCCGAGCTGATCCTGCGGCGTCTCGTCCAGCCCGAGCCCTGTGACATCTTCGAGGTCCATGCCGAACAGATCGCTGACCGACCGGGCCAGCTCGCCGAGATCCCACTCGTCGGGGTGCTGTTCCTTGCCGGCGTGGGTCTCCACGAGCTCGTCGATGAGCTCTTCGGCGACCGCCATCACGTAGCCGCGTGAATCCACGACGTCGTCTTCGGCCAGCGTGATCCTGCCTTCGAGAAGCTCCCGGCGCAGCGCGTAGACGTTCTCGCGCTGCTTGTTCATGACGTCGTCGTACTCGAGCAGGTGCTTGCGGGTGCCGAAGTTCTGCGCTTCGACCTGTTTCTGGGCGCGCGCGATCGCTTTGGTCACCATGCCGTGCTCGATCGGCACGCCCTCTTCCATGCCGAGCGTCTGCATCATGCCCGCGATGCGCCCGGATCCGAAGATCCGCATCAAGTCGTCTTCGAGTGACAGATAGAAGTGGGAGGAGCCGGGGTCGCCCTGGCGCCCCGCGCGGCCGCGCAACTGGTTGTCGATGCGCCGCGCCTCGTGACGCTCGGTGCCGATGATGTGCAGCCCGCCGAGCCCGACCACCTCGTCGTGTTCGGCCGACGTCTGCTCGCGAAACGCGTTGAACAACTTCTCGTAGGCCGGGCGGGGGACGCGGTAGAACGCGTCGAGGTGGTAGAAGTAGACGAACTCGTCGTCGTCTACGAACTTTTCCTGGCCCTTCGGCAGCCGCTCGGCCACATGGTCGGCCAGGGACTGCTGGCGCGCCATGAACTCGGCATTGCCGCCGAGGAGAATGTCGGTGCCGCGGCCGGCCATGTTGGTCGCGATCGTGACCGTGTCCCGCCGCCCGGCCTGCGCCACGATTTCGGCTTCCTGCGCGTGGTACTTGGCGTTCAGCACCACGTGCTTGACGCCACGGCGCTTGAGCATGCCGGACAACCGCTCGGACTTCTCGATCGACACCGTGCCGACGAGCGTCGGGCGCCCGCTCGCCTGCTTGTCGGCGATGTCATTGATGATGGCGTCGTACTTTTCCTTTTCCGTCCGATAGACCGAGTCCGGCTCTTCCCGGCGGGCCAGCGGCCGATTGGGTGGCGCGACGATGACGTCCAGTTTGTAGATCTTGGCGAACTCCTCGGCCTCGGTCTCGGCCGTGCCGGTCATGCCGGAGAGCTTGGCGTACTTGCGGAAGTAGTTCTGGAAGGTGATGGTCGCGAGCGTCTGGTTCTCGCGCTCGATCTTGACCTTTTCCTTGGCCTCGACGGCCTGGTGCAACCCGTCGCTCCAGCGCCGGCCAGGCATGAGACGGCCCGTGAATTCGTCCACGATGACCACCTGACCGTCTTTGATCATGTAATCAACGTCGTTCTTGAACAGCGCGTGGGCCCGGAGTGCCTGATGGATGTGGTGCAGCAGCGGCATGTTGGCCGGGTCGTACAGGCCATTGGATCCGGGCTGCAGCCGATGGCCCAGCATTTCCTCGGCCTTGGCCATGCCGGTTTCCGTCAACTGGGCGGTCTTGTGTTTCTCGTCCACGAGGTAGTCGCCGGTGGTTTCCAGCCGCTCGCGGTCCTCCGCCTTGACGTTGCCCTGGGTGACCTCGCCGGGTTTCAGCCGCGGAATGATGCGGTCAACTTCGTAGTACAGATCCGTGGACTCTTCCGCGGGCCCTGAAATGATCAGCGGCGTCCGCGCTTCGTCGATGAGGATGCTGTCCACCTCGTCCACGATGGCGTAGTGGTGGCCGCGCTGCACGAAGTTGGCGAGATCGAACTTCATGTTGTCGCGGAGGTAATCGAACCCGAACTCGTTGTTCGTGCCGTAGGTCAGGTCCGCGGCATACGCGACCTGCCGCTCCGCGTCGTTGAGCTCGTGCTGAATGACGCCGACCGACATTTCCAGGAACCGGTAGATGCGGCCCATCCACTCGGAGTCGCGGCGCGCCAGGTAATCGTTGACCGTCACGACGTGCACGCCTTTGCCGCCGAGGGCGTTGAGGTAGGCCGGCAGCGTCGCCACCAGCGTCTTGCCCTCACCGGTCTTCATTTCCGCGATGCGGCCCTGATGAAGAATCATCCCGCCGATCAGCTGCACGTCGAAGTGGCGCATGTTCAGCACGCGCCGGCCGGCTTCGCGCACGACAGCGAACGCCTCAGGCAGCAAGGCGTCGAGTGGCTCGCCGCGCGACACCCGCTCGCGGAAATGCGCCGTCCTGGCCTTGAGATCGGCGTCGGACAGCGGCGTGATGCCGGCTTCGAGATCGTTGATCTGGGCCACGATCGGACGCAGCCGTTTCAACTCTCGTTCGTTTTGTGTCCCTATGACCTTCGCAAGGAGGGTGTTGAGCATCTCACTACCGTCGTTCGTCGAGACGCCGCGGTACAGCCGCGTGTTCCGACGACAGGGTAGTCCATCGATTTTAGGGAACGGCCGTGAGCCCCGTCAACTAAAGGCGGCAACCCTGGATGAGTTGATTACCGGCTCAGCAAGCTCAGGGGGTTGATCCGCTGGCCGCCGAGCAACACTTCGTAGTGCAGATGCGCGCCCGTGACGCGCCCGGTCGCGCCGACGTAACCAATGACGTCGCCGCGCTTGACCGTCTGGCCAGGCCTCACCGCGAACTGCGAGAGATGGCCGTATCGCGTGCTGATCCCGAAGCCGTGCCCGAGGAGAATCGCGTTGCCGTAGCCGCCATCATAGGCGGCCGTTTCCACGACACCGTCGGCGGTCGCGTGTACGGGCACGCCCTGATCGGCAGAAATATCCATGCCCGGGTGAAAGTCCGGTTGTCCGGTGAACGGATCCGCGCGGTTGCCGAACGGCGAGGAGTACCGGCCGACCAGCGGCCAGATCGAGGGTACGGCCCGTCCCTGCGCCTGTTGCGTTTCGATACGCGTCTTGACCGATTCGAGGCGGCTGGCGAGCGATCCGAGAAGGCCGCGGAGGATCCCGAAGGTGCTTTCGGGTGTGGTGGAGATCACCGGCTTGGCCGCGAGGTCCGTCGGGCCCGGACCGCCAATCGCCAGCATTTTGCCCGTCCGCTGCAACTGCTCGAGCGCGCGCTTCGTGGCCGGATCCAGCTGAGCCTGTTCGCCCAGCGTGGTCATGGCCGTCTGAATCGATTCGATCTGCTGGGTGAGCTCGCCGGTGGCCTGACGGTAGCTTTGGTTTTCAATCTGGAGGCTCTCGTTGGCCGCGACCAGGGCGTCAACCTGGGCCTGGTCCGCTCCTCGCGACCCAACCCACAGGAGGGTCGGCATCCCGATGAGTCCCGCCAGTACGAAGCCGAATACGCGGCGCGAGACGGTCAGTCGCCTGACGACCCCCGTTTTTCGGTTCGCAACGAGAATTGTGTAACGTGGCGATCGCATTACGCTCCTGAAGGCTCTCGGTGACTTCGGAAAAGCCCCGGAAACCTTGGAAATCTATCACATCGCCGCACTCAAGTCAGCCAATTTCGTAAGTACCGCCGGCCTCTGTCGCGCCGGGCAATCTGAATTGCAAGGCTTCTGCCAGGTGTGGGGTCTGGACGTCGTCTGCGCCGGCCAGATCCGCGATCGTTCGGGCCACCTTTAATACGCGCGACACACCCCGGACGCTTAGCTGCAGACGGCCCACAGCCTGCCTGAGCACGCGGCGCCCGCCGGCCTCGGGAGGAAAACACCGCGCGCGCAGTTCGCTGCCTTCCAGCTCGCTGTTGAGACGGCCCTGGCGCGTCAGCTGGCGGCTGCGGGATGCGCAGACGCGCGCCCGAACCGATTCGCTGGTCTCCATTCGCGCGTCCTGATTCTCGAGGTCCGACCAGGGGACCGCGGGCAGCTCCAGTTGCAGATCAAATCGATCCAGGAGGGGGCCCGACAGCTTCCGGCGGTATCGATCCACGCTCGTGGCCGGACACTGGCATCTGCGGGTGTTGCTGCCTTTGAAGCCGCAGGGGCACGGATTCATGGCGGCGACGAGCATGACCGACGCCGGAAACGCCGTCGATCGAGCCGCCCGCGCGATGTGAACGGTTCGCTGCTCCAGCGGCTGCCTGAGCGTCTCCAGGGCCCGCCGCGAAAACTCCGGCAGCTCATCCAGAAAGAGCACGCCTTGATGCGCCAGACTGAGTTCGCCGGGCCTGGGAATGGATCCGCCGCCGATGAGCGCGACTTCCGAGCAGGTGTGATGCGGCGCTCGGAAGGGCCGCGTCACCAGAAGTCCGGCACCGGCTGGCAGCGTTCCGGCCACTGAATGGATCGTCGTGACCGTCAGCGCTTCGTCGAACTGCAGTGGCGGGAGCAAGCCAGGCACCCGGCGCGCGAGCATGGTCTTGCCCGCGCCCGGCGGCCCGCTGAGCAGCAGATGATGGGCGCCGGCCGCCGCGATTTCCAGGGCCCGTCGCCCCAGCAGTTGTCCGCGCACGTCACTGAGGTCGTCTTCGTTTCGTGGCGTAAGTTCCTGGGCCGCGGGGGGCGGCGCCGCGGGCCGTGGCGAGGGCGTGACAAAAACCCGCGCGGCGTCCGTGAGAGACCGGACCGGAAACAGCGCCAGGCCGCTGACGATGGCCGCCTCAGCCAGATTGGCGGCAGGGAACATGAGACCAGCGCCCGCCCGCCGCGCGGCCGCGGCAATCGGCAGCAAGCCCCGCATCGGCGGCACACTGCCATCCAGCGAGACCCCACCCACGATATGCAGGCGGCTCGGCTCCGCGTAGGGAATCGCGCCGCCCGCGGCCAGCACGCCCAGCGCCACGGGCAAGTCGAACGCCGCGCCGACCTTGCGCAGATCCGACGGCGCCAGGCTGACCGTTATGCGGGTGGTGGGAAATGGAAAGCCGGAATTACGGATGGCCGTACGCACCCGATCGCGGCTTTCGCGGACGGTTGGGTCCAGATGGCCGACCATGGTGACCCCGGGCAGGCCACCGGACGACACATCCACTTCCACGATGACGGGCACGGCCTCAATCCCGACGACCGCAGCGGCAGAGATGCGAGCGAGCACGCGGCTATTCGCAGCAAGCTTCGCGCCACGCTCAAAGGACGTTGCCGCCTGACGACCCCTGACGGGGATGGCAGTTTTTGCCAGCCCGAGACCGGGAGGATTGAAAAAACTGCCGGCTCTAGCGGGGCACTTTGAGATGGTCGCCGGCCTTGATGCCGTCACCGGCCAGGCCGTTCATTCTCTTCAACTGGGCGACCGTGGTCGAGAACTGCCGGGCAATGCTGAATAACGTGTCGCCGGGCCGGACCCGGTACACCCGGGGCGCGCCGGCGGCCGGACTGGCGGTACCAGATGGCGGCTTCGCTTTGTTCGCCGCGGTGGTCGAAACCGGACGCGCGCCGGCCGCCGGCAACCCAGCCGTCGACGGCGCCGGAATCGCCAGCGTCTGGCGGACGGAGATCCGCGCGGTGCCGGAGAGGCCGTTCGCTTCGCGCAAAGCCGCGGACGACACGCCGTACTTTCGCGCCACGCCGGCGACGGTCTCGCCCTTCTTGACCGTGTGGAAACGGAAGGTGCGGAACAACGGCTCCGCCTTGGTCAGCCCCGCTTCGATGGACGCGGCGGTGCCGACAGGCACCTTCAGCGAATGTGTCGTCATGGGCGTCGTCGTTCGCCGCAACTCCGGGTTCAGATCCTGAAGCTCCTCAACCGTCACGTTGGCCCACTCGGCAATGAACTTCAAATCGAGCGCCCCGGGGATGGCGACCGTCTCGTACGCGAGAGGCGCCGCGGTGGTGACGTGAAAGCCGTACAGCTCGGGGTTCCTGGCGATGATGATCGCGGCCATCACCATGGGGACGTACTCGCGGGTTTCGCGTGGAAGATAACGCGAGCTGGCGGTGATGTCCCAGAAATTGTCCTTCTTTGAGGCCTTGGCGGCCTTCATCAACCGGCCGGGGCCGCCGTTGTAGCTGGCAAGTGTGAACTCCCAGTCGCCGTCGAACATGCTGTTCAGCGTCTTCAGATATTGCGCGGCCGCGCGCGTCGCTTTCTCCGGGTCGGCTCGCTCGTCGATAAACCAGTCCTGGTCCAGTCCGTTCTCCTTCGCGGTCGGCAGCATGAACTGCCACATGCCGCGGGCACTGACACGCGAGAGTGCGTTGACCTTGAACGCGCTTTCCACCATGGGAAGGTACGCCAGGTCCAGTGGCACGCCCTCAGCTTTGAACACGCTCTGGATCATCGGCAAGTAGCGCTGGCTGCGATCGAGGCCGTCCTGAAAGAAATCCCGGAGACGGCCCTGAAACAGCTCGACGTAGGACAGGACCTTCGCGTTCTGGACGATCGGCACATCGCGGGGCAGGCTCTCGAGATCGGCCGCGACGATCTCGGCGGTCGTCGCTTTGGCATCCGGCGCACCCACGGCGGCATTCAGGACTTCATCAATCGCCGCGGGGGCCGTGCGCGCCTCGGTAATGCCGTCCGCATCGCGCAACGCCAGGACATCGAGGGCCGTGATGCGCTCGACCAGCCGGTCGAATGCCGCTTGCAGACGGGGATCGGACTTCGTGCCGCCAGGCTCCCGGAGAAAGATGTCAACGGCCCGATCGAAGTGCTCTCGGGCCGCCACCAGGCGCTGGCGGTCGAACTCGGTGCGTCCGGCCTGGAATTCTGCTTCTGCGCGACCGATCGTCTCTGACACCCGATCGAGCACGAGTACCGGCTCGGGCGTGCGCGTCGGGACAGCGACCGGCGTCTCGACGACCGGCAGAGGCGCGGGCGGGGGAGGCGCTGGTGTCGCCACGGGGACGGGCGGCCGGGCCGTGGCGCATCCCGACAGCAGCGCGGTAACGGACGCGATGACAACGCAGGTCCGGGTCTTCATGGATTACCTATGACTCTTTACGACCTTGGCCACCCGGCCGTGACGAAGACCCGGTGTGCTTCTCCCAGGTCACGCGCGGCAGGAGTCACGATGGTTCGCTCGCCGACCATGATCTTTCGCGACAGCCTGAGCGCCTGTCGCACATCTTCTTCACAGACGAAATCAACGACGGACGCCGGGGTCCCCTCATCTCGACCCGTGGTTCCGGCGCCACTCCGATAGAGCGATTCCACTTGAGCGGCCATCGCGCTCGCATCGAGTCCGCCGGGCGAAGGCGCCGCGGCCACGCGCGGCAGCTGTGGCTCGGGTGCCGCGGAACTGACCGCGGGCACTCGAGACGAAGCCGCGGATACCGCTGGTCGAACTTCGTAGGCCAGGCGCTTCACGTTCAACAGGTGCCGGGGGGAGATATTGTCCGACGTGATGTTCCCGCCCCAGCCTCCACAGCCGAGCGTCATCGCCGGATCGAGACCGGTCGTCAGGCCGATCGACCCATGGGTCGTGGGGGTATTGACCACGATCCGGAAGGCCGGCTTTTTCAGCCCGAACTGGAGGATGACGTCTTCGTTCTGCGAATGCACGGACATCGTGTGCCCCATCCCTCCATATCGGAGGATCTGGATGCAACGTTCACAGCCCTCGCGCCAGTCGGCGACGACGTAGTACGAGAGGACCGGACACAGCTTCTCGATCGACAGCGGGAAATCGCGGCCCACGCCTGTGAGTTCCGCAATCAGCGCGCGTGTGTCCGGGGGCACCGTCACGCCGATCTGCCCGGCGATGAACGTCGCGGGCTTTCCGACAAACGTGGGATTCGGCAGCCGCTGAGGGGTCACGAGCGCCGCCGCGAGTCGGTCCGCCTCCGCTGGCGAAAGAAAATATGCGCCCTGCTTGACGAACTGGCGTTTCACCTCATCGGCCACTGCCCGATCGACCACGACCGAGTTGGGTGACGAGCAGAGCACACCGTTGTCGAAGGACTTGCCCAACACAATGTCAGACGCGGCTTTGGCCAGGTCGGCCGACTGCTCGATGTAGCAGGGGGCATTGCCCGGGCCCACACCGTACGCGGGCTTGCCGGCCGAGTATGCCGCGCGTACGAGCCCCATGCCGCCGGTCGCCAGAATCACGGCGACGTCGCGGTGCTTCATCAATTCCTGTGTCCCCTCGAGGGACACCGAGGTCATCCAATTAATAGACCCGGCCGGGGCCCCGGCGGCGGTAGCCGCTTCCGCCATGATCTCCGCGACCCGCGTGATGCACCTGGCGGCCGATGGATGCGGACTCAGCACAATGGGGCAGCGCGCCTTCAACGCAATCAGAATCTTGTAGATCGCCGTGGACGTGGGGTTGGTGGACGGCACAATGGCCGCCACGACGCCGAAAGGCTCGGCGATTTCCACGATCCGCCGCGCGTCGTCGCGGCCGATGACACCCACCGTCCGCATCGGGCGGATGAACTGGTACACGCGGTCGGATGCAAACAGGTTCTTCTGGACCTTGTCTGCCACCACGCCGAAGGTGGTCTCCTCGACGGCCAGCCTGGCCAGAGACTCGGCGTGCGGCCGTACGGCGGCCGCCATGGCGTCCACAATGCGATCGATCTGTTCCTGCGAAAACTCCGCGAGACTGGGCGCGGCCTGCTTCGCCCGTTGTGCCAGGCGCCGCGCTTCCTGGGCCGATGCGAGGTCGCGGTCGGTCAGCGCGCTCTCGGCCATGCCCGTGACGATGATTTAACCCTTTGCCCCGGCGGCCGCGCGAGGCAGGACTCGGTCGACGTCCGCGTGAGGGCGGGGGATCACGTGTACGGACACCAACTCGCCCACGCGCCGCGCCGCGGCCGCCCCTGCGTCAGTCGCCGCCTTGATAGCGCCGACGTCGCCGCGCGCCAGCACCGTGACGTACCCGGCGCCGATGTATTCCTTGCCGATGACGACGACATTGGCGGCCTTGACCATCGCATCGGCCGCTTCGATCGCGCCGATCAGGCCGCGGGTTTCAACCATGCCGAGGGCGTCGCTGTTGGTCATCACTTGAGTTAGTACTTAGTCACCACTTGCCAGGGCGGACTGATCAGGAAACGGCGCAAGGCTAACATATTGAACACCATGCGGCAATACAGGTACGATGTCGCGCACATGCTGATGGCCAATGTTGTGCGCCTCGCGCGCGGCCGTGTGGCGCTTCTGGGCGTCATCGCCCTGGTGGCCGCCGCCTGTGGAAACACGGATACGGCGAAGCCGGTCGCCAAGGTCTCACTGGAGCCCAGCAAGAAGGACGTGGCCCTGGGCGGCGTTCTCGATCTCACGTACCGGTTCGTCGTCGCGCCCGACGCCAGGCCGGCCGGTGACTATCGCGTGTTCGTGCATCTGAATCGCGAAGACGGCACGATGATTTGGAACGACGATCACGAGTTGCCGGCGCAGTTCAAGACGTCCACCTGGCAGTCAGGGCAAACGATCGAGTACACCCGTACGCGGTTCATGCCGATGGTCTCGTATGTCGGCCCGGCAACATTTGAAGTGGGCTTGTACCACGACGATGACCGCCTCCCGCTGGAAGGGATGGACCCGGCCGACAAGGAATCCGCCGCCAGGTCGTACAAGGTCGCGACCATCAACCTGCTCCCGCGGTCGGAGACCAGCCAGGTCGCGAAGCTCAGCGGCTGGCACGGCCCGGAGTACTCACCCGAGGATCCGACGGTCGATTGGCAGTGGACGCAGAAGGCGGCGGTCCTGACCATCAAGAATCCCAAACGAGACGTCACCTTCTATCTTGAGTACGACGCGCGAAGCGATGTGTTTGGATCCCAGCCGCAGCAGGTGACGGTCTCGGTGGGGGAGACGCCGCTTGCGACGTTCGCTGCCGGCACGCCGACGCTCGCCTTGCAGAGAATCCCGGTCACGGCGGCGCAACTGGGCACGGGAGAGACCGCCGAGTTCCGCATCGAGGTGGATCGGACCTTCGTGCCGGCCCGCGCGCTCAATGCGGGTACGGACGTCCGCGAACTGGGAATCCGCGTGTATCACGCCGTCGTAGAGCCCAGATAAGGCGCGTTTTAACGTCGCAGAGTCGCACGGACGATACTTTTGTCCTGAGGGCGGGGAATCGGCTGTCGCGCAACTTGTTAAATATCTGTGGCAACCCGACCCTCCTGACCTCGACAGGGTCTAATGGGTTAAGTCCGGCAGCCAGACGGACTATGCCGCCGCGCGAGACCGCGCAAAGATGTGTAAGGGCGGGAACAGTGCGGCGCGCCGGAACCGCTTGACATGACGTGGTACACCACCACGGCAAGTCAACCAAGTTCCGGCTAAAGACCGGAACCGCTTGACATGACGTGGTACACCAACCACGGCATGTCAAGCGAGTTCCGGCTAAAGAAAAGAGAGGGCCTGCCGTCTTGGAGTTTTATTGTCGCGTCGCGACCGCGAGTGGCCAGATCACCGAGGCCACCTACGTCGCGGAGAACGAAGCGCGTTTGCGGTCCGAGCTCGCCGAGAAGGGGTTGTTCCTCCTCTCCGTCCAGGGGAAGGGCGGCGTCAAGATCGGCGGACTGCAGCTTCGATTACCCAAGCGGCGCAAGCTGCCGATGTCGGAGTTCCTGGTCTTCAATCAGGAACTCGCGACCCTGCTGCGCGCGGGCCTGCCCCTCGTGCAGTCTCTGGACATTCTGCGCCGACGAGCCCCGAATCCCGTCTTCAAGGCGGCCCTCGACGACATCTATGACAAGGTGCGATCCGGCACCTCCCTGTCCGAGGCCTTCGAGGCTCAACACCTCTTTTCAGGGGTGTACACGGCGTCGCTGATGGCGGGAGAGAAGAGCGGCAGCCTGGAGCAGGTGCTGCGGCGCTATGTCGCGCACATCAAGGTCATGTCCGGCGTCCGTTCGCAGGTCATCTCCGCGCTGATCTATCCGGCCGTCCTCGTTCTGCTGTCAGCCGCCGTCGTCAGCCTGATCGTATTCAAGGTGGTGCCGGAGTTCGCGGAGTTCTACAAACAGTACGGGGAGGGTGCGCTCCTGCCGATGTCCACGCGCATCGTCGTCGCGATCTCCGGATCGCTGCTCAGTTGGGGGCCGGTGATCCTGCTGGCGCTCTTCGGTTTCGTGCTGTTCGCGCTGGCCTGGCTCAGGCAGCCGAATGAGCGGCGGCGCTTCCACGCGGCGATTCTGAAGCTGCCGTTTTTCGGCCCGCTCGCGCGCAAGCTGGCGACCGCGCAAACGTCGCGCACGCTCGCCACGCTGCTGGCCGGCGGCATTCCGCTGGTCAACGCGCTGGATATTTCCGCCAAGTCCGTGGGAAATCAGCATGTGGCGCACGGCCTGTCGACCGTCGCCAAAGACGTCCGGGAAGGCGGCAGCCTGGGCGTGGCGCTGACCAGGCAGCACATTTTTCCGCACGTGGCCGTCGAGATGGTCGAAGTCGGCGAGTCGACCGGCGCGCTGGCGGACATGCTGAACAGCGTCGCGGACTTCTATGATGAGGAGAACACGACGACGCTGGCGCGGTTCTCCAACCTGGTGCAGCCGGTGCTGCTCATCGCGATGGGCATCATCATCGCGTTCCTGCTCATGTCGCTGTATATGCCGCTGTTCAATCTCTCGACCCTTCGAACGAGCTAGTCATGGCGAACACCACCACGACCCCGACTGATTCGCTGTATCTCGAGCCGGAGCGCCTGCCGGAAGACCAGGCCGCCGAAGAGGTACGCGCGCGTTTCCTGGCCTCACGGTATCAGCTCGAATTCGTCGACCTCGAGCACTTCCATCCCGACCACGACCTGTTCCGCAGCATTCCAGCCGACGTGATGCTGCGGTACGGCTTCGTGCCGTACCGGCGCGACGGCCAGGCGCTGTTGATCGTCGTCTCGGACCCGAGCGATCTGCACACGATCGATGAAATCGGCGTGCAACTGGACCGGCCCATCCGTGTGTGCGTGGGCACGCAGACGGCGATTCAGAACATCCTGAAGAAGAGCGAGAGCTCGCAGCGCGTCCTCGAGGAGGCCACCGAAGGCTTCCAGATGCAGATCCTGCGGGAAGACGAAGCGGGCGAAGAAAACCTGACCGTCGAGAAGCTGACGTCAGACGCGAGCCCGGTCATCCGCCTGGTGGACTCCACGCTGTTCACCGCGCTGCAGCGCCGCGCGTCCGACATCCACATCGAGACCCAGGACGACGCGGTGCATTTCAAGTACCGCATCGACGGCGTGCTGCAGAAGGCGATGAACCCTATCGACAAGCGGCACCACAGCACGATCATCTCGCGCATCAAGGTCATGGCCGAGCTGGACATCGCCGAGAAGCGCGTGCCGCAGGACGGCCGCTTCCGGCTGCGCCTGCGCGGCAAGACGATCGACTTCCGCGTGTCCATCATGCCCAGCGTGCACGGCGAGGACGCCGTCATCCGTATTCTGGACAAGGAGTCGATGAGCGAGCAGTTCACCGAGCTGCGCCTCGACATCCTGGGCTGGCCCGACATTGAAATGAAGCGGTTCCGCAAGTACATCCGCGAACCGTACGGCATGGTGCTGGTCACGGGCCCGACCGGGTCCGGCAAGACGACGACGCTGTATTCGGCGCTGTCGGAGATCAAGACGATCGAAGACAAGATCATCACGATTGAGGATCCGGTTGAATATCAGCTCGCGGGCATCACGCAGATTCCCATCAACGAGAAGAAGGGCCTGACGTTCGCGCGCGGACTGCGATCGATTCTGCGCCACGACCCGGACAAGATCATGGTCGGCGAAATCCGCGACCCTGAAACCGCGCAGATTGCGATTCAGTCGGCGCTCACCGGCCACCTCGTGTTCACCACGGTCCACGCCAACAACGTCATCGACGTGCTCGGCCGCTTCCTGAACATGGGCGTCGAACCGTATCAGTTCGTGTCGGCGCTCAACTGCGTGCTGGCGCAGCGGCTGGTGCGCCGCATCTGCAAGGACTGCAAGCGGCCGGTGAAAATGAGCCGCGAATACCTGGTGGAGTCCGCGCTGGACCCGGACCTGGCCGACACCATGACGTTCTACGAGGGCGAGGGCTGCATCGAGTGCGGCGGCACGGGTTTCAAGGGCCGCACGGCCATCTGCGAGCTCATGGACCTGTCCGATCGGATCCGCGACATGATCCTGGAGCGCCGGCCCACGTCCGAAATCAAGAAAGCCGCCAAAGCCGACGGCATGACGTTCCTGCGCGAGTGCGCCGTGCAGCTTGTCATGAACGGATCGACGACGCTGCGCGAGATAAACAAAGTCACCTTCGTGGAGTAGATACACAACGTGTCAACGGTCTCGTCCATTTTTTCGCCGCCGCCGCCCACGGTCGCCATCGAACTGGCGAGCCGCCGCGTCACGGTCGTGGAAGTCGGCCGGGGAGGCAGGGGCGTGTCGGTCGTGGGATACGCCAGCGAACCGCTGCCGCCCCAGGCCATCACCCCGTCACCGACGTCCGCCAATATCCCGAATCCAGCCGCGGTGACGGAGGCGCTGGGCAGGGCCCTCGAGCGCGCCGGTGTCCGCGCCACCAAACGCGCGGCCGTGATTATTCCGGACTCGGCGGCGCGCGTCTCGCTGATTACGCTGGAACAGGTGCCGGGCAAGGCCGCGGACGTCGATCAGTTGCTGCGCTGGCAGATGAAGAAGGGCACACCATATCCGGTTGAGGATGCCCAGCTGTCGTGGAGCGTGGCGCACAAGACCGAGTCGGCGACGGTGCTCGCGACGACCATCGCGCGCCGCGAGATCGTGGCCGAATATGAGGCCGTGGCGACGAAGCTCGGCGTGCACGCCGGCGTGATCGATCTGGCGAGCCTCAACGTCATGAACGCCGTCATCGCGGCCAATGCGGCGTCGCCGTCGGATTGGCTGCTCGTGACCATGGCGCCCGAGGCCACGACGCTGGCCATCGGCCGCGGCGCCGATCTCATGTTCTACCGGCAGCGCGCCAACGCGGGCGAAGAGCCCTTGAGCGCGCTCGTGCACCAGACGGCGATGTACCACGAGGATCGATTGGGCGGTACGAAGTTCAGTCGCGTGTGGCTGTGCGGGGGCGGCGTGGGACACGACGCGGACCTGGTGCGCACGGAAATCAACCGGCGGCTGGGCGTGCCCGTGGAAGCGGTCGATGTGCGCGCCGCCGCGGACCTGGGCGGCCGCGTCGGCGCGTCCACGGACGTCCTGGACGCGCTCGCCGCGCCGATCGGCGTGCTGCTGCGGGATCGCAAGGCGGCCTGATGCTCAAAGGAAACCTCTCGACCCGTCCGTTCTACAACGAAGGCCTCGTCAATCTGCTCGTGCTGCTCGCCGCGCTGGGCGGCATCGCGCTGACGGTGTTCAACGTCACACGGGCCACGCAACTGTCGGCCGAGCGGGCCACGTTCACACAGGTGCGCGACACGGCCGCGGCGGAGATCACGGCGATTAACGCCGAGATCGAGCGGCAGAAGAAGAGCGTGGACCAGTCGGCGTTTTTCATGCTGGGCGCGCAAACCCAGGAAGCCAATTCGATCATCGACGAACGGCGCTTCTCCTGGACGGTGTTCTTCAGCCTCATGGAAAAGACGCTGCCGCTCGACGCGCGCCTGATTGCCGTGGCGCCGCGCGACGAACGCGGCGTGTTCCGCATCGAACTCATCGTGAATGCCAAGACGCTGCCGGACATCGCGGCCTTCCTCGATGCGCTGCAACAGACCGGCTCGTTCTACGACATGGCGACCGCCGCCCAGCAGCTCAATGACGATGGCACCTGGACCGACACGCTGAGCGGCAGCTACCTGGCGCCGCAGGAGCCGAAGCCCTCGCCGGTGCCGGCGAAGGGTAAAGGCGAACCGAACGGGGGCCGGCCATGAGCCTGACCGCGCGAATCTTCCGTGAGCGGCGGCGCGTGATCATCCCGCTGCTGGTGTTCCTCCTGGCCAATGCGGCCGGCCTTGGGTACGTGTTCTGGCTGCAACAAAGCATGGACGCGGCGCAGGCCTCACGCGACAAGGCGCTCGCGGACCTGACGCTGGCACGCAAGGCCAAGAAAGATGCGGAAGGCCAGAAGGGCAGCAAGGACCTGGCCGACGTGGAAATCCGCAAGTTCTACGACGAAATCCTGCCGAAGAACCTGCCCGCCGCGCTGAACGTGCTGAATTTCTGGCTGAGCAAGGTCGCCGCCACGTCCCGCGTGAGTTATCGCGCCGGCTCGTACGATCACGACCCGGTCCGCGACAGCCGGCTCACCAAAGTGAAGGGCGAGATTACGCTGTCGGGCGATTACGCGAACGTGCGCCGCTTCCTGTATGAGCTCGAAACGTCCCAGGAATTCATCGTGATTGAGAAGGTACAGCTGAGCCAGCCGAACGCCGCCGCGCAGGGCAATTCGCAACTCGAGGTCGCGCTGACGGTCGCGACGTACTATCTGACCGAGCCGCTGCCGGGAGCGGTGAAATGAAGGCGCTGCCGACAGAAGCCGGCGCGCGCCGCCGGCTGATCCTGATGATCGCCGCGCTGGTGATCATCGGCGGCTTGTACTGGATGTACGGCGGATCGCCGCAGTACGTGATTCCGCAGACATTAGGCCCCGCGCCGACGTCCAAGCCTCCTGTGGGGCGCGGCTCGGCAAGTACGCAGAGAAAAGCAGGGCCCGTTCCGCCGCAGAAGCTTCATCTGCAGGAGATGGAGTACGTGCCGGACGAACCCGAGGCCGGGCGTGACCTCTTCCGGTTCGGCGTGCGGCCGGCTCCGCCGCCACCGAAGCCGACGCCAACGCCGGCGCCGGTGTACACGCCGCCGCCACCTCCGCCGCCGCCTCCACCGCCAAAGGTGCCGATGTTCCTGACGACGGTATTCGAAGGACCGGACGGAAAATTGCGCGCGTATCTGCGCGACAAGGCCGGCAACACATTTGAGGGCGTCGAGGGCGACCCCATCGACGGCCGATACCGGTTAGTAAAGGTCGGAAACAACTCCGTCGTCATGACGTTTATCGATGGCAGCGGACAGACGGTGATTTACCGCTAGGGGATGGATCGGAAATCGTGGCGCAGACAGAGCAAGGTTCTGTAGAGAGACATATGAGCATACGGACGACGAGACTTCGTTGGAGCGCGATCGGGCTGGCCGCATTGGTCGTGGCCGGATGCGCGACGGGCAGCTCGGCCAAGCACGGCGCCGCCGCCGCCAAGCGCGGCGAGTGGGACGCGGCCGTGGCCTACTACCGCCAGGCGCTCGACAGCGATCCCAAGAAGATCGAGCTGCAGATCGAGCTGGAGCGCGCCACGCGCCAGGCGTCGGCGCAGCATCTGGCCCGCGGCAAGGAGCTCGAGACGCAGGATCAACTGCCCGCCGCCGCCGCCGAGTATCGCCGCGCGATCGAATTCGATCCCAGCAACTCGCTGGCGCTGACGCGCGCACTCGATGTGGAGCGCCGGATTCGCGATCAGATCGACGCGAACCGTCCGTTGTCGCGCATGGATCAACTGCGGGCCCAGGCACAGGCGGCCTCGCCGATTCCGCGCCTGGATCCACGCGCGCCGCTGCCGTCGGTCAGCTTCAACAACATGGCCATCCGCGACGCGCTGGGCGCGATTAGCCGGGCCACCGGAATTGGCATTCAATACGATCAGGGGCTCGAAGGCACGATCGGCAAGCCCGTGACGCTCGATCTCACCGGCCACAATCTGGAGAGCGCGTTCAATTTCATCCTGTCGCAGAACACGCTGGCGTACAAGATCCTGGACCCGAAGACGATTTTCATTTACGCCGACAACGCGGGCAATCGCGCCAAGTACGAGGATCAGTACCAGCAGACGTTCTATCTCTCGCACGGCGACGTGGCGGAAGTGTCGCAGATCCTCAATCAGATGCTCACGACCACCACGGCGACCAATCGCCCGGTGGTAACCCAGAACAAGGCCGCGAACGCCATTGTCGTGCGCGCCAGCGCGCCGATGCTGGGCCTCATCAAGAACATCATCGACTCGGCCGACAAGCCGCGCGCGGAAGTGCTGATTGAAGTGACCATCCTTGAAGTCTCGCGCACGAGCCTGAAGAACCTCGGCCTCGATCTCAGCACCTACGCGATCACGCTCTCGTTCTCGCCGGGCGGTCCGCCGCCGGCGGCCGGCGGCGTCGTCGGTCAACCGGACCCCGTCGCGGTGGGCGGCCTCAACCAGTTCAACAAGGGCAATCTGTATGCGGCGCTACCGAACGCCGTCATCAACATTCTGGAGTCCGACCAGAAGACCAAGCTGCTGGCCAAACCGCAGTTGCGCGGACGTGAAGGCGACCAGTTGCTGCTCAACCTGGGCCAGGACGTGCCGATCGTCACCACGACGTTCCAGTCCGTGGCCACGGGCGGCGTGCCAACCGTGCCGCAGAGTTCGTACACGTTCCGCCCCATCGGCGTGAACCTGTCGATCACGACCAAGGTGACGTTGAACGACGAGATCATCCTGTCGCCGATTACGGTGGACAAGAGCGCGATTGGCCCGAACGTGCTCACGGGCGGCCAGTCCCTGCAGTCGTTCATCAAGCGCACGGCGACCGTGTCCATGCGCCTGCGCGACGGCGAGTCGAACCTGCTCGCCGGCCTCGTGCTGCAGGAGGATCGGGAAACGGCGCGCAGCGTCCCCGGCATCCTTCATATCCCGGTGCTCCGCTCGATCTTCGGCAACACGGATAGCTCCAACGATCAGAGCGACGTCGTCATGATCGTCACGCCGCACATCGTGCGGTCGCGCGAGATCACCGAAGAGGACCTGAAGCCGTTCTATGTGGGCACCAGCAACAACCTGGGCGCGGCGACCGCGCCTGGCCTGATCTCGCAGGCGCCGCCGCCGGGATCCGTGCCGCCGCCGGGCACGCCAGTCCCAACGCCGACGCCCACGCCCACACCGAACCCGGCGACCGGTACGCAGCCGCCGACGCGTCCGACAGGCGCGGTCGCGATCGAACCGGTGAATCCCGCGCCGACGACGCCGCCGGCGGGAGGCGCCACGCAGATTCTGATGACCGTACCGGCGGCCGAGTTGCAGATGGGCGGCCAGCCGTACCTGATGCCGATCAGCATCCAGAACGTGTCCAACCTCGGCGCCGCCACGCTGACGGTGACCTACGATCCGAAGGTGCTCAAAGCCACCGGGGTGTCGCAGGGCACGCTGATGAGCCAGGGCGGTGTCACGCCGACCTTTGTGCCGAAGATCGATGAAGCGGCCGGCCGGATTGACATCGCGATCACCCGGGGCGGGACGAATCCCGGAGCCAACGGCACCAACATGCTCGCGGCGGTCACGTTCCAGGCCATCGGGGCCGGCACCTCGAAGGTCACCGTGACCGGGTCGGCCATGACGCCGGACTCCAAGCCGATCCAGCTCCAGCTCCCCGCGCCTGGAACGGTCGTGGTGAAGTAGGCGTAACCTGTAGTAGAGCGCGTCATGCGTAGGATCTTCAGGTCGTCATCACAAGGGTTCACGTTTCTCGAACTCATTGTGGTGACGGCCATCATCATGATTCTGGCGATGGGCGCGCTGCCGATGGTCCGCGTGTCGATCAAGCGGCAGCGGGAAGTGGACTACCGCTACACGCTCAAGACCGTGCGCGCGGCCATCGACAAGTTCAAGGACTACTGCGATTCCAACCGGATCGCGCCGACTGAAGTCACATACGGGGCCGACTGCTATCCCACGTCCCTCGAGCAACTGGTCGAGGGCGTGATGTTGAACAACGACACGTCGGGACACCGCTTCAAGTTCCTGCGCAAGATTCCGATGGATCCCATTACCGGCACGACG
>DASUGC010000189.1:0-2875 GCA_036274235.1 Vicinamibacterales bacterium
TGACCAGCTCGTCGCCCAGCTCGCGGGCGGACTTGGCCGCCTTGATGGGATCGATGTCGCCAATCAAGTCCGCGATCGTCACGTCCGGCGTGGCCAGCTTCTCCACGTACCGGTGCTCACGCCCCAGCCAGCTGATGGCCGTGTCCTGGCCTTCGATGGCCACGCGGGCCCGGCAGGCGGCGCAGAGCGGCGCCATCGGATCGTCATGGATCTCACACCCCGCGATGACCGGGATCTCCGCATCGAGCAAGTCCGTCAGCGCGCGCAGCATGCGGGTCTTGGCCTGTCCCCGCAGGCCCAGGAGAATAAAATTGTGTTTAGACAGGATCGCGGTGACGACCTGGGGCACGACGGTGTCGTCGTACCCGACGATCCCCGGGAACAGCGGGCGGTTGGCGCGCAACTGCGCGACCAGATTCTCCCGCAGCTCGTCTTTCACGGAGCGATGAGGCACGCGGCCCGCGGCGACGGCCTCGCGGAGTGCGCCGAGTGATGTGGGCTGGTTCATACCCCATACTATCTCCGGGCGGATGTAGACTGGCGGGGCGAAATGACGAACGACGGGAACCAGGGGAACTAAGGAACGACGGGAACGACGGGAACTAAGGGAACGACGAGAACTAAGGGAACGACGAGAACTTGGGGGAACGACGGAGGCGGAGGATCAGATGCGCGCTAAGAAATTCTTAATCGTGGCGGCTGTCGGATTGATCGGCGCGACGGCCGTGATCGTGGCGCAAGGACGAGGGCAAGGGCAGGGTCGTGGGGACCAGCCGCAGGCGGCGCCGGATCCGGTGCAGATTCTTGTCGATCGCCTCGATCTCGAAAAGTACAAGGCCACCATCAAGGGCCTGACGCAGTTTGGCGACCGGCGCGAGGGGACGCAGCGGAATCGCGACGCGGTGAGCTGGATCGAGGCGCAGCTCAAGAGCTATGGCTGTCCCACGGAGCGCCTGGAATATGAGGTTCCGGCCCGGAGCGGTGGTGCCGGGGCGAATCCCAATCGCGGTGCGGGAGCCGGCGCGGCGGCTGGCGCCGGCCAGGGCGCGCGCGGCGGGCAGACCGCGCCGCGGCCGCCAGCGACCATTCTGACGGAACCGAATCGCCGCGGCACGGGCGGCTCAACCTACTACGGCATCACCCGGCCGACCGGCGTCAACAACAATCCCGAGAATCAGCCGGACGAGAAACTCCGCGCGCTCAACATGGGCCCGATCATCCCCGGTCCGATTCCCGAGGTGTTCTGCACGAAAGTCGGCGCCACGCGCCCGAACGAGGTGTACATCCTGAGCGGGCACATGGACGGCATCGGCTACGGCGAGGCCGCGAACGACGACGGCTCCGGCACGGCCATTGTGATGGAGCTGGCGCGCATCTTCTCCATGCCCGATGTCACCACGGATGTGAGTATCCGTTTCGCGTTGTGGAACGGTGAAGAAGGCGGCCTGCGCGGAGCGACCGCCTACAGGGATCAGCGCAAGGACCTGCAGGGCAGGGAAGACCCGCCGGGATCCGGAAAGTATCCCGAGCCGAAGTGGGTCGGCGTCATTCAGCACGACATGATGATGTGGGATCACGGCATGCCGCGCGCCGACGGTACGTTCAGTCCCGAGCAGCGCCCCGAAGCCGACTTCAACATCGAGTTCAAGATCGACTCGAAAATGTCGGCTGACTCCATGAAGCTGGCGTGGGCCGTGAAGGCGGCGGCGGACAAGTACTCCAAGAACTATCCCGGCATGGTCGGGCCGCACATGACCAACACGGACTCCGCGCCCTTCCAGGACATCGTGGCCTCGCTCAGCATGCGGGAGAACGAGCGCGGCATGATGACCGGCGCGGGCTGGAACCCGCACTGGCACCAGCCGACCGATCTCTACAAGACGTTTTCCGACAAGGACTTCCTGCTCGGCTTGAACTCCGCGCAGGCCACGCTCGCGGCGATTGCGGGACTGTCGGGAGCGAAGGTGAAATAGAACCAACTCACAACTGACAACTCAGAACTGACGACGGTCTCTCTGTCGTCACCTGTGAGTTGTTAGTTGTTGGTTGTTAGTCAGCAAGTCTGTTGGTGCACCGCCACTGAGAAAGATCCGTCGATCGATCTTCGCCGGGTCTCCCAGCACCACGAACTGCAGCGATCGCATGTACATGCTCGCCACGCGCCGGACGTCGCCGGGGGTGACGGCGCGAATCCGGTCGATGAATTCGCCGGCCACGTTCCAGCCGCCGCTCAGCAGCTCGGCCTGCGCCAGCGAACCCGCCTGCGCCGCATTCGTCTCCTGGCCCAGGTAATACGTCGTCAGGAAATCCTGCGCGGTGGCGTCGGTGACGGCGCTGTTGACCTCCTGACGGCGGAGCAGGTTGATTTGCTTGAGCATGACGTCTACGGCCTGATTGGCATCGACGGCCGTGACGTAGATGCCGCCGGTATTTGCGCCGCCGCTGCCGAGGAACGCCTCGGGCGCGTAGGAGAGCGCCCGTTTCTCGCGGACTTCCTGGAAAACCAGCGCCTGGAGGATCGAATTGGCGACGCGCAGCGGGTAAATGTCCGGCGAGCCGGGCGGCGGCGCGGCATAGACCCCGCGCACGTAGTTGGTCGGGAGGTTCTTGGGCGTGACGTTCAGGCTCGGCGCCGTGAACACCAGCGGCGGGACCGGCGTGTCCTTGTAGGTGCCGCGCGGCAGTTTTCCCAGCGTCGCCTCCACCCGCGTGCGCACCGCATCGGCGTTGATATCGCCGACGATGACGAGCAGCAGGCGCGATGTCTCCATCACCTGCTGGTGAAAGCGCTTCAAATCCTCGACGGTGAGTCTGGTCACCGTCTCGAGCGTGCCGTTGGGATCGTTGGCGTAGGGATGTCCCGCGTAGAGCACCC
>DASUGC010000190.1:0-9852 GCA_036274235.1 Vicinamibacterales bacterium
GTCCACGGGTCCGGTCCAAGGGTCCGGTCCAAGGGTCCGGTCCAAGGGTCCGGTCCAAGGGTCCTTTGGCGTGTTGCAAATTCTGCAAACCTCGCTGCACCTGCATTGCAGTTCTTTCAATACCGATTACGCCCTCTACGAAATCGGCCTGGGCATTTGGATTTGGACACGTTGGCACCGTGCTTGCCGATCCGACGGGTATGTCCAAGCCCATGAAGAAACTCGATGATGTAGAGGCATATCAACTGGCTGTTGATTTCAAGCGGCGTATCTACAAGTTGGTCGAGGCGCACCCGAGAGCCCGGCGTGATTATCAGTATGTCGATCAGCTGTTTGACGCGGCCGGCGGTGTGGACAGCAAGATCGCCGAAGGTTGGGGGCGATTTGCGGCCGCGGAAATCAGGCAATTCCTTCGCTTTGCGCTTGGCTCGCTCGAAGAAGCGAAACGCTGGGTTGTGGATGGCATCGACCGCGGCTACTTCACGAGAGAAGAGTGCGAGGAACTGCTCACGATTGGCAACCGCTGCGGAGCCGCAACGATGGCCTGGTGGCGTTCGCTCGGCCCATACGTCCGAGGCCCCAGGGAACGCCCACGCAGGAACAAACCGAGGCGCCCAGGTGACACACCGCCGCGCTAGCTAGCGCCGGCGAAGGACCCTTGGACCGAACCCTTGGACCGGACCCTTGGACCCTGAGGACCGAACCCTTGCACCCTTGGACCATGGACCCTTGGACCGGCTAGCGCACAAGAACCTCCCTTAGCTCACTGAGGATCATCGCCGTCGCCCCCCAGATCCGGTGTCCCCCGAAGTCGAAATAAGGAAACGTGACCGGAATCCCTCCGCGCAGACGTTCCTCGGAGGACGCACGCGTGGTGTCGAGCAAGGAGGCGATGGGCGTTTCGATGAGCGCGGAGACTTCGCGAGGTGAGGCGCGAAATTCCGGGCGATAGTCGATGAACCCGACAAACGGCTGCAGCGCGAAGTTGCTGACGACGACCCAGAGCGGGGACAGCGCTCCGGCGATACGCACATCGCGCGGATCGATGCCGATTTCTTCGTGCGCTTCCCGTAATGCGCCGTCAACGGCCCGCTCACCGGGATCGAGACGGCCGCCTGGAAGGCTGATTTGTCCTGGATGATGCGGCAAATCGTGCCGGCGCATCGTCAAGGCAAACGACGGGCCGTGCTCGCCGGGATAGAGGAGAATCAGCGCCGCTGCCTGCCGCGCGTCCGGCGCCGGCTTGTCCGGCTCCCAATTCTTCAGCGGCGGCGTCGGCGCGAATTTCCACTGCGCCGCAGCGCCCGGAAGCGCCCGCGCCAGGCGATCCGCCAGGAATGTCTCGAGAGCCTTGAGTTCCGCGCCATGAGCCGTCAAGCTCACGATCTTTTCACAGCCGCCCAAGGACCCTTGGACCGGACCCATCGAACCTTTGGACCGAACCCATCGAACCTTTGGACCGAACCCTTGCACCCTTGGACCATGGACCCTTGGACCAGCCCCGCAGCCCTATTACGGAAGCAGCTCCCGCCCCTGCTTGCGAAGCCATCTCTCAGCGTCCCGCCATGTCGTGCAAATCCGCTCCACTTCCCTCCAGAACCGCCGCGAGTGGTTGGGATGTTTGACGTGGGCGAGCTCGTGGAACATGACGTAGTCGCTGACCGACGGCGGCATCTGAATCAGGCGCCAGTTGAGCGTGATGAGCCCGGTCGGCGAGCACGCGCCCCAGCGAGAGCGTTGATTGCGGACGGAAACTCGCCCCACGTGCACGCCCGCGGCTCGGGCCAGCGCCAGGCAGCGCCGCGGCAGTTCGTCGGCCGCCAGGCTCCGCAATCGCCCCTCAACGGCCGCTCGCACATCGTCTTTGGCGGAGCGCAGCGGGACGATTTCAGATCCAATCATCGCCCGCGATCCGGCGACGGCGATGGGGACGAGCTCGCCGCGAAACCAGGTCCTCGATCCGTCGGCCCACGGCGCGTGCCGCTGCCGGTGGCGATCCATTTCGCGCGCGATCCAGTCGGCCTGGCGCGCCGCGAACGCGAATCCGCCGGCGAGCGACGCGCCGCGTGGCACGGTCAGGCGGACGCCGCCGTCGGCCGAGACGCGCACCACGTACCGGCGCGCCAGTCGATGTCGCGCGATGGTCACCGGAATCTCGCGGCCGGCAATCGACAGCTGGCGCACGCGCGGCCCTTTCGCCGGCTCGCCCCATGGCAGCCGCATCTGCACGAAGCCATGTTACAACCGAACTCATTCGGAGATGCAAGATCGCGACGGCGAAAAGAGGTGTAATGATTTCTTCGCCACCATGAATCGACGGAGACTCGCGACGGCGATCCTGCTGGTTGTCGCTGTTTCCGCGTGGACCGGCGCGCGCGCGGACATCGACGCCGGCGGCCAGCGCAACCCGACGTTCGCCAAAGACATCGCGCCGCTCGTGTACACGCAGTGCATGCCCTGTCATCGAATCGGCCAACCGTCGCCGTTTCCGCTGGCGACGTACGACGACGTGCGCGCGAAGGGCGCGGAGGTGGCCAGGGCCGTCGAAGCGCGCCTGATGCCGCCCTGGCTCGCCACGCAGGGCCCGGACTTTCCGGCGATCGCCGGCGATCGGCGCCTGACGGATCGGCAAATCAAGACGTTTGCCACGTGGGTCGCCCACGGCATGCCTGCCGGCCCGGCTCGCGACATCCCGATGCCACCGTCGCTGTCGTCTTCGCCGTGGCCGCTCGGCCTTCCGGACATGACGATCGGGCTGCCGCGCGCGATCGCGGTGCCGGCCGGCGGATCGGACGACTATCGGAACGTCATCGTCCCGCTCGACTTCCCCGCTGACGTCGCGATCAGTGCGATCGACTACCTGCCGGGAGAGAACAGCGTGTTGCGCCACGCCAGATTCTTCGCGGCGCCGGCGGAGCTGGCGATTTCCGACAGCGATCCGCTGCCGGGCATCAGCGGCCTGCTGGGGAGCGGCAGCCTGGAGAACTACGGCGATCGCCTCCTCGCGGCCGCAGACGCGCTCCTGGATCTGGGAGCGTGGACGCCGGGAATGGCGCGCCGGTTCCTGCCCGAGGGCCTTGCGCTGCGGATCCCCGCCAGGTTCGTGCTCGTCATCCAGATGCACCTGCGTCCCGGCGGCATCGACGCGATCGAAAACGGCCGCGTCGGTCTCTACTTCGCCAAACCGGCGTCCTATCGCTTCGTGCAGCCGCTCGCGATCCCGCCGGCGTTCGGAATCGCCTCCGGGCTGAACGTGCCGGCAGGCCAGGCGGCATTCAGTTTCAGCGACACGTTCATGCTGCCCATCGACGTCGAAGCCGTTGGCGCGCGAGGGGACGCGAACCTGCTGGCACAGACGATGACGCTGACCGCCGCGCCCGGTATGGGCGTGAATGGTGTGCCCTCGAAGTGGAAAGCCACGGGATTGCTGAAGATCGCGGACTGGAACGCCGACTGGCCCGAATCGTACTTCTTCACGAAGCCGATTCACGTCCCGCGGGGCGCCGTTCTGCGATCCGCCATCACCTACGACAATTCCGCCTCGAATCCGCGCAACCTCTTCACGCCGCCGCGACGGACGATGTGGGGGCGAGTGCCCGTTGGGGAGATGGGAACGATGACGCTGCTGATCGTGCAGCCGGCGGCGGCGGATGCGACGCTGCTCAAAGATGCGGTCGCACGGCGCTTGCGCGAGCAGCTGATGGGGCGAAAATGAAGGCGGCGGGCTGAAGCCCGCCGGCTACGAGTCAGCCGACCTTCACCGTCATCAACGTCGCATCATCCAGCGGCTCTGACTTCCCGCGGAACTCCGCGATACCGGTTTCGATCCGGCGAAGCGGATCGGCTGACTCGACCGACGACAGCAGCAGCGACTCCAGCCGATCCGCGCCGAACTCCTCGCCGCGCTCGTTCTCGGCCTCGACGCAGCCGTCGGTGTAGAAGAAGAGCAGGTCGCCCTGAGCCAGATCGAGTGTTTGCTCGACGTAGCCGCGGCCCGCGAGGAGCCCGACGGGCAGGCCCGTCGCGTGCATCCGTTCCAGTCCGCCGCCCGCGCGCAGGACGTACTGCGGATTGTGGCCGGCGTTGACGTATCGCAGCCGCCGCGTCGACGGATCGAGGACGCCGATGAACAACGTGGCATAGACGGGCCCCGGCGAATTGGACTCGATGTCGCGATCGAGCGCATCGGCGACCGCGGCCGGGCTCTGGCCCAGGGCCAATCGAATCTTCAGCGAGGCCTGGATATTGGCCATGAGCAGCGCGGCGCCGACGCCCTTGCCCGAGACGTCGCCCATCAGCAAAGCAATGTGGCCGTTGTCGAGCACAAAGTAATTGAAAAAGTCGCCGCCGACTTCTCGCGCCGGCACCGACAGGCCCTGCACTTCGGTGAGTCCGAGGTTGAGCGGCTCGTGCGGCAGCATCTCGGCCTGAATCTGACGGCCCAGCTCCAGCTCTCTGCGGATCCGCTCCTGCTCCACGGCCGTGTGCTGATGGCGCTCGACGTCGCTGGCCATCTGATTGAACGCCATCGCGAGTTGACCGACCTCGTCGTGCGACTTGACAGGCACGCGGGCGGAATAGTCGCCGTGCGCGATGCGCTTGACGCCGTCGCTGAGCGCGGTGAGGTTCCGCGTCAGCCGTGACGAAATGGGCACGATGCCCGCCAGCGCGACGGCGATGAGCAGCAGACCGAGACCGGCGTTGCGCGCCGACGTCTTCTGAAGCGTCGCGAGCGAATCACCAACGGGCCGCGCGACGCCCAGCCGCAGGTCGGATCCGGACTTGTCCTCGGTGGTGACGACGATCCAGCCCGGCACGCGCGCCGACGCCGGACCGCCGGGCCTGGCCACGGCGCCGAAGGACGCGACAGTCGCCCTGTCGGCGTCGTTGCGCGCGTAGATCGTGCCGTCCTTCCCGACGGCGAACGGCAGCTCTCCGCGATCCTTCTGCGTATTCGAGAAGACCAGCGCGAGCACATTCGGCAGATTGATCTCGGCGTTCATCGATCGCACGACCTCGCCGTTGCGCTCCACGTTCACCGCGATGCTGTTGCCGGAGAGCGAGGCCTTCCGCTTGACGTCGGCGCCGGCGGTCGTACCGTGCGCGGGCGCGACCGCGTTTGCGGCGCCGCTGCCCGTTGACTTCGGGGACGTCGGGGCCTTCGAGGAGGCCTTCGCGGCCGCCGCCTTCGTTGCCGCGTCCTTTTCCGCTTCAACGGCGCGCTTCTGCAATTCGGCCGCGCCAATCTGCAGGCCTTGCTGGATGCCGAGCAAGCGCTGATTGACTTCAGCCGTCAGCCGTTGAATCTCTTCGCCGGTCAGTTCACTGAATCGCTTCCCCTGCGCGGCCTGCTGCATCAATTCGCGGCGCAATGGACCCATATCGATCGTCAGGTTGCCATTGGCGTCCGTTGTCGGCGTAATCGGCGTCAGCCTGATCGCGCCCTGGCCGCCGGGGATGCCCGGCGCGGTTGGCTGCGTTCCTCGAGGCCCACCTGCGGCCGTCCCTGCGCCGCCCGCGGCAGCACCTGCGCCGGCATCGCCGGCCGCGTTCGCCGACGAGCCCGCGCCGCCGGCACGCGCGCGCTGCGGATCGAATGCGCGGCCGTCACCCCGCGATCCGCGGCCGCTGCGAAATTGCCCGGACCCGCCCCGATCAGGAGGCGGGGGCGCGCTCGGAGGCGGGGTGCCGCCTGCCCCGAGCGCCGGCGGCACGCTCGGCGCCGGTGTCGCGGACGGTGACGGCGCCGGCGAGGTCATCGGCGACGTCGGAATCGCGCGGCCAACCGTCGCCACCTGCGGCGCGGGCGGCACCGTGCCAGGCGGCGGCTGACCTCGGCCGCCGCCGCGGCCGCCGCCGATGCGCACGTTCTGCATCCGCACGTTGTTCAGCAGCATCGCCGTCTCGCCGAGCGATCGCGCCATCTTGTCGGTCAGCGCGGACTGATCGATCGTGCCCATCGCCGCGGACCCCGGCGTCGTCGATCCCGGCTGGGCGGCAGGCTTCGTCGAGTCCGCGGCAACCGTGCTTTGCGCTTCGGCATGCGACTGACTGGCTGCATCCGCCGCGGCCTGCAGTTCCGCGATGTCCATCAGGTGCTCGACGCGATCGGAGAGCTGCGCCGTCACGTTCTGCATGCGGAGGCTGAGCTCACCCGCCAGGATGTCGGCTTCGTGCTCGGCGGCCACGCGGAGCGCCTCGGCGTTGGTCGTGTACGTGTAAATCGTGACGGCGGCGAGCGGCACCACCGACAGCGTGAAGAACGCGAGCATGAGGCGCGTGCGGAGGCTCATGATGTCGTTACGACGACCGGCCCGTGATCGCTTGTGCCAAATTCGCGACGCACCACGGCGCCGGTGGCGCGGGCAGCCACGCCGGCCGTGGCCAGCACGTAATCGATGCGCCACCCAATGTTACGCTGCCGCAGGTTCCGCCAGGGCGCCCACCACGTAAAAAGATTGTCGTTGTCCGGATCAAGCGACCGGCCCACGTCCGTCAGCCCCGCGCCAAACAGCCGTGTCAACAGCGCCCGCTCTTCCGGGCGCGTCCCGATCTGATTCGGCTTTCGCTCCTTCGGATGCACGTCTCGATCCTCGAGCGCCACATTCAGGTCACCACAAATCACGACCTCACGGCCGCCTGCCACCGTGTCCCCCGCCCAGTCCGCAAGGCCCGTCAGAAACCGGATCTTCGCCTCATAGTCCTTGCCCCCGTTGGGGACGTACACGGACGCGACGATGACGGAACCCAGGTCGGCCACGACGATGCGATTCTCCATATCGAAAGACGGATGGAGGAATACCGGCCGTTCCATGAAGAAACTGTGACGCACGACGAGGGCGACGCCTGAATAGCCCCCGGCGCCGTGCCAGTACGACCAGTGGTCGGCCGTGGTGACGAGCAGATCGGGGATCTTGTCAGGCGGCGCCTTGATCTCCTGCAGGCAGAGCACGTCGGCGCACTCCTGCGCCATCAGCGCCTGCAACTCCGCATGGCGCGCCCGGACGCCGTTGACATTCCAGGTGATGATCTTCACGAGGCCGATCCGGTAATCTCGGCGATTCCCGTGGTCAGCCGGTGGATCCCTTCAACGGCAGTCGCCTCGTCCACCGTCCCATACGAGAGCCGCAGGCAACAGCCGTCCGTTGCTCCAAACGCCGATCCGGGCATGACCGCCACGCGGTGTTCGCGAATCAGACGTTCGACGATCGCGAGCGCCGGCAGGCTGGTGCGCACGCGAAGAAAGTAATAGAACGCGCCCGCGGGATCGTGCATGTCGATTGGCGCCTGTCCGCGTCGAAGTTCCCGGCCGACGATGGTGCGCATCGCCGCCAGCTGTTCGAGGCCGGCTTGTGAATAATCGCGGCCGATCGTCACGGCCGCGAGCGCGGCGTGTTGCGCGAGACTCGACGGACACACAAGGTTGGTGTCCTGAATCTTGTTGACGGCGTCCCACAATTGTTCCGGCAGCACCATGTATCCCACCCGCCAACTGGCCATGCCGTAGCCCTTGGAGAATGAGAAGAGCGAGATCGTGTGGCGCGCCGCCCCTTCGATCGAACCCGGCGAGAAGCGCGCCGTGTCACCATAGGTGAAATATTCGTAGGCTTCGTCGTGGATGTGGAACAGGCCGCGATCGCGGCAGAGCGCGTTCAGTGTTCGCAGATCGGCCTCGGGATAGACCGCGCCGGTCGGATTGTTCGGTGACACGGTCACCACGGCGCGCGTGCGCGGCGTGATCGCCGCGCGGATGGCATGCAGATCCAGCTGATAGTCGGGCCTGGTTGGCACGGTCACGGGCGTCGCACCAACCATCGCGACGCACATCTCGTGATTGAAGTAGTACGGGACGGGCAAAATGACCTCGTCGCCGTCGTCCACAATCGCGAGCACGGCATTGAGGAAGCCCATGTTGCTGCCGGCGGTGACGACGACGCGGCTGTCCGGCTGGACACGGATGTTGTTTTCGCGCGTCAGCTTCGCCTCGAGCGCTTCGATGAATGACGGGAGGCCCTCGACCGGGCCGTACTTGTGATCGCCCGGCGCGGCCCCAAATTGCCGCGCGGCCTCGAGTGCTTCAGGTGGAGGCGGGTACGACACCACGCCCTGACCGAATGAGATGGTTCCCGGCGTGGCATCGAGCCAGCGGGCGACGGTAGGAATGACCGGCGGCTGAACGGCAGCCAGTCGTCTGGATTGATCGATCACACCGACATTATTTCGCGGCGGCGGGCTCGGCGACGAATGCGAGCCATCGGCCATCGGGGCTGATCGCCAGGCGGGTGATGGACTTGATGGCCGTGCCGCTCAAGTCAGCCAGAAGCGACCATTCCGGATCAGGCGTGGCGCGGCTCATGATTCTGGTGCCGCTTGCCATCCACAGCACGCCCGGCTGCGCCCATGCCGCATCCTGACTGCTCTCTAACGGCGCAAACAAGGCCGTGGCCGATCCGGTTTTCGGATTCCATTCCATGACCTGTCGTGACGCGCCCGTCGTCATGTACGACACGGTCCCCGCTCCCGGCCGGATCAGCACGGAACGGCCGATGCCCGTTGCGGCAATTTCCGCCTTGCCGGTTGACGTATCCGCAATCTGCAGCGTGGCCTGCGCGCCGCCGCCGGCGCCCAGGATAAAGAGCGCCAGGTGCGTCTCGTCAATCCACGCGTGATAGCCGACGGGCTTGACGTGTTCCAGCACGAGGCGTGGATTGCCGCCGTCAACGTCGAACCGCCACAACCGTTGCGTGTTGTCGGATTCGACGCGGATGACGGAGAAGGACTTACCGTCGGGTGTCACCGTCGGCGAATACTCGGACTCGGGGGTGCGGGTCAGCTGGCGGATGGTTTTCGACGGCAGGTCGTAACGATAGATGTCGGTCTGCTTGCCGTCCCGTCGTGAAGAAAACAACAGGCCGGAGTTGTCCGGCAGAAAGGACGGCTGGTTGTCGTAGTCCGGATCGTTCGAGATGTTGATCCAGGGGCCAAGTTGCGGCGTCGCGCCGGCGCGAATCGGCGCGAGATACACCTCCGTCGCCGGCGGCGCCTGCTGCGCGCGGGGAATCGCGATGGTCAGCGCGGCAGCAAGGACAGCGACCGCAGGACGCCGAAATTGCATCGTCAGGTCCTCGTGACGGAGCGGCGGCTTCGGTGCGCATCGAGCACGTACGGCCCAAGCCGCTTGCTCAGGTACACCTTGGACTCGAGCGGATCGTCGGCGATTTCCAGTTTGACGACGTTGAACTGGAGCTTGTCGAGCGCGGCGCGCATGTTGTAGAAGCGGTTCTTGGTCTTGACAACGATCTCGTCGTAGCCCTGGGCGATCGCCCATACCTCCTGCTCTTCGCTCAACGCGCGAAAATGTCCCTGGCCGCGCCAGTCGAGCCGCGTGGCGCCAAGCCAGTTGTACAGAATCTTGCGGTCCTCGAACGTCACGACGTCCGCGAGCCGGAGCACGAGATCGGCAAGCTTGGGATCGGTCTCGAACGGCCGGAGCTCGTGCGACACCTTGTACGACACCGGCACCATCATCGTCGGGTCATCTGGCAGCGGGGCCTCCGCCATCAGAATCTGGTATTCGCGGTTGTCCAGCCGGCCGACGATTTCACCGGCCGTCTTGCGCGTCGGAAAATCGTTGAAGTACTCCTCGATATAGCCGATTTCGAGGGCGCCCTGCTGCAAGGGGTACTCACGGATCAGATAGTGCGGATCGGGCATCAAGCTTCTAGTTTAAGGGAAATGTCTTATCGGGACGGGGTGCCGGGGTGCCGGGTGCCGGGGTTCTGGTTCCGGTGTTCCACGTTCAGGTTCCGGAGGTTCCGGGCGTTCTCAGGTTCTGTTCTTCGGCCGCGGCTC
>DASUGC010000191.1:0-4621 GCA_036274235.1 Vicinamibacterales bacterium
AAGGGCAGGCGCCCGGCGGCTTCGATGGCCGCGCTGACGAGGATCCAGCCGTAATTGGAATATCGGTAGCGCGTACCCGGCTCGAACAGCAGCGCGCCGCCGGCAAAGCGCTGGATCCCGTCAACCGGCCGCTCGCAGTGCGCGAGCAGCGGCTCCTCATCTCCCTCGTCCGGCCGGATGCCGCCTTGATGGTTCATGAGCTGGCGCAGCGTGACGGGCCATCGCTTCCTGGGCATGGACGGGACGTAAGTCTGGATCTCCGCGTCGAGCTTCAGCCGGCCTTCCTCCAGCAGCAGACCGGCGGCGGCCGACGCCAGCATTTTGGAGGCCGTACCAAGACGGAATCTGGTGCTGGGCGTAACGGGGATGCGATTGTCGAGGTCCGCCCAGCCGAATCCTTCGGCCCACACAATGTCGCCGCCGACCGCCACCGCAATGGAGGCGCCGGGCAAGTTGTCATCGGCCACGTGCGCGCGGATGAGGTCCTGGCCGCGCGCGATCGACGCGGCCCATGTGGACGCCGGCGCCAGCGTGGCCATCGATCGCACGTCCCGCGCGTTCGGATGAATCGGCCGGGCGGTGACGCTCATGTAGACAAACAGCCCGCCGACGCCCGTCAGCAGCACGCCGGGGACGATCGCGATCAGGGCCAGCCAGAACAGACGCCGGTTCGTGGTCATCAGTGAAGCACTTTACAATACAAAGCGAAACCGATACAGTGGACGGCATGCGCATCCTGAGAGCCGCCCGGCTGGGTATGTGTTTCGGCGTCCGCGACGCCATCGCCATCGCCCTCGAGCACGCGGAGGCGGGCCCGCTGACGATTCTCGGCGACCTGGTGCACAACCCCACGGTCCTCGGCACGCTTGACGCCAGGGGCGTCGCCGTCGCGCGCGACGCCGCTCTGGTGCAGACCCGGACGGTGATGGTCACGGCGCACGGCACCTCGCGGCGCGGCATGGCGCGCACGCGCGCGCTGGGGTTGACGGTCATTGACGCGACCTGCCCGCTCGTCCACGCGGCCCACCGCGCGGTCATGGCGCTGGCACGGGACGGGTACCACGTCGTCATTGTGGGCCAGCGGGATCACGTCGAAGTGCGCGGTCTCACCGGCGATCTCGATACCTTTGACGTCGTGCTCACCGAGGATGACGTGCAAAAGCTGGAGGAGCACCCTCGCATCGGCGTGGCGGCGCAGACCACGCAGGCAATCGAGAAGGTGCGCCGGCTCGTCGGTGCAATTCGGCGACGCTTCCCAGCCTCCGAGGTGCGCTTTCTCGACACCGTGTGCAAGCCGACCAAAGAGCGGCAATCCGCCGCCGTGGAGATGGCGCGGCAGGCGGATGTCGTGATCGTGGTGGGGGGCCGCGCGAGCAACAACACGCGGGAACTGGTCAAGACGTGCGCCCAGTACTGCGGCCGCGTGCATCACGTCGAGACGGCGGACGACGTCCAGGCGGAGTGGTTGAGAGACGCGGACGCTGTCGGCCTGACAGCGGGCACGTCCACGCCCGACGACGTGATCGATCGGGTGGAAGCGCGCATTCGTGAAATCGAGTCAGTTGGTCCGTCCACGGCGATGGACCCGCTGTCGGCCGGACACGCATTGCGATGAAGGGTCAGATGTCCGATCGAGCACGCTGGGCGATTGTCGTCTGTTTCGCGACGGCCATGGCCTGGGTGGAGGCCGCCAGCGTGCTGTATATCCGCGCGCTCGTGGGCCGGATTGAACCCTATCAGGCGAACCCGCTGCCGTTGCACGGTGCGTTGGGCAACGTCGAGTTGTGGCGCGAAGCCGCGACCCTGGTCATGCTGGGTACGCTCGGCGTCATCGCGGGCCGCACGTGGCGCCGGCGCGCGGGCTACGCGGCGCTGGCCTTCGGCGTCTGGGACATTTTCTATTACGTCTTCCTGCACCTGATCTCGGGCTGGCCGAAGACGCTGCTGGACTGGGACATTCTGTTTCTATTGCCCTTGCCGTGGTGGGGACCGGTGCTCGCGCCCGTGACGATCGCGCTGGTCATGATCACGTGGGGCACGCTTGCGACGCAGACGCGGGACGACCGGACCGATGCGCGCTGGGCGAAATCGCTGGCCTTCGGGGGGATCGGCATCGCGCTTGCCGTCTTCATGGTGGACGCGTGGCGCGCCTTGCCGGGTGGCCGCGATGCCGTCCTGCAGGTGTTGCCGACGACGTTTAACTGGCCGGCGTTCTGGCTCGCGGTGCTGCTGATTGCCTCACCGGCGCTGCACCAACTCGTCGTGCTGGTGGCGCGGCCGCCCGATCGCAACATTTCGTGAGCGGGCGACCGTGCGTCGTCGCGGCGGCCCGTGAGGGGCCGCCTTCCCGCCGAAAAGCCACATCAATCTTCGTGATTTACGGGCACAGAACGTGCAGCGTTCGCCCCGGATAGACAGGTGCCAGCCGTTTATCGAGAGGGTGCAATGACCGAACGCAGACCAACTTTCGGATCGCCGCGCGGGAAACCCAGGCTCATGCGCGGCATGGCCACGGTCCTCGCCGTGCTGATAGCCGCGCCGCTGTCGACTGCTTCGGCGATTGCGCAGACGCCGACGCCGACGGCCAAGCCCGGACAGACGCCCACCGCCACGCCGGCGGCGGGTGACACCTACGTCAAGCTGACGGCCGATCAACTTGACTCGCTTGTGGCGCCGATTGCGCTTTACCCGGACCCGCTGCTCTCACAGACGCTGGTCGCCTCCACGTATCCGCTCGAACTCGTCCAGGCGCAGCAGTTCATCGAGAAGAACGACAAGGGCAAGAAGCTCAAGGGTGACGAGCTGACGAAGGCTGTGGAAAAAGAGAAATGGGACGCGAGCGTGCAGGCGACCGCCGTGGTGCCTGATCTTCTCAAGCGACTGACGGAAGACATCACGTGGACGCTCAATCTCGGCAATGCCTTCCTGGAGCAGCAATCCGACGTGATGGATGCGGTGCAGCGCCTGCGGAAGAAGGCGAAGGACGCGGGCAAGCTCGACAGCTCCGAACAGCAGAAGGTGGAAACGAAGGTCGTCGAAACAAAGACGGTCATCGAGATCGTCCCGACGAGCACCAGCGTGGTTTATGTGCCGACGTACAGCCCGACGGTGATTTGGGGACCGCCGCTCTATTACCCGTACCCGCCGATCTATTACCCGCCGTACTACGGCGGCGCGTGGGTTGGGTTCGGCGTGGGCGTTGCGGTCGGCATCGGCATCAGCGGCGGCTGGGGCTGGGGCTGTGGCTGGGGTGGTAACAACGTCTACATCAACCACAACAACAACTTCGTTCGGAACACGAACATCAACACGGGGAACATCGGCCGGAACAGCGGCAACAGCAACTGGAGCCACAACCCGAGCCATCGCGGCGGCGCGCCGTATGCGAGCACGAACACCGCGAGCAAGTTCGGCGGGAACACCGGCGCGCGGACGGGCAGCGGGCTCGGGTCCGGCAGCGGATCGCGTCCGGGCGTCAGCAGCACCGGCGCCAATCGGAGCGGCAGCGGACTTGGATCGAGTGGCAGCGGTCTCGGCTCGAGCAGTTCCAGATCCACCGGCGGCGACAGGGTTGGCAGCCGCAGCGTGCCGTCGTCGTCTTCCCGGACGTCCGGCGGGTTCGGCGGGATGTCGAGCGGCGCCTCCCGAATGGGCGCGTCCAGTGCGCGTGGCGGCGGAAGCATGGGCGGCGGAGGAAGGAGATAGCGATGCGGAACAACCTGCTGCAATCAGTTGCCGTCGTCGGTGCACTCGCGGTCGCGGGCCTTGGCGTATCGGTCGCGGCACGCCAGACACCCAAACCATCACCGACGGCCCCGCCAAAAGCGCCACCGGCCGGCGCCAGGGGTTTTGCCACGCCGCAGCTCGCGATGGACGCCGCGCTGAAGGCCGTGGCCGCGGGCCCGGATGCGTTGCTGGGCCTGCTCGGGCCGGACGCGAAAGATCTGGTCACGACGACCGACCCAGTGGCCGATCAGAAAGAGCGCGACGAGTTCGTGCGGATGGCAAAGGAGAAGACGGTATTCAGGAAAGATCCAGCCGATGCCACGCGGACGAATGTGCTGATCGGCAACGACGGATTTCCCGCGGCCATTCCGCTGGTGCAGCGGAGCGGCCAGTACTACTGGGACGTCGAAGGCGGCCGTTATGAGCTGCTGATTCGGCGCGTCGGATCGAACGAGCTGGACGCGATTACCGTGTGTCGCGGCTATGTCGAGGCGCAGCAGCAGTACGCCGCGCTGGATCCGGATAAGACCGGCCTTCGTCAGTACGCGCAGAAGATCATCAGCACGGCGGGCAAGCACGACGGGCTGTACTGGCCGTCGGCGCCAGGCGTGCCGGAGAGCCCGATCGGTGACGCCGTCGCGAAAGCGATCGCGCAAGGGTATAGCGCGACGAACTCGCCGCAGCCGTACCACGGCTACTACTTCAAAGTCCTGACTTCGCAAGGGCCGTCGGCTCCGCTCGGCGAGATGGACTTCATGGTGCAGGGCCACATGATCGGCGGCTTCGCCCTTATTGCGTGGCCGGCGCAGTACCGCATTACCGGCGTCAAGACCTTCATCGTCGGCAGCGCCGGTATCGTGTACGAACAGGATCTTGGTCCCGACTCGGCCAATCT
>DASUGC010000192.1:0-3010 GCA_036274235.1 Vicinamibacterales bacterium
CCCCGACCCCGATTTTCACTCTGCCCGCTCGGCCAGCCTCGCGAGCACAGATTTGAAAGCGGGATGCCCGCGCAGCCCTATGAATGTGGAATCGATGGGCAGCTGCCAGGCCACTGCTGATGGGGCGACCTGGTCGAGCAACTGGTTGAGCGCCGCGGCGGCGGAGACGGCGTCGCCTGAAGCGGCCGCCAGGCACGCTGTGCCGTACAGCCACTCAGCCGATCGGTCCGGCTGGCGAACACCAGTGATGAACGCGCGGGCCTGTTCTCGCGCGCGATCGGCGTCTCCCGCGCGGCCCTGACGAGCCATCACCGCCGCGAGCCCCAGCAAGGCGCGGGGGTGGCCGTCGATAAATGTCAGCGCCCGCTGGAAGGCTTCGCTCGCCTCATCGACCCGGTCCAGGGCCAGCGTCGCATGCCCGCGCCAGATGAGCGACGACGCGGCGTACTCCGTGCGGTAAAGGCCGTGTTGCGCGGCCTGCGCCACTTCACGGTCGAACTCGGGCAGCGCGCTCTCGTAGTCGCCCGCCACGGCGCGCAGCGAGCCCAGCAAATAGTGAAACGCGACCGACGGATATCGATTCGCCGTCGCCGACTGCCGGTCTTGGTCGGCCGCGCCGCGCTGGGCGATGGCCATGGCTTCCGTGATCTGGCCGCGCGCGACATGGACCATCGCCATTTCGAGCGGCGCGTACGCAAAGTGCGGGTACAACTCCAGCGCGCGTGCCAGCGCCCGCAGCCGCTCGTTCCCCCAGAGCGCGTGCCCCAGCCGGAAGTGGTGCCGCCAATCGTCGGGGTCGAGGGCCACCGCGCGCCGCGCGGCACGGCGCGCCTCATCGAATTGCAAGGCGCTGGTCAGCAGGAATGACAGCGCCGCGTGCGCATCGGCCAGATCCGGATCGAGCTGCAACGCATGCCGTGAGTGATCGATGCCCGTGTCGAGCGCCTGGAAGTTCGGCGTTCGCGTGGCGCGGCTCATCTCATAGGCGATGAACTCGGCGGTCGCGAGCCCCGTGTACGCCCGCGCGTATCGCGGATCGAGGGCGATCGCTCTCGCAAAGTCGGCAATCGCCGCGGGATTCTGATCCAGATCGAGGCTTTCGATCTTGAGCCAGCCTTCGATATACGCGCGATAGGCGTCGAGATCTTTTGTCTCGCGAGCGGCCGTTCGCGCCGCGCTCGCCGGGGGCGTCAGGTTCAGCTCGCGCGTGAAGGCCCGCACGATGCCGTCCTGCAGCGCGAAGACGTCTTCCACGCGCCCGTCAACCTTCGCATCGGCGACCGCGTCGCCCTGCATCAGATCGATCATGCGCGCCGTGATTCGCAGATGCGGGCCGCTGCGCTGAAAACTGCCCGTCACGACGAGCCGCGCGCCAACCGCGGCGCCGACGTCCCGTACCGATCCGCTCGTGTGCCTCACGGCATCGACGAGCCGAAGCCGATCCACCACTCGAAAGCGGCCCAGCGCCGCCAGGTCGCTCGTTACGGTCTCCGCGACGCCAGCGCCAAGCCAGGCCACTTCGGGATCGCCCGCCACGTTGACGAAGTCCATGACCGCCAGCGTCGGCAGGTTGTCGTCAGCGGGGCTGCCGCCCTGAACGGACGACCCCGTCGCGGTCGCGGACGGTTCCGGGAATGTGTTGCCGGAATGGATTCCCGGAATGGTCTGGACTTCGGCAATGAACCGGTAGCCGCGGCGGGCGATCGTCTTGATGAACGTCGGGGCCGCTGGGTCATCATCGAGCGCATCGCGGAGATCCGACATCGC
The DNA here is from genome assembly GCA_036274235.1 of Vicinamibacterales bacterium. Taxonomy (GTDB): domain Bacteria; phylum Acidobacteriota; class Vicinamibacteria; order Vicinamibacterales; family SCN-69-37; genus DASUGC01. The sequence continues at coordinate 1,768 of DASUGC010000192.1, forward strand.
CTGAGCCAGCGCGTTTTCCGTGACGTTCGCCCCGGGCCACAGGTCGTCGAGCAGCGCTTCTTTCGTCACCAGCTGGCCCGGCCGATCGAGGAAATAGAACAGCAGATCGAGCTGCTTTGACGTCAGGTCGAGCGGCGTGCGCTCGCGAGTCACCCGATAGGAGACACGGTCGGCCTCAAACGGCCCGAAACGAAACGTCACCGTGGGATTTTAGGGTACATCGCCGTGTACGTGAGCCCGGGATGCCGATGGCCGTACCGCGACGGAATGTCGCGCGTAGCATCGCTGGGAATGATGAGCACGAAGAGCAGGATCGCCACGAACACCGGTTTGCGCCAGCCGGGGGGCGATTCAGGCTCCGCGGCAAAAGGCGGGTCGATTCCTCGCCGTGCGATCGACGATCTCCCGCGGTTGCGGACCCAGTTCACAATCAACAACAGCAGCCCGATGCCCGCCATGATGAAATTGTTGCCCTGGCCGGTCGGCAGGCCGAGCGCGTTGACCGGATACTCACGCAACAGATCGATCGGAATGCGCAGCGCGGCGTACAGGAAAACGAACAGCGCCGCCAGCCGTCCAGGAGGAGCGCCCCGGCGTTTGGCCCACAGCAGAATCGGAATGAGGAGGAAGTTCTTGATCGCGTCGTAGAGCACCACGGGATGGCGAAAGCCGGCGGCCTCGGGGAACTGCACGGCCCACGGGACCGACGTCACGCTGCCGACGATCTGCCCGTCAATGAAATTGCCGATGCGGCCGCAGCCCATGATGATCGCCGCCGGTATGGCGAGCGCGTCGAACACCGGACGAAATGGCAGCTGCTTCCAGACGCAACACGCGATGACCCCCACGAATCCGCCCAGCAGCAGCCCATGCGTCGCCATGCCGCCGAGCCACACGGCCGGGATCAGTCCGGGATGTTCCCGGTAGAAGTCCCACTCGTGATCGAAGACCACGAGGAGCCGGCCGCCGAGCAGGACGCCGATGGCCAGGCATAGCGTGAGCGAGTAGATCGATTGCAGTGACAGCCCAAAGCGCGCCCGATGCCGGCGGAGGAACAGATGCGCATTCAGGAAGCCGAGGGTGTAACTGAGCCCGTACCACCACAGGTGCACGCCGAGCACCGTCACGATGACGGGGTCGATGCGATGGACGATGAAGGGTGCCATCCAGCCGGGACTCGTGTCCCGATGCCATTCTGAACTGGAAACGAGGTCGGGGCTCATTTTTCGGGCGGCTTCGCATT
>DASUGC010000193.1:0-25790 GCA_036274235.1 Vicinamibacterales bacterium
CACGCGGAGACACGAAGGGACGGAGTCACGGAGGATCGGCTGGCGGGTTCGCGCTGACACGTGCGGATCTGCGTGAACTGAGGCGTCTTCAGTGCACGCGCCCCACCAGCTTCGGCAAATCGTGCAGCTCCTTCGCCAGTCGCGCCTGCTGGCGTCGCCAGTATGAGAACCGAGCCGCCATGTTGTGCATCATGATTGAACGGGCGCGGCTGTCGCCGGCTCTCGCGCCCGGCTTGCTGTCGCTCGCGGCGCCGAGGACCGCCGCGCGTTCGAAGAAACTTGATCCGAGTTTCGCGTACCACGCGAGGTTGTAGCGATGGCGGAGCTGCGCGGCGAAAAAGCCGGTGAGCAGCAGGCACTGCGACGCGGCGGCTTCGAGGATGTCCGGATCGACGGTTTCGCTGCGATCGAGCACGAACAGATCGAACACGGTGCCGAGGGACACCGGCGCGCTGGGAAAATCAACCGCCGCGGTGGAGGTGGTGGCAAAGTGCGCGAGGACGCTCGCGTTGTAGAGCAACTCGGACTCGGGCGCGGCGCGGCCGTCCACGATGTCGCGCAGGTGCTCGAAGAAGAAGCGCAACGCCTGTCCTTCCGTGACCGGCAGCCAGGGTTGGGCGGCCATAATCACCCCTCCTGTTCATCGGCGTCGGCGCAGGCGTGCTGTAATCACGTAGACGGCGCCGGCCTGCGTCCGGTTCATCCCCGCCGCGTTCCTGCCACGTGTATTAGCAAAAACGACGCCGCCCGCGCGCCGCGCCAACAGGCCGCCGGCGGCCCTTTTTCGCACCTGCCCGCCCTCAAAACGCGCGTCCGCCGTCCTCTCCGGGCCACGTGCACGCGGTGTCACAGTTTTACCTTCACTTCTTTGCACAGTTTTGACATCCCGGCCAAAACCTCGTAAGCGCGATTCTCGTCAATGAGGTAGATACAAACGAGGTGTGGTTATGGTGCGGCGATTGAGGGAAATCGAGTGGACGTTTTCGAACACGGCCGAGACCGTGACGGCGGTGTTGCTGGCGGCGGCGGTTGTCGCCGTGCTGGTGTAAGCGAAAAGACCAGGCAGGCGCCCGCCTCCGCGCGAGGCTACGGCGGGACCGCCGGCTACGACATCATTTCAGTGCCGCGATCATCGCGGGCACGATCTCGAACAGATCGCCCGCAATGCCATAGTCGGCGATCTCAAAAATCGGCGCATCCGGATCCTTGTTGATCGCGACAATCGTGCGCGCGCCCTTCATGCCGACCACGTGCTGGATGGCGCCCGAGATGCCCAGCGCCAGATACAGCTTCGGGGCCACCGTCTGGCCCGAGCTGCCCACCTGCCGTTCCATCGGCAGCCACCCGGCATCGCAAATCGGCCTCGATGCGGCCACCTCGGCGCCGAGCGCCTCGGCCAGAGATGTGGCCAGCGCGATGTGCTCCTCGTTCTTGATGCCGCGCCCCACGGACACGATGCGCTCGGCCTGCGACAGATCGACCGCCTGTTTCGCCTCGCGAAACGGCGCCTCGGGCTTCTGCCGGATCGACGCCGCATCGACGGACGCGGCGGCCTGGCGCACGGCGGCGGGCGACGCGCCCTTCTTGACGGCGTCCGCGCGGAACGCGCCAATCTGCAACGTCACGACGTGCGGCGCGGGTCCCTCGAGGGCGACGTCAGCACTCACCTTGCCCTGGAACATCGGGCGCACAAAGATCGGCTCGCTGCCGGGTTTCACGGCAATACAGTCCGTGACGATCGCGCGCCCGAGCCGTGCCGCCAGCCGCGGCGCGTAGTCCCGGGTCTGATACGTGTGCGGAAACAGCACATGCGCGGGAGATTCGGCCGCCATCAGGGCGGCGAACGCCTGCACGAACCCGTCAGCCGTGTATTCGGCGAGCGCCGCATGTTCCAGCGCGATCACTTCGGAGACATCGGCGGCCGCCAGCTCGCCGGCGACGGCGGCCACGCCCTGCCCCGCGACGGCGACCTTGACCGGGCCGCCCATCTGCTGGGCGGCCGCGATGGCTTCCCACGACGCGCGGTTCAACGCGCCGCCACGCTGTTCGGCAACGACGAGAATCATCAGAACACCCTCGCTTCGTCGCGCAGCACGCGCACCAGTTCGGCGGCGGCCTCGGCGGGCGACCCGGCGATCATCCGGGTCTGCTTGGCCTTCTCAGGCACGTAAATCGCGGTGATGCGCTGCTGCGGCGCGGGCCGCGGCGGCGCCGGGACCGCCCGAATCTCTTTCTTCTTGGCGGCCATGATGCCCTTCAGCGTCGCGTAGCGCAGCTGATTGATGCCGCTCTGGATGGTAAGCACAGCGGGCAGCGGCATCGCGATCCACTGGAACCAGCCGCCCTCGAGCTCGCGCTTCACGCGCAACCCGCCCGCCTGCCCCGAGCCTGCCGCCCCTCGACCTTGCTCGGGGGGACCCTGAGGCTCTCGAAGGGCCGACGGGTCCACCTGCACTTCCATGATGATCGTCGCGTGCGCCGCGGCCAGTTTCTCCGCCAGCACGACGCCGACCTGCGCAAAGCCCTGGTCATCCGACTGCAGCCCGGTCAGCACCAGATCGACCTGCTCGTCCTTGAGCGAGGCCGCCAGCGCCTCGGCCGCCGTCAGCGCGTCGGCGGTCGCGAAGTGATCGCCCTGCACGTGAATGGCGCGATCGGCGCCCCGCGCCAGCGCCTCGCGCAGCACCTGCGAGACGCGCGCGGGCCCCGCGGAAATCACCAGGACTTCGCCGCCGTGCTTTTCGCGCAGGCGCAGCGCTTCTTCGAGCGCGTAGGCGTCCGGCTCGTTCAGCTCAAAGCTCGCGTCCTGATCCCGCACCCAGTTCGTTGCCGGATCGACGCGGACTTGCCACTCACGGCTGATGACTTGTTTGATGCAGACGGCGATACGCACGGTCAACCTTCTATTCGGGCTATTCGGGTTCAGAGTTCAGAGTTCAACGTTCCTTCGTTCGGGGTTCGAGCGCCAGCATCGGACCCTGAACCCCCGAACGCTGAACACGGAACTCTGAAGCCGTATTAATCGATTCTCCTCATCAGCAGCGTCCCGTTCGTGCCGCCGAAGCCGAAGGAGTTGGATAGTGCCACATCGATCTTCATCGGACGGCTGCGATTGGCGGCGTAGTCGAGATCGCACGCCGGATCCGGATTATCGAGATTGATCGTCGGCGGCGCCAACTGGTGGCGAATCGCCAGCGCGGTGATACCGGCCTCGAGGCCGCCGGCCGCGCCCAGCAGATGCCCCGTCATTGATTTCGTCGATGACATCACCAGCGTGCGCGCGTGTTCGCCGAACGTCGTCTTCACGGCCAGCGTCTCGGTGGGATCGTTGATCGGCGTGGACGTGCCGTGCGCGTTGATGTAGTCCACCTCTTCGGGCCGCACGCCGGCTTTCCGCAGCGCCATCCGCATCGACCGCACCGCGCCGTTGGCATCGTCGGGCTGCGAGGTCAGGTGGTACGCGTCGCCGGAGAGCCCATATCCCGCCACCTCCGCGTAGATCCGCGCGCCTCGGGCCGTCGCGAACTCCAGTTCTTCCAGAATGACGATGCCGGAGCCCTCGCCGCAGACGAAGCCGTCGCGATCCGTGTCGAAGGGACGGCTCGCGCGGGCCGGTTCGTCGTTGCGCGTGGAGAGCGCGCGCATCGCGGCGAAGCCGCCGATGCCCATCGGCGTAATCGACGCCTCGGAACCGCCGGCGATCATGACGTTGGCATCGCCACGCTTGATGATCTCGGCGGCTTCGCCGACGGCGTGCGCCGACGCCGTGCAGGCCGTGCACGTCGCGAGATTGGGGCCTTTCGCGCCGAACCGGATGGACACCTGGCCGGCGGCCAGGTTGATGATGGATGCCGGAATAAAGAACGGTGAGATCCGGCGCGGGCCGCCGTTGAGCAACTCGATGTGTTCGCGCTCGATCGTGGAGAACCCGCCGATGCCCGAGGCGATGAACACGCCGACGTCCTCGGCGATGTCCGGGGTCACGGTCAGGCCCGCGTCCTCCATGGCGAACTGGGAGGCGACGAGGGCGTACTGGATGAAGACGTCCATCTTCTTGACGTCTTTCTTCTCGAAGTACTTCAGCGGATCGAAGCCCTTGACCTCGCCGGCGATTTTCGCGGCGAACGGCGCGGGATCGAAGCGGGTAATCGTGGCAATGCCGCTGCGACCGGCCACGAGGCCGTCCCAGTTCTCCGCTGTGCCGATCCCGACCGACGACAGCAGGCCGACGCCGGTGACGACAACTCGTCTACTCACGCGCGCTCCCCAGACGTGCGGCTACTTCTTCTTGGCGTGGCCCTCGATGTATTCGATGGCTTCCTTCACGCGCGTGATCTTCTCGGCGTCCTCGTCGGGGATCTCGATGCTGAATTCCTCTTCGAAAGCCATGACGAGTTCGACCGTGTCGAGCGAATCGGCGCCCAGGTCGTCCACGAACGACGCATCCGGCGTCACTTCGTCTTCGTCCACGCCCAACTGCTCAACGATGATCTTTTTCACCTGGTCCGCAACCGCCATGTAGGCCTCCTGAAACCCATCCCCGGGGTTGAAACCCCGGAGCCCCATTTATAGATACATCCCGCCGTTGACGGCGAGCACGTGCCCTGTAATATACGACGCCTCGTCCGAGGCCAGAAACCGGACCGCCGAGGCGACGTCCTCGGGTGTACCCAGCCGGGCCAGCGGGATTTTCGCCGCCCATTCCTCGTGCGCGCCGCCCGCGATGGCACGCGTCATGTCGGTGTCGATCAGCCCGGGCGCCACGGCATTGACCGTGATGTTGCGCGACGCGACCTCCAGCGCCAATGCCTTCGTGAACCCAATCAGACCGGCTTTCGACGCCGCGTAATTCGCCTGACCGGCATTGCCCGATTGCCCGACGACCGACGTGATGTTGATGATCCGGCCCGATCGCTGCCTGATCATCGGCTTCAGCACGGCCTGCGCGCACGCAAAGGCCGCGGTCAGGTTCGTCTGCAGCACCGCGTCCCAATCCTCGCGCTTCATCCGCAACATCAGGGTGTCGCGCGTGATGCCGGCATTGTTCACCAGCACGTCGATCCGGCCGAGCCGCGCCACGATGTCCTTGATGGCGGCATCGATCGCGGCCGCGTCGGTCACGTCCAGCGCGATCGCTTCCGCCGCGCCACCCGACTCCCGAATCGCCGCCGCGGTCGCCTCCGCATTCGCCCCCCGCGCCGCCGCGACAACCGTTGCGCCCGCGCCGGCCAGCCCCAGGGCGATTGCCCTGCCGATGCCGCGCGACGCGCCCGTGACGAGTGCTACACGACCCTGCAACGCCGCAGTCACAAGCTGTCTACTTCAGCATGCCTGCAAGTCAGAAGTCAAAAACGCGTGTCCCGCATGAAGGCAAGAAGACGTGAAGAAATCCATCTTGTTCTGGCTCAAAAACACGGGGGAGCGCTTCAGCGCAGCCGCGCCTCGGACACCGCCGCGAGCGTCAACGAAGGCGGGTGCCTTCCGCGCCCTGTCCTGTCTGGGGCGCCAGAATCTCCGTCATGCGCTGCACGATCCGTTGATCGACAAGCCGCGCGGCAGTGCGAATGCCGTTCTCGACGGCCACGGCGGACGATCGCCCATGGCCGACCATCGCCAGATGGTCCAGGCCCAGCACGGGGGCGCCGCCCGTTTCCGCGTAATCCACGCGCTGCTTGAAGCGCGCGAACGCGCGCCGCGTCAGGAGGCCGCCAATCTGCGACACGAGCTCCACGCCCAGTTCCTCCCGCACCATTTCCTGGGCGAGTTCCACCAGGCCCTCGCCCACCTTCAACGCAATATTGCCGGCGAAACCGTCGCAGACGATCACGTCGGCGCGGCCGCTGAAGAACTCGCGCGCCTCGAGGTTGCCGAGAAACTCAACCGGCGCCTGGCTCAGCAGCTCGTGCGCCTCGCGAATGAGATCGGTGCCCTTGCCCGCCTCTTCGCCAATCGAGAGCAGCCCGACTTTCGGATGCCGGGCATTCAGCGCCAGTCGGGCGTACGCAGCACCCATGACGCCGAATTGGCAGAGCTGGCGCGCGGTGCAATCGATGTTGGCGCCGGCATCCACCAGAATGGCGGCGCCTGCCCGCGTCGGCACCGTGACGGCCAGCGCGGGCCGATCCACGCCCGCCATGACGCCGAAAGCGGCACGGGCGGCCAGAAACGTCGCGCCGGTGTGGCCGGCGCTGAAGAGCGCGTGGGCCTCGCCGCGCGCCACCAGCGACGTCGCCACCCGCACGGAGGAATCCGGCTTGCGCCGGTGCGCCGCCAGCGGCGATTCGTCCATCGCGACCGCCTGGGGCGCGTCGACAATCGTCAGCGGCAGGCCTGAGGCCCCGCCGAGTTGATTCAGGTGCTCGCGCAGAACGTCCGCCGGTCCCGTCAGCACGACGGCCATGCCATGGCGGCGGACGGCCTGCAGCGCGCCGGCGACGACAGAGGCGGGCGCAAGGTCGCCGCCCATCCCGTCAACGGCGATGGTAGTGATGGCTATTCCTCGCCGACGGCCTTGACCTGGCGGCCCTTGTAATAGCCACAGTTGGGACACACGATGTGCGGCGGTTTCAGCTCGCGGCACTGCGGACAGGTGCTGACCGCGATGGGCTTGAGCGCGTCGTGTGTGCGGCGATTGGCGGTGCGCGTCTTCGAATGGCGGCGTTTAGGATTCGGCATGTGCGTGGTCTCTTCTGTCCAGTCTCAACGGTCCAGTAATCGCTTCAAGGGCTCCATCCGCGGATCCACCCACTCGGCCTTGCAATCGCACGACTCGCGGTTGCGATTCCTGCCGCAGACCGGGCACAGCCCCTTGCAGTCGGCCTGGCACAGCGGCTTCATCGGCAGCGCCAGGTAAAACTCATCGCGCATCATCTCGCCGAGGTCGATCGTGTCGTTCTTGTAGAACGACACGCCCGTGTCGGCTTCGCGCACTTCCGCTTCGTCTTCCTCGTCGTCACCGGCTGCCGTCTTCATCTGATCGGCTTCCGGCAGGAACAGCAGGTCCAGGCCCGCGTCCACCGGAATCGGGAACGGATCCAGACAGCGCCCGCAATCGGTCTCGAGCGTCGTCTCGAGCCGGCCCACCAAACGGACCTTCTCATTGTCCTTGGTGATTTTGGCCGTCAACTGGACGGGCGCGACGATCCTGAAGTCCTCGCCTTTCAGCTCGAAGGCGTCTGGCGGAAACTGGCGGACAACTTCGTCAGTGCCGCTCCGGAACCCCCGCAGATCCAACAACATGGCGTCCCCCAGTCTGGTCCGTCGGCCAAACCGGAAACTACGATCCTAGCATTAACCGGGGAGCCGGCGAACTGGGGAACTGGGGATCGGCCAGTTCCCCAGTTCCCCAGTTCCCCAGTTCCCCAGCTCCCCAGTTCCCTACACGCTCCAGGATCTGGGCACAAAGAGTTCTTGGAAGAGAGAGACGGCATAGCGGTCCGTCATTCCGGCCAGGAAGTCCCGGGCGGCGGCGTCCAGGCCTTCCTTGTCGATGGTGGTCGCGTCCAGGTACTGTTCAGGTCTGGCGCGGATTTTCTCCCATAGGCCGCCCAGAATGCCCGTGGCCTTTTCGAACTCGGCGGTCGCGCGGGGATTCTCGTAGACCGCCTCGAAGAGAAACTCGCGAAGCTTGAGCGTCGCCTGCAGGACCTCGTCACTCATCCGGACTTCGGCCAGGCCGGCGTCCATGGTCCAGGTCACGACGTCCGTGACCATGGTGTTGATCCGCTGCGATGACGTGCGCCCAATGACCCCGACGGCGTCGGCCGGCAGATCCGCTTCACTCAGGATCCCGGCGCGCACCGCATCGTCGATATCGTGATTCACGTAGGCGGCAATGTCGGCCACCCGCGCGATCTGCCCTTCCATGGTGCTGGCGCGATGCTCGGGCGGCGCGCCGACCGGCAGCCCGTGCTTGCCTTTGGAGTGACGCGCGATTCCATCGCGCACTTCCCACGTGAGGTTGAGGCCCTGACGGCTGTTTTCCAACACGTCCACGATGCGCAGGCTCTGTTCGTAGTGACTAAACCCGCCTGGTACGAGTTGATCGATGACGCGCTCGCCGGCATGGCCGAAGGGCGGGTGACCGAGGTCGTGGCCCAGGGCAATGGCCTCGGTCAATTCTTCGTGCAGGCGCAGAACCTTGGCGATGCTCCGCGCAATCTGCGAGACCTCCAGCGTGTGCGTGAGGCGCGTGCGGTAGTGATCGCCCGTCGGCGCCAGGAATACCTGCGTCTTGTGCTTGAGCCGCCGGAATGCCTTGGAGTGGATGATTCGATCGCGATCGCGCTGAAAGGCCGGGCGGATTGGATCGGGCGGCTCGTCGTGCAGCCGGCCACGGCTGGCCGCGCTCTTGGCCGCGGCCGGAGACAGGAATTCGAATTCGCGCTGCTCGAGCGCCTCGCGGATGGAAGCCATGAACGCCGACGTGCGCCCAGTCTATCGCAGGATCTGCGCCAGAAAACTCGTGCCGTGATCGAGCGCCGGCACGCGAAAGATGTCAGCGAGCGTCTGCCCCAGATCGGCGAATGTCTGGCGGACGCCGAGATCCAGACCGGCTCGGACGCCTTCGCCCGCAAGCAGCACCGGCACGTACTCCCGCGAATGATCGGTCGACGGCGTGGTCGGATCGTTGCCGTGATCGGCGGTGACGACTAGAAGGTCCGTGGGCTGAAGCGCGGAGAGCAGCTGCCCGAGCCGGGCGTCGAACCGTTCCAGATTGTCGGCATAACCACGCACGTCGTTCCGGTGGCCGTAGAGGGTGTCGAAATCGACCAGGTTGGCCACGATCAATCCACGCGGCGTCTGCGCCATGCATTCCATGACGACGTCCATGCCGTGGCTGTCGGAGACCGTGTGGATGGCGCGCGTCAATCCACGCCCGGCAAAAAGATCGTCGATTTTGCCGATGCCCACGACCTCGTGGCCGGCGGATTTGAGTCGATCGAAGAGCGTCGGGCCGAACGGGTCCAGCGCGAAGTCGCGGCGATTGGCGGTGCGCGTGAAGTGCCCCGGCTCGCCGACGAAGGGCCGCGCAATCACGCGCCCAACGCCCATTCCGCGCCCGACAATCTCGAACGCGGCCTGGCACATCCGATACAGCTCGGGCACCGCGATGACCGATTCGTGCGCGGCAATCTGAAACACGCTGTCCGCGGACGTGTAGACGATGGGCGCGCCTGTCCGCATGTGCTCGGGCCCGAGCGAGTCGATGATGGCGGTGCCGGACGCAGCCGTGTTGCCGAGCGTGCCCCGGCCGATGCGCGCTTCGAATGTCTGAATCACGTCGGGCGGAAAGCCCTGGGGAAACGTCGGGAACGGACGATCCAGCACGATGCCCATCATTTCCCAATGGCCCGTGACGGAATCTTTGCCGGCTGATCGTTCCGCCATCCGGCCGAACGCGCCGCGCGGACTGCCGCCGGGCACGCCGATGCGCGCGACCATGCCCAGTCCGAGGCTGCGCAGCGTCGGGATCTTCAAGCCGACGGCGCGGGCAATGTTGCCCAGCGTGTCGCTGCCCTCATCGCCGTAGAGCGAGGCATCAGGCAACGCGCCGGCGCCGACGGAGTCCATGACGATGAGAAGGGCGCGGGGGAACATGACGGCGGACTACGAAACCGGGGAACCGGGGAACTGGGGAACTGGGGGACTCTGGAAGCGGTTCACAAAGGCGTCCACAGCGGCGAATGCGGTGGCCCGCGCCTCACGCGCCTCGCCGGGCCCGGTGAGCCATCGTACGCCGGGCTCCTTGCGGAACCATATCAACTGGCGGCGCGCGTAGCGCATGTTTTCCTGGACGATGAGCGCCCGCGTCGCCGGCTCGTCGCGGACACCCTGAAGATGCTCCACCACCTGGCGGTACACCAGACCGCTGAAGGCGTGAGCAGTTGTCGGCACGCCCGTCTGGATGAGCGCCGTGACTTCGCGAACGACGCCCCGCGCGAACTGATCGTCCACACGGCGCGCCACCCTGGCGCGCAACGCCTCGCGCGGCATGTCCAATCCCATCGTCAGCAGCGTGTAGTCGGCAATCGGTGACGCGGTCGCGTCGAAGTGTTCGGTCAACGGGCGGCCGGTCAGGAGATAGACCTCCAGCGCCCGCACCAGTCGTTTGAGATCGCGAGGCTGAATCCGCCGGCCCGACGCAGGATCCACGCGCGCGAGCCAGCGGTGCAGCGCTTCAACGCCGCGCCGTGCGGCCACGCGTTCCAGCCGGGCGCGTAAATCCGTATCGCGCGCGGGTCCGGGAAACAGACCGCGCACGAGCGCGCGATAGTAGAAACCCGTCCCTCCCGCAATGACCGGCGTCCGGCCGCGAGCCGTGATGTCCCGCATCACGCGCGCCGCGTCGGTCGCGTATCGCGCGGCCGAGTAGACGTCGGCTGGTCCGACGACGTCGATCATGTGGTGGCGCACCCCGCCCTGCTCAGCCACCGGCACCTTGTCCGTGCCGATGTCGATGCCGCGGTACACCGCCGTCGAATCGCACGCCACGACTTCCCCGCCGATCCGCCGGGCAATCGCGATGGCGAGCGCGCTCTTTCCGGTGGCCGTCGGTCCGACGACCGCGATGGCCTGTGACGTCAACGGCTGCTTACCGGTCGCCGCGTCCAATGGGATCGTTGTAATGGAACGTGACCGTGAAGAAGGCCTTGTCGTCGGGGTAATCGGCCGGCAGGGCGATCGTCGGGTTCGAGAGCTTGAGCGAATTGAAGGCCGCCGTATCGAACGGCGGGATGCCTGACGCCTGGACGATCCGCAAATCGGTGATCGTGCCGTTTCGCAGCACGTTGAATTGAATGACGACGCGGCCGCGCTGCATCATCGCGGCCTGCGGGACGAACCAGTTGCGCTTGACCTGCGCGACGAAACGGCGCAGCCAGGGATTGAAATCGACGCCCTTCGCATCGAACTGAAAGTCGCCGAGATCGCTCTTGTCGCCGCCCTGCTGCGTGTCGAAGTTCTGCGTCTGCAGGAACTGCTGCAGATTGCGCAGAGAGTTGCCGAGGCTCGCCGCCGGCTTCTGGGTGGACGCGGGGTCAGCGGTAATCTTGCTCGCGATATCCGGAACGGTCGTCGGCGCGCTCGTGGGCGGCGCCATGGACGGCGTGTCCGGCACCACGGGCTTCTCGGTTGGCGGACCGGTGATCTTCTCCGGCTGGTTGTCAGGCTTTGGAACGGGATCGGGGGAAGACGCCTCCCGGTCTTTCTGTAGTTGCTCGACACGCGGCTTCGCGATTTCCGGCAGCTGCGGCGGCACCATCTGCACGTAGCGGATCGGCGCGTCCTCGCTCAGCGAATCCAGCGTGTTCCTGGCCGGCGGCGCGGGAGGCATGAGGAGCCAGACGATGATGCCGATCGCGTGCGCGAGCAGCGACAGGAGAATGCCCTCGCGGACCGAAATGGCGCGATTGACGCGAGGCGTATCGGGCCGGTAGTCCTCGAGATCCAGGTACATGAGGCTTACGTTCAGTATATCGGCAGACGCGCGGGCCGGCAGGCGGATCGCGCTGTTCGCTCAATGAGTTACGAGTCGATCCGGGCTCGTGTTTCGTCAGTCCAGGGTTACGCCCACGCTAGGGACGCCGGGCGAGATACAGATAGACCGCGCCCATCGCCATTGAGACGTGCTGAACGGACGAAAAGCCTGCCGCACGGAGGTGGTCCGCGAACGCCTCACCCGAGGGAAACTCCGACACGGAGGCCGGCAAATACGTGTAGGCGTCGCTGTGGCGCGATACCAGTTTCCCGATCCGCGGCAGGATGTGACGAAAATATGACCGGTAGAGCGCGCCGAGCCGGCGATCTGCCGGCAGGCCGAACTCGAGGATCGCCAGCCGGCCGTGAGGCCGCAGCGCGCGATGCAGCTCGCCCAGCGCGGCCGCCGTGTCCACCACATTACGAATGCCGAAGGCGATCATCGCGGCATCGCACGATGCCGTCGCGACAGGCAGCCGCGTGGCGTCGCCGCGCACCAGTTGGACGCGCGGCGCGAGCCCCCCGCGCGCGATCTTGCCCTGCCCAATCTGCAGCATGGCGCCGGAGAAATCGACGCCCACGACCTGACGCACGCGCGCCCGCCGCCAGCGGGCCGCGCCCATCGCCAGGTCCGCCGTGCCCGTGCAGACATCGAGGACGCGATCGCCGTCGGCCAATTCGAGCGCGCGGATCAGGCGGCGGCGCCAGTGCACATCCAGGCCCGCGCTGAGCACGTGATTCAGCGTGTCGTAGCGGAGCGCGATCGCATCGAACATGCCGCTGATGCGCGCGGGGTCCTTGGATACGTGGGATGACTTCGTCCCCGCCACACTCCCCTGCGCGCTCACTCGCGACACCTTTCCGCCGTCACTGTCACTCACCTCTCCAGGGCGGAAACAGCTGCTGCTCGAATCCGAGCGCGTTCAGGATCTTGCCGGCCATGAACGCCGCGAGATCGTCAATCGTCTTCGGCTGCTGGTAGAAGGCCGGCATGGCAGGCAGGATCATCGCGCCGGCCTCGGCGCAGCTCACCATGTTCCTGAGCGCCGGCAGGCTCATCGGCGTCTCACGCGGCACGAGCACGAGCCGGCGCCGCTCCTTGAGCATCACGTCGGCGGCGCGCTCCACCAGCGATCGCGACAACCCGTGCGCCACGCCGGCCAGCGTCTTCATCGAGCACGGCACGATGACCATCCCGTCGCACAGATGGCTGCCGCTCGCGAGCGTCGCGCCCATGTCCTTGTTGCTGTGCACGACGAACGACCCGCGGCGGATCGCCTCGCCGTACCGGGCGGCCATGAGATCGCTCAGGCGCTCGACCTTCGCATCCGGCCCGAGCTCATCGAGGAGGAGCCGCTTGCCGTAGTCACTGAACACCACGTCCAGCGCGCAGCCGGCCTCGAGCAGCGCCGCGATCGTGCGGACCGCATAGATCGCGCCGCTCGCGCCCGTGACACCGACGGCAATCCGGCGCGGCGTCATCGCCAGTACACCGCGGCGGCCGTCGTCGCCAGATACAGCAGCCCGACCCAGCCGTTCATGTCGAAGGCGCGCTTGACCTGCGAGAGATCGTCGGCGCGGACCAGCGACTGCTCCCACGCGAGGAGCACCGCCACGGCGGCGACGCCGGCGAAATACACGGGCCCGAGCACATCCAGCCGTCCGACCTGCACGAGCGCGACGATCGTGACGATATGAAGCGCGCGCGACATCGCGATTGATCGGGCAATCCCGAAGCGCGCGGGGATCGAGCGCAGGCCTTCCCGGCGATCGAACTCCAGGTCCTGGCAGGCGTAGAGGATGTCGAAGCCGGCGACCCACGATCCAATCGCGAGGCCCAGCCATAACGGCTCGGCGCCCATGACGTCACCCGCGGCGAGCCACCCGCCGATGGGCGCCACGGCCATCGCCAGGCCCAGAAATGCCTGCGTGTACGTGGTGACGCGCTTGGCCAGCGAGTACCAGAACACGATCGCCAGGGCCACGGGCGAGAGCATCCAGCACGTGCGGCCCAGCGGAATCGTGCACGCCACGAACGCCAGCGACGCGACGGCCACGAAGCCCCACGCCTCGCGCACGGACATGCGGCCGGCCGGCAGCTCGCGCATGGCGGTACGCGGGTTTCGCGCGTCGTAGCTCGCATCCACGAGACGGTTGAAGCCCATGGCGGCGCTGCGCGCCGCGACCATGCAGCCGACAATCCACCAGACGCGCCACCAGTGGACGCCGACATGCCGCATCGCCAGGAGCGCGCCCACCAGCGCGAACGGCAGGGCGAACACGGAGTGACTGATGCGCACGAATGCGCCGTACGTTTGGAGGCGGGCCAGCATGGGCACGGGTTCAGGGTTCAGCGTTCACAGCCCGAGGTTCGACCACTACGCAACCCGGCGCACGGCTCCAGGCGGGATTCCGCTGACGAGGTATTCTTCCACATCGCGCTCGCCGGCCGGGATTTCCACCGCGATCATCGCCGCGCGCTTGCCGGCGGTGAGCGTGCCATAGCGATCCGCGAAGCCCAGCGCCTCGGCGCCGCGCCGGGTCGCGCTGTCGAGCAACGCGGACGCATCAACCTCCGGAGCCAGCCTGCGCATCTCCGCCAGCTCATCGAACAGATTGAGCGAGGGCGACGACGCCAGACTGTCCGTCCCAATGGCGACCGGCAGCCGCGCCGCGTAGAAATGCGACACGCGCGGCGATCCTGATCCCACCCAGTGATTGCTGCGCGGGCAGGTGACCAGCACGGCGCCGGCCGACCGAATCCGCTCCAGGGCATCGTCCGTGAGATGCACGCCGTGGACGATCAGGGTGCCGCGGCGCACGTAGCCCAATCGAGCGACATAGGTGAGCGGCTCGCAGGCGGGCGCCGTCCACCCGTCCGGCCAGACGCCAAGCGTCACGAGCATGTCGCGAATGGGTCCGGTGCCGCTGTGCAGAAACTCGACTTCTTCCGGAGATTCGCCCAGGTGAATCGACAGCGGTTCCGGGCGCGCGCGCCGGAGGATCTCGGCAAACAGCGCCGGCGACACCGAGTACGGCGCATGCGCCACCACGTTGAAGGCAATGTCCTTGCCGCCCACGGCGCGCTCGACCGCGGCAATGCGATCCCAGGCGTCCTTCACCAGCAAGCCGGGATCGGCCGCATTGAACCCCAGCAGTTCGTGAAACACCACGCCCCGCAGATGCGTGTCCGCCAGGATCCGCGGCGAGAGCAGCGTGTTCGAAATGTCCCCGACGAGGACGGTGCCCGACGCATGCATGTCGAGCGCGGCGCGCGCCATGGCGGCGATCATCTCGGCCTCCCCGCCCGGGGGGCCCGCGCGGCGCAGGCGGACGATGGCGCGAATCCAGGCGTCCATCGATCCGGCCGGCGGAATCGCGCCGGCCATCCAGCTCAGTTCCAGATGTGTGTGGGCATTGACGAGCCCGGGCAGCAGCGCGACGTCCCCGAGATCGGTCGCGTCGCCCGGCGGCGTACCGCGGCCGACGGCCGTGATTCGGTGAGCGACGGGATCGGCGGCCACCCACCCATCGGCGATGGGCGCGCGGTCAATCGGCAGCACCCACCGCGCGCGAACAATCATCGCCGTTCGCGGGCCTTGCGGCCCGGGGCGCTGCGCGCCGGGTACGCGCGCGCGTCCTCGGCCTCGCCCGCGGCGCCGTCGGGGCGGGCGGTGGCAAGCGCATGCATACGGGGGACCTCGCGCTCGCGGAAGATCGGGTCGCCCAGAAGCTGATAGTGCATGTTGCGGCGCTTGGGCACGAAGCCGGCACTCTCGATGTTGCGGACGACTTCGAATTCGTCCATGCAGTACTCGGCGCCAGCCGCCCGCACGACGTTTTCTTCGATCATCACGCTGCCCATGTCATTGGCGCCATACGCCAGGCTCAACTGCCCCACCTTGCCGCCCTGGGTGACCCACGACGACTGCAGGTTGTCGAAGTTGTCCAACACCAGCCGCGCCATCGCGAGCGTGCGCAGGTACTCGATCCCGGTCGCCTCGGTCCCGCCCAATTCCGTGTGCACCGGTTGATAGCTCCACGCGATGAACGCGGTGAATCCGCCGGTTTCATCCTGCAGATCCCGCAACCGGAACAGGTGTTCGAGCCGTTCCTCCGGCGTTTCCACCGTGCCGTACATCATCGTGGCGGTGGTCCGAAGCCCGGCGCGGTGGGCCTGCCGCATGACGTCGAGCCACTCGTCGGCCGTCGCCTTGTTGTAGCAGTTCAGGATCTTCCTCACGCGATCGACGAGGATCTCGGCGCCGCCGCCGGGAATGCTGTCCAATCCCGCCGCGATCAACCGATCGATCACCGTTCGGACCGGAATGTTCGACAGCCGCGAAATGTGAATCACTTCGGGCGGCGACAGCGCGTGCAGCCGGAAATCCGGATAGCGCGCTTTCACCCCGCGGAAGAGATCCTCGTACCACTGGATCGGCAAATCCGGATTGTGTCCGCCCTGCAGGAGCAACTGCCCGCCGCCCAGGCGCATCGTCTCTTCGATCTTCGCGTAGATTTCCTCGAAGCCAAGCGTGTAGCCTTCCGCGGATCCGACGGGCCGATAGAACGCGCAGAACCTGCACCGCGCGACGCAGACATTCGTGTAGTTGACGTTGCGGTCGATGATGTACGTGACGGCGCCTTCCGGATGCCGGGCCCGCCGGACCTCGTCGGCCAGCCGTCCCAGCAGCGACGTCGGCGCGTCTCTGTACAGCGTGAAGGCTGTTTGCGGAGTCAGACGTGTTCCGGCGCGGAAGGACGAGACGATGTCGCCGACGGTCATCAGAGTATTTTGTGCCTGCGGCGCGGCACGATCAAATTCCGTCAGGGAAGAATCGAAGCGAGGGATCGCCGGTTGCCAGGCCCAGTTCGAGCGCGGCCGCATGGTACGCGCGCAGACCCTCGATCGCCCGCGGCGACAGCCGGAAAACCAGCGACTCCCGCAAGTAGCGCCGCGCGACGGCCTGGCGTTCCGGTTCCGGCGCATATGACGAGGCGATGGTGTCGATGTGCACGTGCCCCTGCTCAGCCGCTTCCTGGAGCGCGAGGACGACGTCCGGAGGGGCGGCGTCGGCTCGACCGGCCCAGAACGCCCACACAAACGGCAGCCCGGTCATCGTCGTCCATTCCAGGCCCAGATCAATCTTCTCGACTCCGAGCGCCCGGTGGTCCGCAAACAGCGCTGGATCGCCAATCAGCAGCCCGCCATCCGCCTTCGACAGCATCGCGCTCAGATCCGGCGGGTGCGGCACGAGCTCCGGCGAGATCTGAAACCGCCGCGCACACAGAATGCGGGTGAGCATTACCGACGTCCGCGAGGACGTGTCCACGGCGAGCCTGCGGACCTCGCGGACCGGCCGGCGCAGGAACAATGCGACCGAGTCCACCGGGCCGTCGGACCCGATGCACACACCCGGCACGATGCAATCGCCCGGTCGATCCAGGTACGTGATGGACGGCACCATGCCGAGATCGATCTCGCCGTTGGCGAGCAGGCGGGCGCACTCGGCGGGCGGATCGAAACGCAGGCTGACCAGATCGTGCCGCCGCTCGAGCCCGAAGACGAGCGGCCGGACGTTCAGATAATTGACGGCGCCCAGCCTGACCGGCATCAGGCTGTCTCGTACCGGCCATTCCGCTCGACCGGCGTCGCCACCACCGCGCGAATCTGGCGCTCGATTTCCTCGATCGCAGAGCGGCGGCGGCCCAGATCCACCTGATCGATCGCCGCAATGCCATCTATGTCATTGGCGCCATACGCAATGGCCACCTGCGCCAGCTTCGGCCCGTACAGCGGCCAGTCCACCTGAATGAACGGAATCGATCGACACATCAACCGCGCAATGGCCACGGTCCGCACGTCGTCGTAGCCCGTGGCCGGGGCGTTGTCGGGATCCAGGCGCGGCAAGGGCGCGAACGCGCGGAACGCGGACGTCTCCCGCTGCACGGCGACGGCGCGATCGATGAGATCGAGGCGCTCGCCTATCGCGGCGCGGCTGATGGTGGCGCGCCAGGATTCGAGGCCGCCGTGCCGGACGGCGCGGACGACTTCGATGGCGTTGTCGGTGTCGCCCAATTCGTCGAGCGGCGCCTCCGCGACCGCGTCGAGCCCGTCCGCCCGCAATGCCTTCGCGAGGTCCGCCAGCGCCAGATGATCGCTGCCCGCCAGCCCCAATAGATCGGCCAGCGAGAACCCCGTCAACGGGATGCCGCCGGCAAGCCGCTTGGCGGCGCGCACGCGCTCACGCGCGTCATTGATCGATGGCGGCCTGCGGGCCAGGCGAACTTCGCCGGCGTGCCCCGGGTCCGCAGGTTCGTCAAATCCGGTCAGCACGCACACACGGCCGAACGTGACCTGGTCGCCCGATCCGGCCCGGCGGGCCAGCTCGCCAAGCAGGCCCACGCCCACCAGGTCGGGCGAAGCGAGCACGCTTTCAGCCTGCGCTCGCGACAGTGCTGTACCTGCGCGGACAATCGACTCGAACGGCTCTATTTCAGCGGCCACGACCCTTGATTCTCTCCCAGATCTCGGTCGCCTTCCGCGCGGCCGATTCCGTGGTCACCAGCCGTTTGGGCCATTCGCGATGCTGACCTTCCGACGGCCCCTTACGCGTCGCGTCCACGCCCATCTTGCCGCCAAACGCCGGAAGGACCGCCGCGTCATCCAAATCGTCAACCGGGCCCGTGACGATCTGAATGTCACGGGATGGATCGACGTGGGTTCCCGCGATCCACGCGACCTCCGCCTCGTCCTGCACGTTCACGTCCTTGTCAACGACGACGATGCATTTGGAGAACATGAGCTGGCCGAGTCCCCAGAACGCGCTCATGATCTTGCGGGCGTGACCGGGATAGCGCTTGTCGATCGACACGAACACGAAGTTGTGAAAGATGCCCGCGGCCGGAAAGTGCATGTCGACGATTTCCGGCAGCGTCTTGCGCAGGATTGGCAGGAAGATCCGCTCGCTCGCCATGCCGAGGTAGTAGTCCTCCATCGGCGGAATGCCGACGACCGTCGTGACGTACACCGGTTTCCTGCGCATCGTCATGCAGGTGAGATGGAAGACCGGGAAATCGTCGGCCAGGGAGTACAGGCCGGTGTGGTCGCCGAACGGGCCCTCGCGGCGGCGCTCGCCGGGTTCCACATAGCCTTCCAGAACGATTTGGGCCTGCGCGGGCACTTCCAGATCGACGGTTCGGCACTTGACCAGCTCCACGCGGCGCTTGGACAGGACGCCGGCGAGCATCAATTCGTCGAGGCCCTCAGGCATCGGTGCCGTGGCCGCGTATTGCAGGACAGGATCGGCGCCGAGCGCGACCGCCACTTCCAGCCGTTGACCGCGCCGCTCCGCGATGCGGTGGTGCTGCGCGCCGCCCTTGTGGCGCTGCCAGTGCATGCCTGTCGTCCGGCGGTCGTACACCTGCATGCGATACGTGCCGATGTTGCGCATCCCGGTGTCGGGGTCGCGCGTGATGACGAGCGGCAACGTAATGAATGGCCCGCCGTCCTCCGGCCACGTCGTCAGCACCGGCAATTCGTCCAGCCCGCCGTGTTCCTCGACGATTTCCTGGCACGGCGCGTCTTTGACGGTTTTGGGCATCAAGTCGGTGAGCCGGCTGACCAGCGGCATCATCTTGAGGGCATCCATGAAGCCGCGCGGCATCGGCGGCGTGATCAGCTCGTCGATTTGCTTCGCAAGCTCATCGAGATGGTTGACGCCCAGCGCCAGACAGATGCGCGACATCGAGCCGTAGAGATTCGCGGCGGCGGGCATGGTTGCGCCGGCCGGCTTCTCGAAGAGCAGCGCCGGACCGCCGCCGGGGCTCTTCGACACGCGATCGATGACGGCCGCGATCTCGAGCTTGGGATCGAGCGCGTCCGCAATCCGCGCGAGCTCGCCGCGGCGATCGAGTTCGGTGATGAAGGCGTTGACGTCAGTGAACATGGGAAGAATGTGCCGTCAGTTCACACAGAGAGACGAAGGCACGGAAACACGGAGAACAAATACGTCGCCTCACCGGACGGCCTCCGCGACGCGCGTCGCCAGTGTCAGCGCGCGCAACCCGTCCTCGCCTGTCACGCCCGGTGCGCGCTTCGCCCCGACCGCGGCGATGAAGTCTTCCAACTCGCGTTTGAGCGGCTCGTCCTTGGCCACCGGGATCGGCCCGCCCTCGATTACCGGGCGCTCGCCACCGGTGCGGCGCAGCCGCCAGGCCTCGAGCTCCTGCGATCCGTAATCGATCGAGACGTACATGTCGGGTTGAAAGAAGCGAACCTTGCGTACCTTGTCGCGGCTGATGCGGCTGGCGGTCACGTTCGCGACACAGCCGGACGCCAGGCGCAGGCGCGCGTTGCAGATGTCGATTCTGGACGTCAGCACCGGGATGCCTACGGCCTCCACGCTGACGACCTCCGACCGGTCTACCACGAGAATGATATCCAGGTCGTGGATCATGACGTCGAATATGACGTCGATGTCCAGGCTGCGTTCGGGAAAACCGCTGAGCCGGTGCACCTCGATGAACCGGGGCGTCTGCAGGGATGGCAGCGCGGCCGACATCGCGGGATTGAAGCGTTCCGTATGCCCCACGGCCAGGACGGCGCCTGACTCGCGCGCCAGATCGATCATCGTAAGCGCCTCGGCGACGGTGGAGGTCATCGGCTTTTCGACCAGCACGGCGACGCCGGCTTCCAGAAATGGACGCGCGATCTCCAGATGGCTGACGGTGGGCACGGCAATCACCACCAGGTCCGTCCGCCCCAACAGTGAGCGAAAGTCAGTCACGGCTTCAGCGCCCGTCTGCGCCACCGCCGCCTGCGCGCGATCGAGCATGAGATCGGCAACGGCCACGAGCTCCACGCCGGGCATGGCGCCGAGCAGGCGCGCGTGGTGCCGGCCGAGATGGCCCACGCCGACCACGCCCGCTCTCAGCCGCGCGGCGCTCATGCCCGCGCTCTCCCGATCACGACGAGGCCCGCACGGTCGGCGGCGCGGATGAATTCGTCGCCATCAAGAATCAACGTACGGCCGGCGTCAATCGTCAACGCGTCGGCGCCGGCCTTCACCATCGCGGTCACGGTAGCCACGCCCACCACCGGCACGTCGAACCGCATGTCCTGTTGCGGCTTGGCGACTTTGACGACGCGCGTACCCGCGCCCGCCAGCTCGCCGGCCCGAAGTATCGCCGCGTCCGTCCCTTCCATGCCTTCGACCGCGACGACCGCGCGATCCTTGACGACAACGGTCTGGCCGACATCGACGCCGGCAATCGCGTCGGCGATGCGGTAGCCGAACGCAAAATCCTTCTCCATCGCGTCGGTGGGTTTCGCGCGGGTCAGCACGCCGGCCGGCGCGACGAGGTCCGTGAGGAGCTGCGTCGAGTCCATCAGCGTAATCCCGTGATCCTGCAGGACCTCGGCCACGGCTGCAATCAGCGAATCGGTGTTCTGCGCCTTGAGTTTCATCAGCACCGACAGCAGCGTCATGTCGGGCATCACCCCGCCAAACAGCTTGACGTGCTTGACCTGCCCGGCCATCACGGCCTGGCTGACCCCGCCGGCCTTGAGCGCCTTGATGGCTTTGCCCAGTTGGCCCAGCTCGACCCAGGTGAATGCCGTGCCCCCCAGCTCGCCGGCGAGCGTTTCCAGTTCCGGAGAGGCCTCGCCGCGGATGGCGACGGCGGTCACGTCCTTCCCGAGTTTGCGCGCGGCGCGGAGGACCAGGAACGGGAACGTGCCGTTGCCGGCGATCAGACCGATGGCCACGAATGCCTACTCGACATCCACCAGATCCTCGAGCCGCCTCGACGGGCGCCGGAGGATCACGCCCCGCTGGGCGGACGTGATGAACGTGACGAGGTAGCGCACTTCGGGGGCGTCCAGCGTGGGGTCGCGGTCGATCAACTCGAGCGCGCGGCTGGTGTTGTGCTGCAGCAAGTGCCGGTACGCGCGGCGGAGTTTTTCGATCAGATCCGCGCTGAAGCCCCGGCGCGCCAGACCGATCGCATTGACGCCGTAGATGCGCGCGCGGTTGCCGACCGTCTTGGCATACGGCAGCGCGTCGCGCGTCACGACCGTATAGCCGCCGATGAACGCGTGCTGGCCCACGCGGCAGAACTGATGAATCCCGGAGTAGGCGCTAATCGTCGCGAAGTCTTCCACGTGCACGTGGCCGCCGAGCGTCGCCGCATTGCCGAAGATCGTGTGGCTGCCCACGTGGCAGTCGTGCGCGACGTGCGCGTAGGCCATGAACAGATTGCGGTCGCCGATGGTGGTGACGCCGCCACCGCCGGCGGTCCCGCGATGAATCGTGACGAACTCGCGGAACACGTTGTGACGGCCGATCACCAGTCGCGTGGGCTCGCCCTTGTACTTCAGATCCTGCGGCGACAGTCCAATCGACGCCATCGGGGCGATCTCGGTGTAGTCCCCGACGGTCGTCCAGCCGTCCACCACGCTCGACGCCCCGATGCGGCACTCGCGGCCCAGCACGACGTGGGCGCCGACGGTCGCATACGGACCGATGACCGTGCCGGCGCCCACCTGTGCGTCCGGATGGACGATCGCGGTCGGATGGACGACCGGCGCGCCGGCCGGCGCACGATCGCAGGCCACGATCAGCTGCGCTTCGGCCACCACCTGCCCGCTGACCGATGCGACCGCCGACAACTGGGCCAGGGGCCCTCGCTGCCGGCCCATCGTGACCGACAGTTCCAGCCGATCACCGGGCACCACCTGCCGCCGGAATTTTGCGCGATTGACGCCCCGCAGCCACGCGCACCGCGGAGGCACCTCACTGCCGCTATAGATCAGCAGGCTGGCCACCTGCGTCAAGGACTCGATCATCAACACGCCGGGCATCAACGGCGTGCCCGGAAAGTGGCCCTGAAAGAATTCTTCGTTGACGGTGACGTTCTTGACCGCGACGATGCGGTGCCCCGGCTCGTGGCGGGTGACGGCATCAACGAGAACTGAGGGATAGCGATAGGCGAGCCGCTCGAGCGCGGGCAGAATCCGCATTACGGGTGTCAACAATAACCCAACTTCAAAGTCAAAAGTCAGAAGTCAGACGTCAAAGGTGAGGAACGACGCTTCGCCGTGCCATCTCTTCCGGAAAACAGATGACCCGCGTCAGTTCGTTCGTCGCTTCCTGACCTCTGACTTCTGACTTCTGACTTGCGAGCGCCTTTTACTTAACTGTCGCGTCGAGCCGCTTGATGACTTCGAACGACAAATCGAGCGCGGCGTTCGCCGCGGCGATGTTCGAGTTGTCGCCCAGCGCGAAGATAATCCAGAGTCCCTTTTCCTTCCGGATCTCCTCGACGATGGGCAGCACTTTGGCCTGGAAGTTGGCCAGCAGCTGTTCGTTCAGCTGGTTGATCTGGACCTGCGAGTCCTGCCCCATGTACTGCGTATCGCGCTGGAGCTTGTCGAGGTCCCGGGTCATGCCCTGGAGGATGGCGTCGGCGACCAGGTTCTGCTGCGCCTTGATCTTGTCCTGTAGCGCCTGAATCTCCTTGTTCTTCGCCGTCAGCGCCGCGCTGAGCTTGTCGTTGAGCGCGGTCATCTGGTCGTGTCCGGCCTGGCCCAGTTTCGACTGCGCCACGACGAGCTGGAGGTCCACATAGCCCACCTTGGCGTCAGCCGGAAACGGCTCGGTCGGCGGCTTGAGCGGCGCCGGCTTCTGGTCCGCCGGTTTCGCCGGGGTCTGCGCCGCCGGCGGTTTGGCTGGCGGCGTCTGGGTCGGGGGTGGTGTCGTCTGCGGGGGCGGCGTCGTGGTCTGCGCCACGGCCGGCCCGGCCACAAGAAGCGCACTCAGGGCGAGCGTAATCGTCGATTTGCGTGTCATGGGAATCAGCACCTTCAGTTTCGGAACCCCGGTCCAGACGCGCCCACGCGGCCAAGACTGGAGCCCTGACCCTTTGACGACCGTCCGGGACAAATAGTCTCGGACAAACCGGCCAGAGTCCAAGTGCATCAGTCTATCAGAGGGAGTGGACGGGGTGGATAGGTTCCCGGAACCTGCGATAATGGCTCCGTCCGTGCGAGGAGCGTGCATGCGTAGATTGAGCGGTGGTGTGGCCCTGGTCCTGACCCTGGCGCTGGGATCGGCGGGCTGCGATAACAACATCGACCTTCCCACGACCCCGAACACACCAGTCGATACCGTCACGGAGTCCTTCGCCGGGAGCATCACCCCTAACGGCGCGGTGAGTTACTTCTTCGCCTCCACGGCCGCCGGAGGCATGACGGCGACGATCCTGACCCTGACGCCGGACTCCTCCGTCATCCTGGGGCTGTCGATCGGCACCTGGAATGGCTTTTCGTGCCAGAGCGTCATCTCGAACGAGCGCGCCACCCAGGGCACCACGGTCAGCGGCAACGTCTCAGGGGCCGGGACGCTCTGCGTGCGCATCTTCGATTCGGGCGGGGCTATGCCTGCCTCGTCCAAGTTTGAGATCGTCGTCGTTCATCCCTGAGATAGGGGACTGACGCTGTTGGTCCAAGGGTCCAAGGTCCAAAGGTCCAAGGGTTCGGTCCTCAGGGTCCAAAGGTCCGGTCCAAGGGTCCGGTCCAAAGGTTCGGTCCAAAGGTTCGGTCCAAAGGTTCGGCGGGCTCAGCGCGCTTCCGCGCGGCTTTCGCCTCGACCCACAACCCGCAGGGGCTTCCCGATCGAGTCATCAGCGAGCGCGCGGTCAGCGCGCGAGCCTGGCGACGGGACCGCAATTTGGCCGTGCGCCTTTCAGGGGAGCCAAATTGTGGGAGCTAGCCAGTCGGGGGTCTGGGGGCGAAGCCCTCAGATCTAGAACGTCGTCCCGACAGCGAACCTGAACGTGAACTGCTTGGTGAATTCCAGGTTGTTGTTGAGCACGCCGAAACGTGAGGGGTTCCAGGCGGCGATCAGGCGGAACGGTACGTTGAGGACCGGCATGAAGAAGCGAAGCTCGACGCCGGTCGAAGTCTTGAACGCCGGCTGGTAGCCGAGAATCTTGAACTGCTGCGTGAACGGCTCCTCGGAGACGACCACCCCCGCCAGCGGATCGAACAGCAGCCCGTGCGGCGGATCGACCGGCACCGTGACCGGCGTGCGCCATTCCAAGGGATGGCCGATATCCTGGACCTGGCCCGCATCATAGAAGCCCACGAGCCGGACGGGGCCGGCAATCGCCAGATAGACCTCGGCGTTGAACAGGAGCGACTTGTTGCCGCCCGTGACGACGCCCGTGCCTGGATCGCGCGGGCCAATGGTGCGCATGTCGAACCCGCGCACGCTGTATTCGCCGCCCAGGAAGAACTTCTCGAAGATCGGCAGGCTGTTGATCGATCCGCGCGGCTGGATGTACTGCCCTTCGGCGCGGATGCCGAACGAGAACCGCGGCAGCGGCTTGCTGCCAATCGGGATGTACCAGATGCCCTCGGCCCGGACGCGCGTGTATTCGGTGGTGCCGCCCAGGCCTGCGTTGTCCACGCTGAGCGTGTAGCGCTGCCCCGCGGTCGGAAACACCGGTGTGTTCACGGTGTTGTAGATGATCTGCGGCGTGATTTTGCCGACCGTCCGCACGCCGTTGGAATCGAGCAGCAGCGAATCCCGCAGCACCGGGTTGGACGAGTTGAGATAGGCCTCGGCGATGTCGTAGACCTTCGTCTGCTCGTAGCCGTATCCGATGAACATGCGCAGGTTGCGGGCCAGCGGCCAGCCGAAGATGACGTTGCCGCCGGTCGATTGCTGCGTGAACTGCAGCGGGTAGGCGAACTGGCGCGAATAGACTTCCGCGCCGGCCGTGATCGGCCGATCGAAGAGATAGGGCTCGCTGAACGAGAACTGGTATTGCTGCGCGCGCGCGCCCTTCTGGAGGCTGACGCCGAACACCTCCCCGCGCCCGAGGAAGTTGGCCGTCTGATACGACAGCTGGCCGAAGAACCCGTCGAACTGGGACACGCCCGCGCCGAACGAGATCTGGTTCCGGTTCTGCTCCTCGAACTTCAGCTTGATGTCCACCAGCCCGTCCTTGCCGGGCGTGGGCGTGACGCTGATTTCGCCCTCCGCGCCTTCCAACGGCTTGAAGTAGCCCAGCTGGTTGAGCCGGCGGATGCTTTCCTTGAGCGCGGCCGTGTCGAAGACGCCGCCCTCATAGACGCGCAGCTCGCGGCGCGCCACGCTGTCATGCGTGGTGACGTTGCCGGTGAACGTGATGCGGTTGACGTAGTACTGCTTGCCTTCCACCATCTTGATCGTCACGTCCACGATCGCCGGCGGCTCCCCGGGTCCGGTGTACTGGCCGGTTTCCGGATCGATGCCGCGCGGCAG
>DASUGC010000194.1:0-2385 GCA_036274235.1 Vicinamibacterales bacterium
AGCTCGCCAAATCCGTCGAGGCGCTTGTCGAGCATGCCCGTGACCGCCTCGAACGTTGAGTCGCGCCTGGAAATGCCGGTCCCCCCTGTCGTGATCATTGCCCGCGCACGCCCGCGAGCGATTTCCGCGCGCAGGACTTCCCGCACCGCGGCCGGATCGTCCTTGACCAGTTTCCGATCGACGACGGTGTGGCCTGCTGCCGTCAGCAACTCGGCAATCGCGCGTCCGCTGGTTTCGGTGTCCAGGGTGCGCGTATCGCTGACGGTCAGGACAAAACACGCGACACTGACGGGCGCGTGCGATTTGTGTTCGGCGACGGACACTGAAGGTGACGGTACAACTATTAGCTGAGGCGGGACAAGGCGCTGGGCAGACGTTTTCTTGCCTTCCCGATCTGACAGAATGACCCCGTGTCAGTATCACGACTGATCGGCATCGCCCTGGTGGCCGGCCTCGCACTGGCGCCGGCTCAGGCGCCGATCCCTGATGCCCTCGACAAAGCCGCCGCCAAATGGGTGGACGACACGATCAAAAGGATGGCGCTCGACGACCTGGTTGGGCAGCTCGTGTTCACGTCCGCCAACTCGACATATCTCGCCAGCGACACCGACGCGTACGACGCGCTCGCGCAGAAGATCCGCACGCTCCACCTTGGCGGCGTGCATCTCTTCGGCGGCGCTGAGCCCGCCGCCGCGTTGCTGCTCAATCAGAACGCGGGCGGCACTACGCTGGGCGATCCACTCGCCGCCGCATCACTCACCAACAGGCTGCAGAACGAATCGCCGCTGCCGCTGCTCGTCAGCGCCGACTTCGAAGCCGGCCTGGGCTTTCGCCTGGCCGGCGCCACAACGTTTCCGCGCGAAATGGCCGTCGGCGCGGCCGGCGACGAGCGGCTGGCCTTTGAAGCGGCGAGGATTACCGGCGCGGAATCGCGCGCGATTGGCGTGCACGTGAACTTCTCGCCGGTCGCCGACGTGAACAACAATCCGCAGAATCCCGTCATCAACACCCGATCATTCGGCGAATCGCCGGACGCCGTCGGACGGCTGGCGTCGGCGTACGTCCGCGGCCTGCGCGCCGGCGGCGCACTCGCCACGCTCAAACATTTTCCGGGCCACGGCGACACCGATGTTGACTCGCACCTCGGCCTGCCGATCATCGGTCATCCGCGCGAACGGCTCGATCGGATCGAGCTCGCGCCGTTCCGGCAGGGACTGGCCGCAGGCGCCGACGCCGTCATGGTCGCCCACATCGAACTGCCGGCGCTCGATCCCGGCGAGTTCAGTCCCGCCACGCTGAGTCCGCCCATCGTTACAGGCCTCCTCCGCGGCGAGATGAAATTCCAGGGCCTGATCTTCACGGACTCGATGGGCATGGATGCCATCGCCAGACGCCTCTCACCGGCCGACGCCGCGGTGCGCGCGATCCAGGCCGGCAACGACGTCGTGCTGCACTCGCCCGACGATGCGGCCGCCGTGGCGGCCGTCAAGGCGGCGGTGGAAGCGGGAAAGATCCCTCGCGCTCAAGTGGAAGCGTCCGTGCGCCGGCTCCTGCAGGCCAAGGCGCGCCTGGGCCTGCACAAGACGCGCACCGTGTCACTGGACGATGTGCCAAAGCGTGTGGGCGGGCGGCAAAATGCCGTCGTCGCGCAGCAACTGAGCGAGAAGTCGATCACACTGGTCAAGGACGATCGGAACCAGGTGCCCCTGCGCGTGCCGCGCGAGGCGTCGGTGCTGTACCTGTCGATGCTGGACTATCCGGCCAACTGGCGCATCGCCGCGCCGAGCCGGACGTTCCTGCCCGAGCTGCGCAAGCGCTGGCCCATCGGCGCGTCGATTGAATTGTCCGATCGATCCACCACGGAAGAATTGGAGCTCGTCCGCGCGACCGCGACGCGCTATGACGCGATCGTCGTCTCGGTCTTCGTCCGCGCGTCTTCGGGAAGCGGGCGCATGGATCTGGCCGCGCCGCTGGCGAAGCTCCTGACGGATCTGGCCCGTCTCACGAGCGGGACGCCACGCCCGTTCATCACGGTGTTTTTCGGCAATCCGTACGTGCCCGCGGGCATACCGACGCTCCCCGCCGTGTTATTGACGTACGACTTCTACGACCTGGCCGAGCTTTCCGCGATCCGTGGTCTCGCGGGCGACTCGCCGCTCACGGGCCGATTGCCCGTGTCGATTCCCGGGATCGCGAGTGTGGGATTCGGAATCGAGCGATCCAGGTAGCCGGCGGGCTTCAGCCCGCCGGTCGAGCTTTTTGGGTTCTGTTCTCGCGAAGAACAGAACCGAAGAACTTGGAACCCCGGCACCTGAACCGGAAACCCCGGAACCAGAACCCCGGCACCCGGCACCCCAGAACCCGGCACCCCAGAACCCGTCCGTC
>DASUGC010000195.1:0-6695 GCA_036274235.1 Vicinamibacterales bacterium
AATCCAGGAAAGATCGTTCCTTTCACGGCATAACCACCCTGACAAGCGAACTCAAGACCCCCGGGCGCCGTCCAAGCACTCAGGCCCTGTCAGGAGTTCCAGATGCTTGCTGCGTGGATGACCGACCTCCGCTTTGCCTGGCGTTCGCTTCGTCGAGCCCCGGTCTTCTTGTTGACGTCCGTTGGAACCCTGGCGCTCGCGATTGGCGCCGTGGCCGGGATGTTCAATGTCGTCGATACCGTCCTCCTCAAACCGCTCCCCTTCGCCGAGCCTGACCGGCTGGTCCTGCTTGGAGGGACGGCGCCGGGCTCGGACCTCCCGGCGAGCTTCGGTCTGGGCAACGATTTCTATTTCCAGTTCAAGGAGCAGTCGAAGCTCATCGACGGCATCTTCATTTTTTCCGCCGGCACATCCACCCTTCGGACCACCGACGATCACGTGGAACGCATCGCGATGTGCTGGCCCTCGAACAGCATCTATGCGACTCTCGGCGCCAAGCCCGCCAAAGGACGTCTGCCGACAACCGAGGATGGCGAACGGGTCGTTGTGATCAGCGACCGTCTCTGGCGCACGTGGTTCGGCGCGGACGAGTCGGTCATCGGACAGAAGTACTTTGTCTCGGGCGCGATGCGCGAGGTCATCGGCATCATGCCCCCGGAGTTCCACTTCCCGGACGACAACACCCTGTTGTGGATCGCGGGCGATCCGCGCGTCGATCAGGTGCAGCCCGGAAATCTCGGCACGCCAATCGTCGCGCGGATGAAACCTGGTGTCACGCGCCCGCAGCTCGCGGCCGAGCTGACCCAGCTGGCGAAGGGTCTCCCCGCCCGATTTGGCGGACCCGCCGGCTATGCCAGGCTCGCCGAGCAGTTCCGCGCCACCGTCGATCCCATCCTGGATCGCATTGTCGGAACCTCGGTGACCACGTCACTGTGGGTGCTGTTTGGCGCGGTCGTGCTCGTCCTGCTGATCGCTTGCGCCAATGTCGCCAATCTCTTCATCGTCCGGGCCGAAGGCCGCCGCCGTGAAATGGCCGTTCGGCGCGCGATCGGCGCCGGCCGCACGCAACTGGCCCGTCTGCAACTGGCTGAGGCGGCCGTCGTGGCGCTGCTGGCCGGTGTGCTCGCGGTCGTACTCAGCACCCTGACGCTGCCATTGTTCGTGCGAGCGGCGCCGGAAGGGATTCCGCGGCTCGGCATGGTCGGGCTCGATGCGATGACGCTGCTCACCGCCTTCGGGCTGGTGCTCGTCGTCGCGCTGGCCTGCGGGATTGCGCCTGCCCTTCGTGCCTCGGCGCCGGATCTCTCGTACATCCGCCAGGGCGGCCGCGGGGGCACCGCGCGACGTCGATGGACGCGCGACGGACTCGTCGCCGGGCAGACGGCGCTGGCGCTCGTGCTGATCATCGGATCGCTCCTGCTGGTGCGGAGCTTCCAGAAACTGCACGCCGTCGATGCCGGATACGACACGAAGGACATCTACACGTTTCAATTTGCGCCCGAACAGCCGCAGCGGCTGACCGACGGTCCGGCGTGGGGCCGCTTCCACCTGGACTTCATGGATCGGCTTCGCGCGCTCGGCGGCGTCACCTCCGTCGGCATCGTGAACAACATTCCGCTGGACGAGGGCACGGGCGGCGGACGCTGGCTCACCGATTCGATGCCGACCGACAGCACGGGCACGTTGCTCGATCAGAACTGGACCGCCGGCGACTACTTCCAGGCGATGGGCATCCGGCTGCTCGGCGGCCGCACCTTTACCAATGACGAGGCCTTCACGCCGAACACCAACATCGTCATCAGCAAGTCGGCGGCCGAACGGCTGTGGCCCGGACAGCAGCCGGTCGGCCAGCACGTGCGCCGGCGACTCGGCAATCAGATGCTGACGTTCACCGTCGTGGGCGTCGTGGCCGATGTCAAGCAGGACGACTGGCGCCAAGCCGGCGAAGCTATCGTGTACTTCCCGCTCACCGGCCCGACGCCGCAGATTTGGGCGATGGGTTCGCCCGCCTACGTCATCAAGTCGCCGCGCGCCTCCGAACTGACGGCCGACGTCCGCAAGCTCGTCAAGGAAGTGGCGCCGGAAGCACCGGTCTACCGCGAATTCACGATGGAGTTCCTGGCGCAACGCTCGATGGTGCAACTGTCCTTCACGATGTTGACGCTCGGCGTCATTTCGATGCTCGCGCTCCTGCTGGGCGCCATCGGCCTGTATGGCGTGCTTTCCGTGGTCGTCGCCGAGCGCACGCGCGAAATCGGCGTGCGCATGGCGCTGGGCGCGAGCGGCGGCGCCGTGCGCCGCATGATCGCGACCCGCGGCCTGGCGGTGGTCGGGATCGGCGTCGTGGTGGGCCTGGGCGTGGCTGCCGCGTCCACGCGGCTGCTCCGGCCGCTGCTGTTCGGCGTTGAGCCCGGGGATCCCACCGTATTTGCGGTCATGTCCGTGACGCTGCTGGGTATCGGCCTGCTGGCGAGCTATCTGCCGGCCCTGCGCGCCAGTCGCGTCGCGCCGATCGAAGCACTGAGAAAAGACTGAGTATCGACAACTGACAACTGACAACTGAACACCTGACAATTGGGCCTCGGCGCATCGAGGTTGCCAGTTGTTAGTTGTTGTCAAATCACTCCCGGATACATGACCCGCCCATGCTCGACGCGCGCCCACGCCGTGAGCTTGTGGGCGCGCGTGCTCTTCTCGGACACGATCTCGCGCGGCGCCAGTCCTCGGGCCAGGAGCGCGTCGGCGATGAGCGATCGATGACAGCGCCACGGCACCGCTTCCGCGCACATGATGGCGACGACGCGATCGGCGGCGAGTGCGATCAAGGACTCGAGCGCCTGCTCGAACCCCGGCGTCTGCATGTAATCCGCATAGCCCCTGAAGCTGGCGTTCTTCCATGCCGTGTTGACTGAATCCGGCCTGGGCTTGCGCAGACCGCCGAGCGCCGGCATGTGCCGGTACTCGATGCCCGCGCTCGAGAGCGATGCCGCGAGCGCCGCCTGGTCGAACTGCGGGTTGTGCCGCGACCGCGGCACGGTTCGCACGTCGCCCAGCACGGCCACGTGGTGGGCGCCAAGGAGCGATAGAAACGCCTCGATCGGACGGGTCGAGTGGCCCAGTGTCAGAATCATCGACGCCACACCACTGTATCGAGATCCAGATTCGCGTGGCAGCCGTTCGGCTACAGTAAGCGCGGCCCCGATCGCGACCGCCCATGTCCTCGTTCACCCGTTCCCTCGTCCGCACCGTTGCCTTGACGCTGTTCGCGGCCGGCCTGCTGTGGGTCATCGCGGTCGCCCTGACTGGCGGATTCAAAGTCACGATTGGCGGGATCAAGTTCTCGAGCCAGGAGCCGATGCGGCCGCTCTATTGGTCCACGCTGCCGCTCTTGATCTTTGTGTGGGCGAACGGCCCCGGAGCCACCGCGCAGACGTGGTCTCGATGGCTGGCGACAATCGATCATCGTGTGGCGGTCGCGGCGCTGACACTCGTCACTCTGGTGCTGGGCGTGTCATTCGCGACCACCGCGGCCGTCGCATCGGATCAGTACGGCTACGTCAGTCAGGCCGACCTCTGGCTGAAGGGCGACCTGCGCCTTCCTCAACCGTGGGCGGCGAAGGCGCCGTGGCCGGATGCCGCGCGGACATTCGCGCCACTCGCGTATCGTCCCGCCGGCACCGGCACTCCCACCGACATCGTCCCGGCCTATTCACCGGGCCTGCCGTGGCTCATGGCCGCGGCGAAATGGCTGGGCGGGCACGGTGCGGTGTTCTGGGTGGTGCCGATCGCCGGCGCCGTCCTGGTCCTCACGACGTGGGGAATCGGCCGACGATGGGGATCGTCGGCGGCGGGGGTGATTGCAGCACTGCTGGTCGCCTCGAGCCCGGCGTTCTGGTTCTTGCAGGTGACGCCGATGGCCGATGTCCCAGCGGCCGCCTGCTCGGCGCTGTGCTTCTATCTCCTGCTGCGTCCCGGCATTCGATCCGGAGCCGCCGCGGGCCTGGCCGCGGGCCTGGCCATTCTGATCCGGCCGAATCTGCCGTGGCTCGCGGTCCCCCCAGGCGCCTGGTTGCTGTGGCATGTCATCAAAGCTCCGCGCGATTCGCGCCGGGTGGCGACCTGGCGCCTCCTGTGCTTTTCAACGGCCATCGTCGCCGCCGCAGGTGTCGTGGGCCTGGTCAACGCTCGACTCTATGGATCGCCGCTGCTATCCGGTTATGGCAATCTCGGCCCCCTGTTCGCGCTTTCCAACGTTCCCGTAAACGCGCGCCGGTACCTCGAGTGGTTCGTGGCTTCCCAGACGCCGCTGATTGTCGTCGGATTAATCGCGGCGGTCTGGCCGTCACGCCGGATCTGGCCGCTCGTGCGCGACCGCGCGTTCCTGTGGGTCACCAGTTCCTGCGCGCTGGCCCTCTGGACGTTTTATCTCGCCTATCTGCCGTTCACGGACTGGTGGTACTTGCGGTTTTTCCTGCCCACATGGCCGTTCATCATGCTTGGGCTGGGAGCGGTCCTGGTCGCGGCGGCGCGATCGAGCCCAACGGGACTGGTGACCTGCACCTGGCTCGTCGTCCTGCTCGGCGTGCGGGAGTTCAACGACTCGCGGTTGCGTGGCGGATTCGATCTGTGGCGGGCCGATCGCGAGTTCGTCGCGGCCGCCATCGCCACGCGCGACGCGACGAGGCCATCGAGCGTCATTCTGTCCGCGATGCACAGCGGCAGCGTGCGCTACTACGGCGGGCGCTGGACGCTTCATTACGTGTGGCTGGATCGCGCCTGGCTCGATCGGACCGTGGCCTGGCTCGACGAACACGCCGGGCCGACGTACGCGCTGCTCCGGAAGGATGAGGTCCCGGCCTTCAAAGCGCAATTTGCAGGCGCCGCGACGCTTGCGCACCTGGATGCGGCGCCGGTTTTCATCTATCCGGCCACTGGCCTTGCGTTGTATGCCTTGTCGGCACCCGCTCCCGATGTGACGAAACAACTGACCTACGATCCGCATGCCTTGCGTGCGGTTCCTCCGGCCACGATGCCGGCCTTTGGCATGAAATGAAAGGGCCACCCCCGAAAACCGGTGACTCGTCCGGTCCGTAGTACCCTCGTGGCCCACGTGGGAGACCGGCCTGTGCTTCCGGGCGCATCCACCCGGGATGCCGGGCGCGATCGTGCGGCGATCCGCGACGTCGCGGGCGGATCGGGCGATGCGGTCGCGGAGTTGTATGACCGGTACGGCGGGACGGTCTACGGCCTGGCGCTGCGCGTGCTGGGCCAGCCGGATCTCGCTGAAGAAGTCGTGCAGGATGTCTTTGCGCAGGTCTGGCGTGAAGCGAACCGGTACGATGCGTCGCGGTCCACGGTGGCGGGCTGGATTGTCATGTTGACGCGCACGCGCGCGATCGATCGGCTGCGTGCGAGGCGGGCTCGTCCCGATGTGTCCGCCGCGGTTAATCCTGTTGCGGCGCCGCTCCCGTCTTCCGAGGCCACCCCGGAAGTCTCGACGCTGGCGGCCGAAGACACCCGTCTGGTCCGCGGCGCGCTGGCGCGGCTCCCCGATCAATTTCGATCGCTCGTCGAGCTGGCGTATTACGAAGGTCTGTCACACAGCGAGATTGCCGCGCGCACCGGCATTCCGCTGGGGACGGTCAAGACGCGGTTGCGGAATGCGATGGGCACGTTGCGGAGCGTACTCGCATGACACACGACGAATTGCGGGACTCGCTGCCGGCCTTTGCGCTGGGCACGCTGGACGCCGACGAGCGGCAGGCCGTCGTCGCGCACCTCGCGACGTGCGAAGCCTGCGCGGCCGAGCTTGCCGAATTGGAACGCCTCGTGATGGGCATCGGCCTGGACGCCGCGCCGGTGACGCCGCCGCCCGGCCTGAAAGCACGCGTGATGAACCGCGTGGCTCGCGAACAACAGACGCCGGCGCCGGCTCCCGCGCCGGTGCCCTTCGTTCCATCCCAGCCGCGACACGATCGGCCGGCGTCGTCCAGTTCGATGATGCGGCTGGCGCTGGCGGCGAGCGCGCTCGTCGCGATTGCCGCGTCGTTCTATGCGCAGAGTCTGAGATCGGAAATCCGGGCGCTGCGCGAGACCGTCGCCGCGGGAAGCGCCGAGGCGAACTCTCTCCGCACGGAAGTCCTCACGCTGCGTAAGAACTGGGCGGACGTCACGCGCGCGATGAACGTGCTCAAAGCGCCGGACATGTTGAAAGTAGACCTGAAGGGCCAGGAGACGATGCCCGGCGCCGCCGGCCGCGCCTTCTGGAGCCGCACCGCCGGCCTCATGTTCACGGCCGACGGATTGCCGGCTCTTCGGGCCGGGCAGGTGTATCAGCTCTGGACCATCACGGGCACCACGGCGACCGGCGCGGGGACCTTCACGCCTGACGCGCAAGGCGCGGCGTCCGTGTCCGCGGTTGTCGCCCCCGGCGCGGCCACGCCGGACGCGTTCGGGGTGACGATCGAGCCAACGGGAGGATCGGCGACGCCGACGCAGCCGATCGTCATGGTGGGGAGCGGCAAGTAACGACGGAAACCAAGACAACTAAGAGAACTAAGGGCCTGTAAAGAAATAACTGCTTGTACTGCGTGCCGCCAGTTGGTACGGTGGCGCCATGCGGGTGGGCGTCGTGCGGACGAAGTACCGGGCGCTGCGGGCGACGTTCACGGAACGATCGCGCCGCGTGTGGGCGG
>DASUGC010000196.1:0-7629 GCA_036274235.1 Vicinamibacterales bacterium
CGAAGCGGGCATGGGAATACTGAACCATTCGGTTCAGTATACAACAGATCAGGCGGTTCAAACCTGAGCAGGACCACAGTTCAGGTTGCCGGGGTTGCCCGTTCTTGGGTTCTGTTCTGAAAGGGGGGAAAGAACAGAACCTAAGAACTTGGAACTCCGGCACCTGAACAGGAAACCCCGGAACCAGAACCCTGGCACCTGACACCCCGGAACCCCGTCGCACCCCGGCACCTGACACCCCGGAACCCCATCGCCGGCTGTTTATTAATCGATCTCCACCGCCAGCACCGTCTGATCGTCGTCCGGCTCCTGCGTGCAGGCGAAGGCGTCCAGCTCGCGATCGAGTTCCGCGAGCATCGCGGGCATTTCCAATCCGCTGTGCCGGGCGAACGATTTCATCACGCGGTCCAGATCGAAGCGCGAATCATGGGGCCCGCATCGGTCAGTGATGCCGTCGGTATAAAGCACCACGCGATCGCCGGCTTCGAGAGAGACTTCCGCAATCGCTGGATTGGCGAATTCTTCCCAGAGCAGAAGCGGCGCATTGGTCACGGTCATTTCGGTGACCTGGCCGCCGCGAATGAGCAGCGGCGGCATGTGTCCGGCGCTCGACACGCGGAGCGTTCGCGCGCGCGCATCGAGTACCGCCACGATGCCCGTCGCAAACATGGACGTCTCCCACAGAAACTTGAAGTGGCGATTGACGTGCTGCAGGACGCACGCGGGATCCGTCAACCCGCACGGTTCCGAGCGGATCACGGCGCGGATCATGGCCATGACGATGGCGGCGCGGGCGCCGTGGCCGGAGACGTCGATGACGACGAGGGCAAAGCGATCCTCGTCGATCTGAATCACGTCGTAGTAGTCGCCGCCGGCGTGACGGCTGGTCTGATACGTGGCGGCAAATCGCACGCGCGCGTCATCGGGGAGCGTCTTGGGCAAAATGGTGCGCTGCATCTGGCCGGCGCTGGCCAGCTCGAGATCGAGCTTGTCGCGGCTTTCTTCGGCCGCCTCACGGGCATGGACGATCGCGGTTTCATGCGCGAGTCGATCCGAGATGTCGCGGAGGAACGCGCCGAAGAAGATCCCGTTCGCCATCTTGAGCGGGGAGGTGACGGTCAGTTCGATGGGGAATTCCCGGCCGGAGCGGTGCATGGCCCGGAGCTCGAGCCGATGGTTCAATATCGGCGCCTCGCCGGTCGCATGAAACCGGCGGAGTCCCTCGGTGTGGGCCGCGCGGAACTCCGGAGGCACGATCGTATCCGTGAGCGGCCGTCCGAGCGCTTCAGCGCGGGTCCATCCGAAGATCGATGCCGCCTGGGCATTCCACTCCACGATGCGCCCGTCCCGGTCGATGCCGACGAACGCGTCGTGTGCCGTGTCCACGATGAGCGTGGCGCGCGCTTCGCTTT
Organism: Vicinamibacterales bacterium; assembly: GCA_036274235.1. Taxonomy (GTDB): domain Bacteria; phylum Acidobacteriota; class Vicinamibacteria; order Vicinamibacterales; family SCN-69-37; genus DASUGC01. Next base: position 1,413 of record DASUGC010000196.1, read on the forward strand.
CCTGAAGGCGGACGATCGCCTCGCGGCGCTCGGCGTCAGCGAAGGCCGCGGCGAGCAGGTTGGCGACAGAAATGGCGAAATTCTGCTCGTCGAAGGTCCAGGCCCGCGGGCCACCCACGTGCTCCGCGCAGAGCACGCCGAGCGTGCCGCTGGCCTGCCGCAGCGGAACGTCCAACATCGCCCCGATGCCGTTGGGCACCAGATAGCTGTCCGTGAACCCAGACGTGCGCGGATCGGTTCGCGCATCGGTGGCGTCAATGACGCGCTCGGCCTCCAGGGCCGAGAAGTACGGCGGACAGACGACGCGCGGGACTTTCAGGCCGACGCCCTCGCGCAATGGCGTGCCCGTGCGCTGGAGAAAATTCACGCACTCGATCTCGTCCGTGTCGCGGTTCAGGCGCCAGACGCTTAGCCGCGCCACGTCGAGTGTAGCCGCCGCCGACTCCAGGATCTGGTTCACGCGGTCGGCGAACGAACCGTCGCCGGCGAGCGACCGCTCGGTGAGCGACGTCAGCGCGCGACTCTGCCCGGCGAGCCTCGCCTGGCTGGCCGCCAGCGACTGCTCCGCCTCGCGCTGCGCCGTGAGATCCACGAACGCGCCGATAATCGCCGGCTCGCCGTACCACACGATGCGCCGCGAGTTGAACAGCACGGACACGATCCGGCCGTCCGGGTGCTGGAGTTCCAGCGGATGGTTTGTCAGCCGCCCGGTCTCGCGGATGGCCTTCAGGATCACCTGGCGATCATCGGGATTGGAATAGAACGCGACGACGGAGCCGCCGATGACGTCGGTCCCGCGCATGCCGAAGACTTCTTCGCTCCGGCGGTTGACGGCCAGGATCCGATCCCGGATCAGGCTCGTGACCACCAGCGGGACGGGACTGTTGTCGAACAGCTCGCCGAGCAGGCTGGCCTCGGACGCGTCGGCCGAGACGGATTCAGGCACTGGTAAATCGCTCATGAAACGGCAAAGCGTAATCGTATACGTCCCGGCCACCTGGGGCTAGAATGGCGTCGCCCGCTGAGCGAGCGCGCGCGCGGTCAGCGCGCGCGCCTCGCGAACGAGCCGAGACTTGCTCGCCAGGTCTCGACGGCGAGGACGCCGATCGTCAGCCGTGGCGCACGTCTCGCGGTCACTGCGGAAACCGGATACTGGCGAGGATTGAGTCGAACACGACGAGCGACTCCTGCAGGCCGATGAACGTGCACACGAACATGTGCGAGTTGTGCATGAAGTAGACGGGCATGCGGTAATACTCGGGATTCTGTTTGCCCTCCAGCGCCGGCGGCGAGCCGCCGGCTCCTTGCGGACAGATAGACTTCTTCCGTGAAAAGCCATGACGTGATCGTCGTCGGGCTGGGCGCCATGGGGAGCGCCACGCTGTACCAGCTCGCGCGGCGTGGGATTGCCGCGATCGGGATCGACCGGTTCGCGCCCCCTCACGATCGCGGGTCGAGCCACGGCGAGAGCCGCATCACCCGCCAGGCGATCGGCGAGGGCGAAGAGTACGTGCCGTTTGCCCTTCGATCGCACGAGATCTGGCGAGGCCTGGAGGCCGAGTCCGGCCGGTCATTGTTCGCTCCCGTCGGCGGGCTGATCATCGGCCGCCGAACGGACGCGGGGATTCACGGCCACGCGGATTTCATCGGCCGGACGATTGCCGCGGCGAAGCGCTTCCGCATCGAGCACGAGGTCCTGGCCCCTGGCGACGTGATGGCGCGCTATCCGCAGTTCCAGCTCGACGGCGATGAGACCTGTTACTACGAGCCTGGCGCCGGGTTCCTTCGACCCGAACTGTGCGTGGAGACCCAGCTCAATCTGGCCCGCGCGCGGGGCGCGATGGTCCGAACGGGCGAGACCGTGCTGCGAGTGAGTGCGGATGCGACGAGCGCCACCGTGGTCACCAACCTCGCCACGTACACGGCCAATTCCGTCGTGGTGAGCGCAGGTCCGTGGATCGGACCGTTGCTCGGCGGCGCGTACGCGAGCGCCCTTCGCGTCTATCCGCAGACGCTTTACTGGTTCGCGGTGGAGGCCCCGGCCGTGTTCACGCCGCCACGGTTTCCCATCTTTATCTGGCGCCACGGTGTCGGGGAGGACGATCACTTCTATGGGTTTCCGATCGTCGGCGAGGGCGTGAAGTTGGCGACCGAGCAGTTTTCCCAGACCGTCGGCGCCGACGAGGTCCGGGAATCGCCGTCGCCTGCCGACGCGGCGCGCATGTACGAGGCGCAGGTTCGCGGCCGCCTCGCCGGCGTGAGCCCTCGTCACATTCGCGCGGTGACGTGTCTCTACACCGTCACTCCGGGATTTGGGTTCGTGATCGATCGCCATCCCGACTGGGAGCGTGTGGTCGTCGCCTCACCCTGCTCCGGCCACGGTTTCAAGCATTCGGCCGCCATCGGCGAAGCGATCGCCGAGCTCGTGACGGAGGGCAGGAGCGCCCTGGACCTTTCGCCGTTTTCGATGGCGCGCGTTCGCGCTTACGGAAATACTCCCAACTCCTGGTAGGACCGCCCGATCTTCTCAATCGCGGTCCTGAACGCCGCCGAGCGCAAATCGCCCAGGGCTGGATCCTTCTTCAACGCCTCGCGGATCGCCTGATACGACACGATCATCGTGTCTTCCAGCCCGGAGTTGACGATCTCCTCTTCGCCGGGGCCCTTGACGAGGATCTGGCGTTCGGCGTCGGACACGGTCTTGCCCGTCAGTCGTTCGATCGTGTCCACGACGTTGCCGTCCTCGCGTTCCTGCAGCCGCTTGTGCAGGCGCCCGAAGCGCACATGCGACAGGTTCTTCAGCCATTCAAAGTAGGACACCGTTACGCCGCCGGCATTGGCGTAGATATCGGGGATGACCATCAGGCCGCGGCTGCGGAAGATCGCTTCGGCATCCGGCGTGGTCGGGCCGTTCGCGCCTTCGAGCACGATCTTTGCCTTGACGCGCGGTGCATTGTCTTTCGTCAGCACGTTCTCGAGTGCGGCCGGGACGAGGATGTCGCAGTCGTGCTCGAGCACGGCGGCGGAGTCCTTCAGCGCCGTGGATCCGGGAAACCCGAGGATCGATTTGGTCGCGCGCCGATGTTCGAACACCGCGGTGGGATCCAGGCCCTTCGGATTGGTGATGGCGCCTTCAAACTCGCCGATGCCGACGATGATGCCGCCGCCGTCGTGACAGAACTTCGCGACGTGAAAGCCGACGTTGCCCAGGCCCTGCACGACGATGCGCTTGCCGGCGAAGCCGGGCGTGAGGCCAATCGCTTTCATGTCTTCGGCAACCGAACAGGCTTCGCGGATCGCGAAGTACAGCCCCCGGCCGGTCGCTTCCTTCCGGCCGCGCACGCCGCCCTGCGTGACGGGCTTGCCGGTGACGCAGCCGAGCGCGTCGAGCTGGCCCGGATGGAGCGCCTGATACGTGTCGACGATCCACGCCATTTCGCGCTCGCCCGTGCCGTAGTCCGGCGCCGGCACGTCGATGCCGGGGCCGATGAAGTTCTTCTTGATCAGCTCGTGCGTGTAGCGCCGCGTGAGCCGTTCCATTTCTTCCGGCGTGTGCGCCTTGGGATCCACCTGCACCGCGCCCTTGGCGCCGCCGAACGGGACATCGACGATGGCGCACTTGTAGGTCATCAGCGCGGCGAGCGCTTTGACCTCTTCTTCATCAACAAACGGCGCGTACCGGATGCCGCCCTTGGTCGGCAGCTTGTGATGGCTGTGCTCCACGCGCCAGGCGTTGACGTTTTCCAACCGGCCGTCGTTGCGCCGGAAGGGGAACGTGAACCGGTAGATGCTGTTGCAGGCCTTGACGACGTCGAGCAGGCCCTGCGGCAACCCGCTGCCGGCGGCGGCGCGGTCGAAATACTGGTTGACGAAATCGAACAGGCTGGCGGTGGACGACATATGCGCTCCTGATTAATTTCTCGTCGCGTCGATGAGCTTGGGATCGAGTCGCCAAACCGCCGCCGGCGTCGCCGTGACCCAGATCGCGCCTTGAGCGACGAGCACCGCGCCGCCGCCCTCGCCCGTGAACTGCTGGACCACGTGATTGGTGCGCGGATCGATGCGGAGCAGGGGCGCGCCCACCGCGGAGACCCAGATCGACCCTTCGCCCGCCGCAATCTGGCCGCGAGAAATCGGCACGCCGAGCGTGATCGTGTTTGCGAGCTTGTTGGTCTTGGGATCGACGCGTGAGACCGATCCGTCGCCGGCGTTGAGCGTCCAGATGGCGCCTTCACCCAGTGCAATCGAGATGGGCGATTTCCCCACCTTCATGATCTCGTTCGTGACGACCGTGTAGGGGCTGATCTTGAGCAGCTCGTTGTTGTCGGTGGCAATCCACAACGCGCCCTGGCCGAACGCCATCGCCAGCGCCTTCGCGTTGAGCGGCATGTCGGCGACGAGGGAGTTGGATTCGGGATCGAGGCGGACGAGGCGCCTGCCGCCATCGGTGACGAGCCAGATGCTGCTCACGCCCGTCACGGGGCCCATCGCGCCCGAACCCACCGAGGCCGCGACTGTCTTGACCTCGTTCGTCTTGAGATCCACCCGCGCCACCCCCGGCGCGCCGCACAGCGGGACGATCAGCGAGCCGAAGCCGGTGACCAGGCCCGCGCACGGCTCCTTGCCGACGGCGATCGGATCGCCGGGTTTATTCGTCTTACCGTCTATCTTGCTGACGGTTCCCGCCTCGCGCCGGGCGACCCAGATGCCGGCATCGCCAGAGGCCAGCACGCGGTTGCCGGCTAGATCAATGGATGCGTCAGGCTTGAGCCTGGCCAGGGGCAGCTTGATGGTGGGGGCGACCGGGGCCGGTTTTTCCGGCGGCGGCGGATTCTGGCCTCCCGTGACCCACAGGCCGACAAGTAACAGCAGCGCGATTTTGCCCGGAAACGCCACGGCGCCCATAATAACGGTTCAGCCCTGATGACACCTATTTCACGCTCTCTCGCGGCTTCGGTCGTCCTGTTGGCTTTGTCGATAGGCGGCCGGCAGCTCAGTGCCACGACGCAGACGACCGCCGCCGCGCAGAAACCGGCCATGGACGCCGCCGCGACGCCTGAATTCTTCGAGGCCAACGTCCGGCCCGTGCTCGTCAACAGTTGTTACGAGTGCCATACGGACAACGCGGAAGCGAACCTCCGCCTCGATTCGCGCGAGGCCATGCTCACCGGCGGCGACGGCGGACCGGCGATTGTGCCCGGCGATCCCGACAAGAGCCTGCTCATCCTCGCGATCAAGCGGCTGCCGGGCGCGCCCAAGATGCCGAACGGCCGCGCCAAATTGAAGGATGACGAGATCGCGGCCATCGAGCAGTGGATCAAAGCCGGCGCGCCGTGGCCGGCCGCGTCCGCCAAGCCTGCCTCGCCGGCGGGCATGGTGGTGACGGACGAACATCGCGCCTACTGGGCGTTTCAGCCGCTGCATGCGACGAAACCGCCAGCCGTGACCGGCGCGTCGTGGGCCAGGAACGACATCGATCGATTCATCCTCGCCAGGCTGGAAAAAGAAGGACTCAAGCCCACGCCCGCGGCCGACAAGCTGACGCTGCTTCGCCGCGCCAGCCTTGATCTGACGGGCCTGCCGCCGACGCCGGAAGAAGTGGACGCGTTCATGGCCGACAAGTCGCCGAACGCCTTCGCGAAAGTCGTCGATCGTCTCCTGGCCTCGCCGCGCTACGGCGAAACGTGGGGCCGGCTGTGGCTCGACGTCGCGCGCTACAGCGAAGACGACTACCGCAGCCTGGGGCCGGCGTCGTACTTCAACGCGTATCTCTATCGCGACTGGGTGATCGGCGCGTTCAACGACGACATGCCGTACGACAGGTTCGTGCGCGCGCAACTGGCGGCCGATCTGGGCGACGAGGCCACGCGCGTGCGGAACCTGCCGGCGCTGGGGTTCCTGGGGCTCGGTCCGTGGTTCTACGACAACGGATCGGTCGAAATCACGCGCGCGGACGAACGGCACGATCGCGTCGATGCAGTGTCGCGCGGATTCCTGGGCCTGACCGTCGCCTGCGCGCGCTGCCACGACCACAAGTACGATCCGATCCCGACCGAGGACTACTACGCGCTGGCGGGCATCTTCCGCAGCACCGAGACCTGCTACGGCACCTTGCGCGGCCCGGGCAACCGCCGTCCCGCGTCGCTGATCGCGCTGCCCGAGGACGCGCACGTGCCGAACGGGCCGCGCATGGATCCGTTGCTGCGCTCGGTGCTCG
>DASUGC010000197.1:0-21451 GCA_036274235.1 Vicinamibacterales bacterium
GGGTTCGGGTTCCACGGTGCCTCGTTCGCGTTCTGGGGTTGCCAGTTCTTGGGTTCTGTTCTGAAAAGAACAGAACCCAAGAACGCCGGAACTGGCGGAACTTGAACCCGGAACTTCGGAACCCGAACCCTGGCACCGGACACCCCGGAACCCTGTTTTAAGTGGGTGTGTAGGCAGCTCAAGCGGACGATGAAGAGCACGGAGTGTGAGAGAGTAGACCCATGAAGCATGCACTGCTGCCGATCCTCCTCTCTCTGGCCCTGGCACCGGCTGCGGCCCGCACCGCGGGCGCGCAGACCGCCGACGACGTCATCGAGAAGCACCTGGCGGCCATCGGCGGCCGCGACGCGCTCTCGAAGATCACCACCCGGCGATCGACCGGAACTGTCAGCGTGTCTACGCCGATGGGGGACATTCCCGGCACCGCAGAATTCAGCGCGAAGGCTCCCAACAAGAGCCGCGTGCACCTGGAACTCGATCTCACCGCGATGGGCGCCCCGGACAAGATGATCGTCGAACAGAAGTTCGACGGGACGGCCGGCGTGTCCACTAATTCGATGCAGGAGACCCCTGAACTGAGCCCCAACCAGCTCGACAACATGCGCAACAACGTCTTCCCGACGTCGCTGCTGACGTACAAAACGCTCGGTTACACCATGGAGCTGCTGCCCAAGGAGCAGGTCAACGGCAAGGACGCGTTCGTGATCCGCGCGACGCCGAAGGCCGGCTCCGTGACCAAGCTGTATTTCGATGGCACCAGCTACATGCTGGTGCGGACCGTGGCGACCATCAACGCGCCGGCGATGGGCGGCGACATCGAGCAGACGAGCGACCAGTCCGACTTCCGGAAAGTGGACGGCATCATGCTGCCGTTCCAGATCGTCCGCAGCGATCCGAACCAGACGTTCACCATCACATTCACGAAAATCGAACACAACGTTCCGCTCGACGACAAGATCTTTTCGCGATAGATGCGCCGCATTCCGCCTGGTGGCCGGGCGCCCGCGTGCTGGTGCGTCCGGTCCGGCTCTGTCGTCCAGCCGTGACCCCTCAGCCCGATGTCCTCGGCCTGTTTCTGACGATTGGCGTCGTCTTCGGCGGCCTCGCGGCCATCGGCGCGTACGTCATCGCGCTGCACGAGTACCGGCAGCGCATGTTGCGGCTCGATCAGAATCCCAGGCGGATGGCGATGCAGGTGGCCGTCATGACGTTCGCGTTCATGATCGCGGCGTCGGTCGTGCTGTATTTCGCGCTGCGGCCGGAGTGAAAGACGAATATGTCCGTCAACCCTTCGGCGCCACGTAGGTCTTTCGCACGCGCGTCTTGAGATTGTCTTTGACCTTCACTTCGATCTTGTGCGTCTTGCCATCGCGCGCCGGCGGCGAAAAACCCAGCAGGTACTGGCTGTGGAGTTCATCGGCGACCTTCGCGAATGTCTCCGCCAGGTCGGCGTGCATGTTCAACTCGAAATACCCGCCGCCCGTATCCTGCGCGACCTGGCCCAGACTGGGATCCGGGTACGTGGAGGTCAACTGGTCGCCCAGGCTCTGGCCGTACCCGCCGGGTAGCAGCCGGCTTTTCACGCCGATGCCATAGATCATGACGTCCTCACGCGCGGCGCGCTCGCTGATCTGATTGGGGACGAAAAACTTCTGGCCCATCTGGAATCCACCGTCCTTGCTGTCGCTGAGGACGAGGATCACGCGCCGGCCCGCGGGGGATTCGCTGAACAGGCTGATCGCCTGATCGACGGCCCGCCACAGCGGCGTCGGCTGATTCGCAGGCACGGACGTCGGAAGCCACGCGGCCAGTTCCCTGGCGTCGCGCGTGAACGCCGGGCTGATGAGCACCTCCTGCCCAAACGTACCCACACGTGCGAGGTCGCCCTCCGTCAGACGGGAGATCAATTGAAGGCACGCCTGGCGCAGGATGGGGAGATTGCCGGCCATGCTGCCGCTGATGTCGATGAGCGTGATCAGCCGGATCGGTTGCGGCGAATGATCGAACTGGGTCAGCGGCTGAGGCTTCCCATTGTCGAAGACCTGGAAGTCCTCCCGCGTCAGATCGAGTGCCAGGCGGCCGGACTTGTCCGCCACCGTGACGAAGAGCGGGACGACGTCCGCCGTGCTCCGGAAAACGGGGGCCTGCTGGCTGCCGCCTTGCGACGCCCCCGGCGCCGCCGGCGAAACCAATAGAACGGTCGCGAGCAGAAGTGGGACCACGCGCGTCATTGTCTGAGTCCTTCTCAATCGTTTGGGGGCAGGCTCGATCGATTTGACCACAAATACAGCGCGTGTGGCGAGACGCGACCCATTTTAGGCAGGAGCGCTCACACCTCGCGGCATGGGCGCGCGTGAGATCACCGGCGCCCTCTCGTCACGGGTGGCATACCTCCTGCAATACCGGGGGCATGGCTGACACCAATTACAACGCATCCACTCGTGAATCGGGCCGCGACCTGTCATCGATGGCGGACGATGCCGCCGACATGGCTTCTGAAGTCGGCGGACGCGTGTCTGACGCGGCTTCGCGCGCGCAACAGAAGGTCGTGGAGTATTTCCGCAACCATGACGCCAATGACATGCTCGAAGACCTCAACAGCTACGTGAAGGATCATCCCACGCAGGCCCTGCTGGCAGCGGCCGCGTTCGGGTTTGTGGCCGCCGCGCTCCTGCGGCGCCGTTGAGGCTCGTCATGGCTGACACGGATCGGTCCATCGCCGCCGTGCTCTCCGACATCGTCGGCGATCTCCAACAAATCATTCGCGCCGAAGTGCGCCTGGCCAAGGTCGAGGTTCGCGAGGAACTCGGCAAGGCGAAACAGGGTGCGGCCATGCTGGTGACCGCGGGCATCGTGCTGATCCTGTCGGTGGGGCTGGCGCTGCTCGCGGCCGTCTACGCGCTCGCGCTCGTCTGGCCTTCGTGGGCGGCGGCGCTGGTCGTGGCCCTTGCGGTCGGAGCCACGGGGGGCTTGCTCGCGATGACGGGCCTGCATCGGCTCAGCGACGTCAAACTGGCGCCGCCAAAAACGGTATCCACCGTGCGGGAGAACATACAGTGGGCGAAAACACGAACCAGATAGAGCAGGAGATTCGCGAGCGGCGTTCGGATTTGGGCCGCAACCTCACGGAGCTGGAAGACAAGGCTCGGGAGCTGGCAGACTGGCGCACGTATTATCGCGACCATCCCCGCGTGTTCCTGGGGGCGGCGATTGGCGCCGGCATCGTCCTGGCCCTTTCGACGGTGCCCAGGAAGAAGGCGGCGTCACCGGCCTTCGACTTCGACGACGCGGAAGCCATGCCCGGGCGCGACACTTCGCACGACGTCTATCGCCTGAATGGATCGGAGCGGCACGAGGCGCCGCGGCGCCAGCGCTCCGAGACCGTCCAGAAGATCCGGCGTGAGGTCGGCGACACCTGGGAGCAGATCGCGACGGGGCTCCTGCACCTCGCCTCGGCCAAAGCGGTTGAGCTGGTCAGCAACCACGTGCCGGGCTTCAGAGACTACGTCGAAGAGCGGCACCGGCCGGCCGGCCGGACGTTGCACTGAAGCCCGCCCGGCTATTCCATTCGGCGGTGGCTCGCCGACATCATCGTCGGGTCGTCCCCTGAGGGCCCGTAGATTGAGGGCACGCGTCCACCCATCGGGCGGATATAGGTGGAGAGCTGCCCGCGGTGGTGGATGGCGTCAAAGAAGAACGACCAGAGAAACGCGCTCGTCGGCCGCTCGGCGCGGACCTGGCCGTTCATGATGAACTTGCCGGGCCGGTCCCAGTTCGCTTCCGGCATCGATTCGATCTTTCGATTCAATTCGTCCCAGCTCTGCTCGAACTCCTGGAGCAGCCTCGCGGGTTGCATTTCCGGCGGCGTGCCGAAGACCAGTTCGGCATGGTCGATCAGGTGGCTCAGGGCTTTCGACTCGCCGACGAGCGTCCAGACGATGCGCGACGCCGACTGCGACTTTTCGTGGGGCGCATAGTCCCACTTGTCGCGGGGGAGGGCGTTCAAGACGCGATGGAACGCATTGGTCTCGCTCTGGCGGCACTGCAGCAGGAATTCGCGGTTGGTCACCGGTTGAACATACCGCATTTTTGACGCGTCCCTTTCCCTTGCGCTTCGACAGCAGTTCGGCTATCGTGTGTCGAAGCAGAAGGGGAGGGCAACAGGGTGGGTGGGCCGCGTCTGCCGCAAGGCACGCTGGATTTGTTGATCCTGAAGACCCTCGCGCTCCATCCGCAGCATGGCTGGGCGGTGTCGGAACGGCTCCGGCAGATTTCCGACCATCAGTTGCAGGTCACTCAGGGCTCCCTGTATCCCGCGCTCCATCGCCTGGAGCGGCGCGGCTGGATCAAATCACGGTGGCAGGCGACCGAGCACAACCGCCAGGCGAAGTACTACGAGCTCACGCCCAAGGGCCGGAAGGAACTGAATCGTCACACCGAAGCCTGGCGCGCGATGGCCGGCGCCGTGGGTCAGGTGCTCGATCTGAGCTAGCACATGTGGTCTGACCTGCGGTATCGGCTCCGCGCGTTGTTCCGGCGGCGTGCCATGGAACGCGATCTCGCCGCCGAGCTCCAGTTTCACGTCGATCGGCAGGCCCAGGCACAGGGTGGTGACCCGCGCGCAGGCCTGGCCGGCGTCGAACAGATCAAGGAAGCCTGTCGCGATGAACGCGGGATCGGGGCACTCGATCGCGCAAGGCAGGATCTCGGGTACGCCTGGCGTCTGTCCGTCAGACAGCCGGCGTTCACGATGGCCGTCGTCGGAACGCTGGCACTCGGCATCGGCGGGGCGACCACCATCTTCGCCGTCGTGGACGGCGTGCTGTTGAAGCCGCTGCCGTACGCAGACGCCGGCCGCATCAGCCGGCTGGGCCGCTCGTTCGGCGGCGTGCGCGTCACCGCGATCTCTGCGGCCGATCACGCCAATCTCGCGACCCGCGCCCGCACGCTCTCGGCCGTGGGCGTCGCTCGAACGGAAACTGCCGACGTCGCGGCCGATGGCCCGCCGGAGCGTCTCGAAATCGCATCCGTGTCCGCCGCCTACTTCGACGTGCTTGGCGTCCGCGCGGCACGCGGCCAGGTGCTCTCGGCTGCCGACGACGGTCCCGCGGCGCGTCTGGTGGCGGTGATCTCCGACACCTTCTGGCGCCGGCGGCTGGGCAGTCGATCGAATCCCATCGGGCAGTCCATCTCGATTAACGGGCAGCCTCATACGGTGGTCGGCGTGATGCCGCGCGGTTTCCGTGGTCCGGAGGCTCTCAATCAACAGGACATAGACCTCTGGCTTCCGCTTGGCCGGCTGAAGTTGTCCACCGACCCGGACGATGCCTCGCTGGGCACGATCGCGTTGGTCAGGCCGGACACCGATTCCGCAGCCGTGACCAGCGAGCTGGCGGCGATTGGCGGCGGTACCGCGCATTTCTGGATCGCGCCGCTGCAGGCCGAGACGATCCGCGGCTCGGCATCAGGTCTCTGGCTGCTGTTTGGCTCGGTGTCGCTGCTGCTCCTGCTGGCCTGCTCGAACGTCGCGCATTTGTTTCTGGTCCGCGCGGCCGACCGGACCCGCGAGATTGCCGTGCGCGCCGCGATGGGCGCCGGCGGCGCGAGGATCGCGCGACAGCTCCTGACCGAAACGATCGGCCTCAGCCTGGCCGGCGGTGCCGCAGGCGCGTTGCTGGCGTACGCGGGCGTCGCCGTCGTGCGCGCATGGGCGCCGGCCGATCTGCCGCGCGTCCAGGATCTTCAGGTTGACGTGCGCGTACTCGTCTTTGCTTTTCTGATCGCCGCCGTGGCCGGCGCGCTTTTCGGCATCGCGCCCGCCCGGCAAGCCCGGCGATCCGACTTCGCCCGGATTCTCCGCGGCGCCCTTGCCAGCACGTCCAGCCGGGCATCGGAGCGAACCCGCGGCGCGCTCGTCATTGTTCAGACGGCGCTCGCCGTGACCCTGGTCCTCGGCGCGAGCCTGCTGGCCAATAGCCTCTGGCGGCTGTCTCACGTCGTTCCCGGCTTCGATCCGTCGAACGTGGTCTGGCTGGACGTCACGCTTCCCGAACGCGCCTACGCCGGGCCACAGGCCAAGACGGGCTTCTTCGATGAGTTCCTGGCCCGGGGCCGTGCCCTCGCCGGCGTTGAATCGATGAGCCTCATTCAGGGCGCGCCACTGGGCGGCGGCAACTCAGTGGCCACCGTGGCGCCGGAGGGACGGTTGCCGGCACAGGGCGATCAACCCGCCCGTGCCGCGTTTCACGTCGTCGCGCCTGGATATTTCGAGACGATGCGGATTGCGCGCCTGGACGGCCGCGATTTCGCCGCCCACGACCGCCTCGATTCTCCGCGCGTCGCCATCGTCAGCCGCGCGTTTGCGCGCCGGTACTGGCCGGGCGATCGCGCCGTGGGCAAGCGGTTCTGGATGGGCCGCGTGGCCGCGGACGCGCCGCTCACGGAAGTGATTGGCGTCGTCGAGGATGTGCGGCAGTACAGCCTGGCCGATGCGCCGATTCCCGTGGTCTACCGGGTGCAGTCACAAGTGCCGCGTGGAACGGTGACGGTTGTCGCGCGCCACGACGGGCGATCGGCCGTCGCCGCGATCGACGGGATCCGCGAAATAATCCGCCGGCTGGACTCCGCGCTGTCGCTCGATCGCGCCGGCACCATGGATGCGCAGGTGTCGAGATCGATTCGTGAGCCGCGGTTCCGTGCGCTGGCGCTTTCGGCGTTCGGCATCATCGCGTGCGCGATCGCGTGTGTCGGCCTGTATGGATCGCTGGCCTCGGTGGTACGTGCGCGAAGGCGGGAGTTGGGCGTGCGTCTGGCCCTGGGCGCGCGAACCGGCGCGCTCGAGGCCATGATCATTCGCCGCGGGCTGCTTCTCGCCAGCGCGGGAATCGTGATCGGCGTCGCCGGCGCGGCTGGAGGCAGCAGTGTGATGGCCTCCCTGGTCTTTGGCATCTCGCCCGTCGATCTGCCGACGTATGCGGTGGCGGCGCTCCTGATGCTGGCGCTGGCGACCGCGGCCTCCTGGCTGCCGGCGCGGCGGGCCGCGGGGATCAATCCTGTCGACATTCTCAGGAACTAAGGCTGGGTAACACCTGACGTACATGTGGCGATCTGTTGCACACGGCACTCGCGGCTCCCGCATCATCTGACGTGGCACAGGCCTTGCTAGTGCCTCCGAACTTAGCTGCACGTGTTGTCCCAGAATCGGTTCAAGGAATCGGGCCGTAACCTCCTGACCTCGGCGCTGCTCATTGTTGTGGGTTGCGGGCTGCTCGGCGCCAGCCCATCGGCTCAAACCGCGTCCGAACCAGCCGTCAAGGCGGAGATGATTCGCCGGTTTCCCGAGTTCGTGCAGTGGCCGGGCCCGGCCCTCCAGCCACGCGACGACATCCGGCTGTGTTTTTCGCCCAATCATCCCTTCAAATCCGAGGTTCCGGCCCTCAGTGCCGGCCCGCGCGTCAACGGCCATGCCCTTCAGGTCAGGGAACTGAGGGCAGGCGACACGCCCGACGGGTGCCATCTGCTCTACGTGGCCGCCGCGGACCTGGACCTGTTGCACCGGGTGCGGAACAGGCCCCTGGTCACCGTTGGCGACCAGCCGGACTTCTGCAAGCTGGGCGGCATCATCAATTTCCGGATCATCAGCGGCCGTGTGCGCTTTGACGTGAACGTCGATCAGGCCCAGCTCGTCGGGTTGAAGTTCGACTCGCAGTTCCTGCGTCTGGCGTCCACGCTGATCAAGAGGCAGCCATGAAACGCTGGTTTCTCGCGCAGCCGATCCACCGGAAGCTGGTGCTCATCTCCATGCTCAAGACGACGCTGGTGCTGGCGCTGGCGATGGTCGTGCTGCTCGCGCTCGACGCCTGGCGCTTCCAGCGCAATGTCACGGCATCGGCCCGCGCGCTCGCTTCAATCGCGGCCGAAAGCATTCGCGCGGCCCTGGTCCTCCAGGATGTCCCGGCCGTCTCCGAAACGCTCAATACCCTGCGCCTGCAGCCATCGGTGCAGGCGGCCTGTGCCTATCGCACCGACGGATCGCTGGTCACTCAATTCACGCGCAGCGCCGCCATCCAGTGTCCCGCCGGGCCGCCGCTGAGGATTCCCTGGAACCGGCTGGCGGCCACCGTGCCGGTACAGCAGAACGACGCCGTCGTCGGGTCGGTGTTTGTCGAGCTGTCATGGTCGGCGATGCAGACGCGCCTGGTCATGGCGGGTCTCGCAAGCCTCGGCCTGCTCATTCTTGCCGCGGCGCTGATGCCGTATCTCTCGCACCGGTTGTACCGCAATATCACGACGCCCATCGCCCAGCTGGCGTCCGCCGCGCGGAGATTCGGCCGGGACCACGAGCCGCCGCGCCCGGCTGATACGGCGGCCACCGATGAGGTGGGTGATCTGGTGAAGGCGTTCGATGCCATGGCCGACCGCGTGCAGACCGCCAATCTGCATTTGAACGAGGTCAACGAATCCCTGCGAAAGGAAGTGGAGGAGCGGCGCGCGATTCAAGTTGAGCGCGAAGCGCTCCTGGTCCGCGAACGTGAAGCCAACCGCACCAAGGACGAATTTCTCGCGGTGGTTTCGCACGAGCTCCGCACGCCGCTCAACGCGATCGTCGGCTGGTCGCGGATCCTGGTCAGCACCGAACCGGACCGCGAGACGATCGCGAAAGCGTCGGCCAGCCTGCACCGCAACGCGCTGGCGCAGGCCAGAGTCATCGACGATCTCATCGACATTTCCCGCATCGTGACCGGCAAACTGACCGTGGTGGCCGAGCCGGTGGACCTGCGTGCCGTGGTGGAGGCGGGCGTCGATGCGACGCGATCCCTGGCCCAGCGAGCCGGCGTGACCATCACCATGCGCCTGCCGTCCGTGCCCTGCGTGGTGATGGGCGACCGGCACCGGCTCCGGCAGGTGGTCTCCAATCTGCTGTCGAATGCGGTCAAGTTCGCGCCGCGATCGATCGTGACGATTCAGCTTCACCCGGACGGCGACTCGCTGAAGTTGTCGGTGTCCGATACCGGCGTCGGCATTCCGCCGGAGTTCATCGCGCATGTCTTCGACCGGTTCCGCCAGGCCGACGCATCGCAGACGCGCGACCACGGCGGCCTGGGTCTCGGGCTGACGATCGCGAAGCAACTCGTGGAGCTCCACGGCGGCACCATCGCCGCCGAGAGCGGCGGCCGCGGCCTGGGCGCCACGTTTACCGTGACGCTCCCGCGCTCCTCGCAACTGGTATTCACGGACCGATCGGAAGATGCCCTGCCACTCCTGACGGACGTGTCGGTGCTCGCAGTGGATGACAACCACGATGCGCTGGAATTGGTCGAGGCGGCGCTGACCCAGGCGGGAGCGGAGGTCCGCCTCGCCTCATCAGGCCCCGAGGCGCTCGAGCTCTGGCGAACCGAGCCGGCCGATATCCTGCTGTGCGATCTGGCCATGCCGCGCATGAGCGGCTACGAAGTGCTCGCGGGGATCCGCGACATCGATCGCGCCACCGGCCGGTTCACGCCGGCGATTGCCTTGACGGCCCACGCGACGGAAGAGCAGGTGGCGCGCACGGCGCAGGCCGGGTTCCAGATTCACGTCGCGAAACCATTCGATGCCGCGCGACTGATTCGCGCGATCAGCCTGGCCAGGAGCCGGGTGTGACAGGAGAAAGGCTGACGTGCCGATAATCGCGAGACTGCTGCTGTGCGGGGCCTGTGTGCTGATGCTGCCGCCGATCGTCCTGGCTCAGGTGTCGAATCAGGACCTGCGGACGCTGACCCTGGACGAGTTGATGAAACTGGACGTGACGACGGTGAGCAAATTCCCGCAGCCGCGATGGGAAACGCCCGCGAGCGTCTTTGTCCTGACAGATGCAGACATTGAGCGCTCGGGCGCCACCACGCTGCCGGAGGTACTGCGCCTGGTGCCCGGCCTGCACGTGGCGCAGATCGACGGCAACAAATGGGCGATCGGCATTCGCGGATTCACCGACCGGCTCGCACGCGCGATGCTGGTGCTGGTCGACGGCCGCGCCGTGTACGACCCGCTCTTCGCCGGCACGTACTGGGAAGTGCAGGACATACCGCTCGACGACATTGAACGGATCGAGGTCGTCCGCGGCCCCGGCGGGGCACTGTGGGGCGCCAACGCAGTCACCGGAGTCGTCAACATCATTCGTAAAGCGCCCTCGGCTGTGCAGGGCACGGCCGTGACGCTGCTGTCGGGCACCAGCGATCCGGTGCTCGCCAGCGCCCGATACGGTGGCGCGAGAGGCGACGCGTTTCAGTACCGCGTCTCGGGCGAGTTTGCCGCCCGCAGTCCGCAGACCAATGCGCTCGGCCTCGACTATGACGACGCCAAACGCGGACAAGCGGGCTTCCGGGCCGACTGGACGACCGCGAACGGTCTGCTGACGTTTCAGGGCGATGGCTATCATTCCGTGATCGGCCAGCGGGACACCCTGACGATGTACTCGCCGCCGTCGGCCCAGAACATCGTGACCCCCGATCCGCTGTCGGGCGCCAATGCCCTGGCGCGCTGGACGCGCACACCCGCGGATCCGCGCAGCGCGAAGGTCCAGACCTACTACGACTACACATCGCGATCGGAACTGGTCTTTCAGCAGCAGCAGCACACGTGGGATCTGGATTATCAGCAAGGCACCCTGGCCGGTCGCCACGAGCTGCTGTGGGGCGCGGGGTACAGGCTGGTGTCGGGCGCGACGCAGACCGAGGGCACCCTCCGCTTTGACCCGCCGACGCGAACGGACAACCTGATGACGGCATTTGTTCAGGACGGTGTGACGTTCCTGCCCGAGCGCCTGTCGCTGACCGCCGGCGTGAAGATTGAGCACAACGCGTACACCGGATTCGAGTGGCAGCCCAACGGGCGCTTGACGTGGTCGCTGGCGCCGACGCGGGTGGTGACGCTGTCCGTCACGCGCGCGATCCGGACGCCCTCGCGGGTCGAAACGGATTTCGAGACCGGCTCGTTGCTCAACCCGGCCGTGCCGTCCTTCCTGCGCCTGCTGCCGAACCCGGACTTTCGATCTGAAGAACTGATTGCATATGAGGCCGGCTTCTCGACGATGGTCGGCACGCGGATCCTGGCGACGGTCTCCGTCTTTCATAACGAGCACGACAACGTCCTGAGTACGCTGCTGGGACCGGCCTTCGTGGAAACCGGCGCCGGGGGATCGCGAACCATCTTTCCGCTGCAATTCTCGAACGGGTTGCGCGGGCACAGCGACGGCGTGGAGACGACGGCGGATGTGCGATTGATGCCGTGGTGGCGCCTCACCGGCCACTATTCGTTCTTCCGGCTGGATCTCTTCAAGAAACCCGGTGGCCAGGACCTGTCGCAGGAGCTGCGGAATGAATCGGGATTTCCGAGCCATCAGGTCCAGCTCACGTCGTCGGTCGACGTGGGCCGGCGGGTGTCTGTTGACTGGTTCTTCCGGTATCTGTCAGGCGTGCCGACATTTGCCGCGCCGGCGTACTCGACATCGAACCTGCGGGCCAACTGGCACGTCCGGACCGGCGTCGATCTGTTCGTTGTCGGGCGCAACCTGCATCGGGCGAGCCACTTCGAGTTCTCGGACGGGTCGAACGGCCAGTTCGGGATTGAGCGATCGGTACTGGTCGGATTGCGGTGGGCGCGCTGAGCGACATACGCCTTGCAGATTCTCGAGGACGCACTCTGATGACGAGGGCCCGGTCTATTTGAGCGGGCACCGCGTGCCGATGAATACCTGAAGGAGTTCGTCCGGCGGCGCCCTGCCGCCGGGAGCAACACCGTACGTCTGCAAGGCCCCGTCACAGAGGAGTTCGTAATGAAGAAAGTCGCCGCGATCGGCATCTGTGCCGTTTTCTCCGTGGGATTCATTCGCCTGTTGGCATCACCGTCCGCGGTACCCATCGTGGACGTCACGACCGTCGCCGAGCTCGAATCGGCGGTCGCCGGTCTCACCTCCGGGACGACCGTTCGTGTCGCACCGGGACGTTACCCGCTCACCGGTCCCCTCCGGATCCGCAACGGCGTCAGCAACGTGGCGCTGGTGGGGGCCACCGGCAATCGCAACGACGTCGTCATTGTCGGAACGGGCATGAATACGCCGGGCGTGAACATCGCGTTGACGGTCGAGGACGCCCAGAACGTGCGGATCGCGGACCTGTCCATCGGCGAAGCCTATTACCACCCTATCCAGCTCAAAGGAGAACTCGGCGCCGGCCACGTCACGATTTCCAACGTCCGGATTTTTGACGCCGGCCAGCAGCTCCTGAAAAGCACCGCCGATCTTGGCGCCGCCGTGGTCGATGGAACGGACGACGTCATCGTGGAAAACAGCCTGATCGAATACACCCTGATCGGCCCACCCGACGGGTATACCGATGGCATCGATGTGATCCATGGCGCCAACTGGATCATCCGGAACAATGTGATCCGCAATCTTCGCGTGCCGGCCGGGGCCACCTACGTCGGGGCGCCGGCGATTCTGATGTGGGACGGGTCGAGCAACACGACCGTGTCCGGCAACCGCATCATCAATTGCGAGCGCGGGATCGTCCTGGGCCTGGGCCTGCAGCCGCAGTACGGGCACAGTCACGCCGGCGGCATCGTTTACAACAACTTCATCTATCGCACGGAGCCGTTTCACGCCGACGCCGGCATTGCAATCTGGGATTCCCCGGGTACGCGCGTGTACCACAACACGGTGATCCAGAACGGAACCTATCCGGTGGCGATCGAATACCGGTTTGCATCCACGACGGGCGTGGAGATTATCAACAACCTGACCGACGGCGGCATCCTGCAGCGGGACGGCGCCAGCGCGCTGGTGACGAACAACTACACCAGCGCGATTCCGGCAATGTTCGTCAATCCATTCGCCGCCGACCTGCATCTGATGTCAACGGCCGCGGCGGCGATCGATCGGGGCGCGTTCCTCTCCGGCGTGACCCTCGATATCGACGGGCAAGGCCGCCCTCAAGGGGCGGCGCCCGATCTCGGCGCAGACGAGATCGGCTCAGCGCCCACACCGACACCCACACCGACGCCGACACCGACTCCCACCCCGACCCCGACACCCACGCCGACGCCGCCCCCGACCGGGCTGGAATCGCCGGATTGCGCGCTCGCGCTGACGGTAACGGATGCGGCGGGGAATGTCTGGACGTTTGGCCGGAATTCGATCGTCTTCAAGAACGGGGTCGGCACTGGCTTTGCCGGAAATCTGTTCCTGTACGCCGCGAAGAAGGTGTACTTGCGCGGTCTCGATGGTTCCTGGTGGTATCTGCCCGCGACGGGCGGCGTGAGCTATATCGGGGCGCAGCCGGCGTGCTCGAGTCCAACACCGACACCGACGCCGACGCCGACGCCAACGCCGACCCCGACCCCCACCCCGACCCCGACACCACCGCCAGCCGGGGAGTCGCCGGACTGCACGTTGAGCCCGACTGTGACGGATTCCGGCGGCAACGTCTGGACGTTCGGCAAGAATCAAATCGTCTTGAAAAACGGCATCAGCACCGGATTCGCCGGCGATCTGTTTCTCTACACCCGGAAGAAAGTCTACTTGCGCGGACTCGATGGTTCCTGGTGGTATCTGCCCGCGGCGGGGGGCGTGAGTTACGTGGGGACGTCGCAGCCCGCATGCGCGACACCGACGCCGACCCCGACCCCCACGCCGACCCCCACGCCGCCGCCGACCGGGGAGTCGCCCAACTGCACGCTGAGCGTGAGCGTGACGGATTCGGCCGGCAATATCTGGACGCTTGGGCAGAATCAGATCGCTTTCAAGAACGGCATCTGGACCGGTCTTGCCGGCGATCTCTTCCTGTATACCGCGAAGAACCTGTACTTACGCGGTCTCGATCATTACTGGTGGTACCTGCCTGTGTCGGGCCCCATCAGCAATGTCGGAACGGCGCAGCCGGCATGCGCGAGCCCGGCAGGCTAGTCCTTCCGGTCTCCCTTATCGCCTTGTCCCTTCTTCGCCCGCGTCTTTGCGGCTCTGGGGCGATCGCTCGACAGCGATCGCCCCATGTCGTCCGATTCCTTGAACTGCCCGGACTCGTCGCGCCGCACGTAGCGCTTGTCCGTGCCGGTATCGATCGTTTCGCGCCTATCAGATGTCTCTCTGGCCATGCCTTGCTCCATCGCCATGTCCAGCAATAGCCGCGCCAGCTCCACGATCCCGGTGCCGTGGGCGCGTGACGCCGGCCGTGCGGTCAGGGCAGAATGGAGGGCGCCATATCGGCGCCCCGCTGGCCAACATGTCCACTCGTCACGCCCATCTGAAGTCACCAGTATCCGAGCACGATCATGCGGACGGTCCGGCCGATGCAGCCGTCACGCTCGTCGAGTACGGCGACTTCGAGTGCTCGCACTGCGGTCAGGCCTATCCCATCGTCAAGGAGATCCAGGCGCGGCTGCGCGGCCGGTTGCGCTTTGTGTTTCGCAACTTTCCGCTGACGCACAGCCATGCGCACGCGCTGTCCGCGGCTGAAGCGGCCGAGGCTGCGGCCGCGCAGGGCAAGTTCTGGGAGATGCACGGCACGCTCTTCGAGCACCAGAAGCGGCTCGACGACGCGCACCTGATCGAGTATGCGCGGAGCGTTGGCCTTGACGAGCCCCGTTTCGTGGCCGAGATGGAAGCGCGCGCCCACTTCACGCGCGTGGAAGCTCAGTTCAATGGCGGGGTGGACAGCGGCGTTCACGCGACGCCGACGTTTTTCATCAATGGCGTCCGCCACGACGGATCATGGGACTTCGAGACGCTTCTTACCGGCTGCTTGTCTCACATGAAGACGTGAAGGCGTGAAGGCATCGAGCAGCCGCTAATGGTGATCGATCCACTCTCTGAATCTCGCCCAATAGACCTCGCGCCAGTGCTTTTCCGTATCCGGGATGAGGGCTTTGGGGACTCCCCGGTGGGTGAGCACCAGCTCGGTCCCGCCGCCTGGTGTCGGTGCCAGGGTCACCGCCGCCATGGAAAAGACACCTTCGGGGAAATCGCGCCGGCGCCAGGCCTGGACGATGCGTTTGCCCGGAACAAGGTCCACGTTGATGCCGGTCACGCGGCCGTTGTCTGACCTGAACGGCCCGCCAACCATTCGGCTGATGTCGGCCTTCTGGCCGGTCACGGCCGATCGAAGCTTGGAATCAGCCAGGAGGTCATAGATCTCTTCAGGCCCGGCTCTGAATCGGACCTTCTGTTTGATGGTCTTGCACATGGTCCACCCATCATATGGTTCCCGTACTTGCCCGCGCGTGACCTTTCCTGGCTCGTCTGATTGCCTGCTGGCGGGCTTGGCTGGGCGCGGCCCTGCGATCGCCCGGATGAAACGGGACGAACCCGGCCGCACCTGCGCGGCACGCGACTTGCTCCGCCAATCGCCGAGGTGGGACATGGCCGAGGAACGCAATCGCGAAATGGAAGATGCACGTCGTGGAGAAGAAATGCCAGGCGCCCAGAGCGGCGCGGGGACTGCCAGAGACCGTGAGATGGGGCGCGAGGCCGAGCCGCTGGGCGATCGAGGGCGCGGGAACCACACCTGGGAACCACCAGAGGGCGAACAGGGCATCTCCAACCGTCCGAACGACGAGGAGACGGACGAGGAAGATGACGGCCTCGAGTCGCACGGCGCCTGACGACCGCGGATTGATCGGCGACGTCCTCGCCGGAGCGGCCGCGGGATTGGCGGGCCGGATTGGCCATGAACCTGTTCGCTCGCGCCGTGGATCGAGCGACGCGCGGTCCAGAGGGCAGGACGGCGGATCCAGGCGCTGACCGCACGGGCCGCGGCATGCCGACAGCGCCGAATGTGCGAAGTTCCCTGCTCATATTGAGTGCCCGAGCCGGCGAAACGCGCCCCGATCGCTTATGGGGGCAATCCGAGTACCCGGACGAACAACTCGATGTCGCGCTGGCAAGGCGTTAGGATCGGATCACGGTTTGCAAAGGCGCGGACCGTGGAAGGGGAGTCCGATGAAGCCGCTGATTCTGATCGTTTCGTGCGTGCTGCTCATGTCGATGGCTTCGGCCCAGGTGGGCCACGTGGCAGCGGCAGATGACGCCTCCGCGCCGCCCTCGGGCCCGCAGGCGCGCCCCTCTCAGTCGGATCAGTACACGAATCCGTCTGTCCTGATGGATCCGCGCGACGCCTACGACAACGATTCGATGATCGTGCTCCTCTATCGCTACGGATGGGCGCAGACGGGGCTCCGCCTGCCGCCGGAGATCCGGAATCGCACGCTGGCGCGGCTGAACAATCCCAAGTCAGACCGGGGCCGGAATACGCTGTTCCTGGACGTGGCCCCGGTGAAGCGGCTGCTGAGCTGGATCATCGTGCGCCTCGACGATCAGAACGCCGGCGGCATGAGTCACCAGGGCTTGCAGGAGCACATCGCGGCGCTGGAGAAGCGGCTCGCCGACGCCGAGATGGCCATTGCGGAGCTCAAGAAGAAGATCAAGTAACCGCGGCGGCGTCGCGGGCTGCCGATGGCCGGATCCCGGCCTATCGGCTGACTTTCTGAAAGTCGATGTCCTTCAGCTCGGCCTGGATGCCGGGATCCATCATGATCCGCATCATCGAGCCCTGCAGCTTCATCATCGTGTCCTGCATGGACTTGCCGTGCTTCTCCAGCAGCGCCTTGGTTTCGGCGTCGGTGGGCGGCGGCAGTTTGCTTTCGCGGGTGTTGATGTCTTCCATGCGCGCGACGATGGATTGCAGCTTCGGCTTGGCCGATCGGGCCGTGTCGGCGTCCTTGACGCCATCGAGCGCGGTGACGAATTCTTCCATGACCTTCTGCTGTTCGGCGGCCAGACTGTCGCGCGTGTCGGCGCCGCAGGCCGCGGCGAGCGCGACGGAAACGATGAACGGAACAAGTGCCAGACGCTTCATAGTGGCCCCCTCGGAACGATCAGAAACGACGCGAAACGATGCGGGAGTATAGCCCAGGCGCCCGCCGCGGCCTGGTCTCCGCGACACGCGTGCTGGCCCATGACCGCAACTCCAGGCGGCGGACGTTGACATCTGATGCGTGATGCGTGATGATGCCGGCGTGCGAACCACGCTCGATCTGGATGCCGACGTGCTCCAGGCAGCCAAGGAACTGGCAGAAATCCGCCACAGCACCGCCGGAAAAGTCATTTCAGAACTGGCCCGCAAGGGATTGGAGACACGACGCCCGGCTCGCGTGCGCAACGGCGTGCCCCTCCTGGCGCCTCGCGCCCCGGGCTCACCCAGGCCGACGATGAAGCTGGTCAACGAGCTTCGAGACGACTCATAGGCCGTCCGGTGCCGGTCGCCTTGCTCGACGTCAATGTGCTCGTCGCGCTCTTCGATCCAGACCACCTGCATCACGATCTGGCGCACGATTGGTTTGCGGTCGAGGGACGTGATGGCTGGGCCACATGCTCCATCACCGAAAACGGGTTCCTCCGCGTCCTGTCCCATCCGAACTACCGGCCCGAGCCCATCCGGCTCGCCGATGCGCTCGCAGGCTTGCGAAAGTTCTGTTCGGGGCCGCGCCACAGATTCTGGCCGGCTGATATCTCGCTTGCCGACGAATCCCTCTTCGCATCGGCAGCGTTCGCCGGTCATCGGCAAATCACGGACGTCTATCTGCTCGGACTCGCGAAGAAAATGGGTGGCCGGCTCGCGACGTTCGATCGCTCGATTCCCTTAGCCGCCGTGAAGGGCGCCAGGCGCAGCCACCTGGCGGTGATTTCCCCAGCCTAGCCGGCGCCGGTTACTCCCGCAGCGCCCGAAGCGGGTCGAGCCGCGTCGCTCGACGCGCCGGCATCCACGATGCGCCAATCGCGACCGCCAGCAGCGTGACCGACACCACCGCGTAAAACAGCGGATTCGCGGAATTGACCTCGAACAGGCTCTGCTGCATCAGCCTGGACGCGGCGAAGCCGCCGGCGACCCCGAGCACGATGCCGATCAGTGTGAGGCGCGAGCTGTGGCCCAGCACCATGCGCAGCACCGTCCCCGGCGTGGCGCCGAGCGCCATGCGAATGCCGATCTCATTCGTGCGCAGCGCGACCAGATGCGCGGACACGCTGTAGACACCGAGGCTGGCCAGTAGCAGAGCGAGCCCCGCAAATGACGCGAGCAGATTCAGCGCGAGCCGCCGATCGGCCACCGTCTCGGCAATCGCCGCGCTGAACATCTGCGGCTGGAGCAGCGGCAGGTCGGGATCGACCGATCGCAGCGCGTCGCGCATCGCCGCCACCATCGCCGCCTGCGGGCGAGCGGTCCGGACCAGGACGGTGGTAAAACCTTCCGGCCGTTGCAGCGCTGGCAGGAAGTAGTCCGGCTGCGGCGGCGTGTTGAGATTGACGCCGCGCACGTCCGCGACGATGCCGACGACCTGTGATGGCAGTTGTCCCATGCCGGTAATCAAGGTCTTGCCGAGCGGATCCACGCCGGGAAAATGCCGCGCCGCGAAGGCCTCGTTGATGATGACGACATGCGGCACGCGCGAGGAATCGCGTTCGTCGAAGTCCCGGCCCCGGTCGATGCGAATGCCCAGCGTTTCGAAATAGCGCGGCGACACGAGATGCCGGTTCGCCAGCGGCCGCTCGCTCAGTGGCGGCAGTGACGTGCCCTGCACGGCGACGGGCGCGGCCGCTCCGCCGCCGGTGAGCGGCACGCTGTCGGTCAGCGCGACAGACGTGACGCCCGGCATGGACTTCAGGCGCTCATAGAAGTTCTCGTAGAACGTGATGAGCTTCTCGCGAGGGTAACGCTGTGCGGGAAGCACGATCTGAGCGGTGACGATGCCGTCGGGATTGAATCCCGGCTCCACGCGCTGAAGCCGTGCGAAGCTCACCAGCAGCATCGCCGCGCCAACCAGGAGGACGACCGCGAGCGTCACTTCCGCGACGAGCAGCGTCGCGCGCAAGCGTTGGCCGGTACCTGTCGATCCGCGGCTGGCTTCTTTCAGTGACTCCAGCACGTTGACGCCCGATGCCTGAAGCGCCGGCAGGATGCCGATCGCCAGGCCGGTGATGACGGTGACGACCAGCGTGAAGGCGAGGGCAGTGGGATCGAGCCCGATATCGACCGCGCGCGGGATCAGGTCCGCGGCCGTCGTCACGATGAGCTTGAGCACGCCAAAGGCCAGCAGCAGACCGAGCGCGCCGCCGAACAGCGCGACGAGCAGGCTTTCCGTGACGAGCTGGGCGACGATGTTGGCCCGGCTCGCACCAAGGGCGAATCGAGCCGCAATCTCTTTGCGGCGGGCGGCAAATCGCGCGAGCAGCAGATTGGCGATGTTGGCGCTCGCGATCAGGAGGACGCACCCGACCGCGCCGAACAGCATCAGGTAGCTGCGGCGTTGCTGGCCCACGGCATCTTCGAGCAGCGGTACCACTTCAATGTCCGACGGCGCATCGACCAGCGAGCTGTGCGTCTGGCGATAGCCGGCGGCGACGACGTTCATCGCCGCACGGGCCTGCTCGACCGACACGCCCGGCTTCAGCCGCGCCATCAATTGAAAGAAATAACCGCCGCCGTTGAGCTGTGAGGGAACCAGGAACGGCACTTCCGCGGGCCGCGGCACCCACACCTGCACCTGGTTGAATGGGAAGGTGGTCGCGGCCTCCGGCAGCACGCCGATGATTTCGTACGGCCGGCCATCGAGCGTGATTGCCTGTCCCAGCGCGGCGCGCTCGCCGTTGAACATCCGCTTCCAGAACCGCTCGCTGAGCAGGACGACGGCGCTGCCGCCCGGCCGATCCTCGTCGGCGGAGAAGTTCCGGCCAATGTGCGTGTTCAGTCCCAGCACGGGCAGCGTGGATGCCGACGTGTACAGGCCGAGCACCTGCTCGGGATCGCCTTTGCCCGTCAGTGTGAACGGGTTGAAGATCGAGAGCGACAGCCCGCTGAAGACATCCTGCCGTTGCTCGACTTCCTGGAATCGCGTGTACGAGAAGCCCGCGCGAATCAGATTCTGCGCCGTGCTGGTGGAGCTCAGGCGGACCAGTCGATCCGGCTCGGCATAGGCCAGCGGCCGCAGGAACACGGAGTTCACGACGCTGAAGAGCGCCACATTGGCCCCGATGCCGAGCGCCAGGCTCAGCACGGCCATGGCCGTGA
Source organism: Vicinamibacterales bacterium (assembly GCA_036274235.1). Lineage (GTDB taxonomy): Bacteria > Acidobacteriota > Vicinamibacteria > Vicinamibacterales > SCN-69-37 > DASUGC01. The sequence continues at coordinate 20,094 of DASUGC010000197.1, forward strand.
ATCCGGGCGATTTTCTCAGTTGGCGAAGGGCGTAGCGGGTGGTGTGGAACATGGGGTCATTCTCGCCGAATTAGACGGGGCAATGCGCCGGCGGGTTTGCGCCGCTCTTTACTTCCGCAACGTCCTGAACGTGATCGAGTAGCGGAGGTCTGTCACCGGCGGGATGTGATGTTCGTCCTTGATCTGGGGGCTTTGCCCCCAGACCCCCGACACGCTCACTCGCACAATCCGTCGCCGGGCTCGGACGCGACGGATTCTGCTCTGTTCGCGTGGCTCGCGCGCTGGCCGCGCGCTCGCGAGGTCAGGCGCTGGCCGGTGGACGTAACGTGCGGAACGTGATCGAGTAGCGCAGGGCTGTGACCGGCGGGATGTGATGTTCGTACTGACTCCGGGCGACGCCGCGCATGACGTACGCGGAGCGCGGCTCGAGCAGGATTTCGTGGGTGGCGGTGCGGCGCGGGCCGCGTGCGCGTTGTTTCAGGGCGCGCGGTGAGACGTATGGGCGCAGCCGCATCGTCGCCGCGGACAGGAGGGTGACTCCGGCGACGAGTTCGTACTGAGGCGCGTCGCGGTGCCATCCAATCGGCGCGCCCTGCCGGTATTCGTTGATCAGTGCCATCGCGAAGTCGCCGGCACTGACCTCAGCCCACGCGGCAAGCCGTGCGCGGATGGGAAACAGGAACTCCGGCATCGGCCGCGCGGGCGTGGAGGCGTCGTAGGCGGCGCCAAAGAACGCGACGCGCCGACGCGCCACGACGCCTCGCATCTCGAAGTTTGCGAACTCGATACGCGCGATATCGCCCGCGAGTGCCGTTTCTTCAGCCGGCGAAATGAATTCCGGGCGATAGAGAAAACCGTCGGGCAGATCCGGGCCAAAGAGCGAAGCCATGGCTCTCGTCATCGTATGACCAGCCCAGACGGGACGCGCCTGCTGCACAAACCGTGAAGGAGTGAAGCCGTGACGTTTTGTTGGGGGCACAAGGTCCCCACGGCTTCAGTTCGTCGGACCTCAGCGACGAGCGAGCCGGTCATTCGTGAACGGGGGCCGACTTTGCTAAACTTGGCTGTCCGGGTCCTGCCTGTGATTCCTGCAGGGCTCGCGACGCGTTCAGTCAGTGCCGGCGTAGCTCAGTTGGTAGAGCAGCTGATTCGTAATCAGCAGGTCCGCGGTTCGAGCCCGCGCGCCGGCTCCAGATTCCCTAAGAGTGCGTTTCAAAAGTCTGGTGACCGACCCCTTGTACCTGCGCGGCGCGCTTGGTACGGTCGGCCATGCGCAGATCCAGTCGATTGCTCGACGATGATTTATGGGCCCGGATCGAACCGTTGCTGCCGAACCGGCGCCGGAGGCGGATGGGCCG
>DASUGC010000198.1:0-10737 GCA_036274235.1 Vicinamibacterales bacterium
TGGTTTCCATTTTCGAGGGAAACGACTCCCGAGGTCATTCCAGCGTTCTCCAAACGTACCAGGCGGCAATCGACCGGTACGGGCGCCACGGCTCGGCCAGCCGCAGCATGGTGCGTTCGGCCGGTCTGCGTTTCATCTCGAACAGGCGCTGCATGCCCTTGACGATGCCCAGGTCGGTGACGGGAAAGATATCCGGGCGATTGAGCCGGAACATCAGAAACATCTCGGCGGACCAGCGACCCAGGCCTTTGACGGCGGTAATCCGCGTGATCACCTCTTCGTCCGGATGGCCGTCGAGCGCGTGCAGATCGAGCCCACCGTCTGCGACACGGTCGGCGAGATCGTAGAGGTAGCTGATCTTGGGACGACTGACACCGGCCGCGCGCAGGTGTGCGGCGGCGAGGCCGCGAATCGTCGCCGGCGTCATGGCTTCGCTGCCGCCGGCCAGCGCGACGACTCGCCGGTAGATCGTCTCGGCCGCCTTGCCCGAGAGCTGCTGCCCCATGATGACGCGGACGAGCGCGGCAAACGGCTCGTCCGTGCGGCTGTCGGGCAGCTCGCATCGGCCGGCGCGCTTGATGACCGCGCCCAGTCGCGGATCCCGCCGCATCAGGATGCGTCGCGCCCGGACGAAGTCGGCCTCGGCAAACGCGTGCGTGGCCTCCTCAGCCATGCTGCGCGAATCTCCGCAGCACGCGCTCGCGGCCGACGACGGCAAGCACGTCGAAGATGCCTGGACTGACGGCCTGCCCCGTCACGAGCACACGTGTGGCGTGGATGAGCGCGCCGGCCTTGATGCCGCGCTGATCGGCCAGGGCGCGGAGCTCGGCCTCGAGCGTCGGCGGATCGAAGGGCGACACGCGCGAAAGCCGATCGCGCCAGGCATCCAGATGCGGCGCCAAATCGGGCGCGGACAGATGCTTCGCGACGGCGGCCGGATCACGCTGGATGATGTCGCTGAGGAAGGTCCGGAGCGCCGGCACGAAGTCCGCGAGCTTGCGCGCGCGCGGCTTCAGCAGATCGATCGCCCGTTCCGCCCGCTCGCGGTCGGCCGCGACCGCCGCGCTCAGGCCCGCGGCGTCCAGCTCCGGACCAATCCTGGACAGGATCGCGGCCGACGACAAGCGGGCGATGTGCTGCTGATTGAACCAGTCGAGCTTCTCCGGATTGAACACGGCGTTGCCTCCGCTGATGCCCTCCAGCGAAAACCGCGCGACGAGCTCGTGTCGCGTGAACAGCTCCTGGTCGTCGCCCGGCGACCAGCCGAGCAGGGCCAGGAAATTGATCATGGCCTCCGGCAGATAGCCCTGCTTCTCGTACTCGCCAACCGACGTCGCGCCATGCCGCTTGCTGAGGCGCTTCTTGTCGGGCCCGAGGATCAGCGGCACATGCGCAAAGACCGGGACGCCGGCGTTCATGGCGCGGTACAGCAGAATCTGTTTGGGCGTGTTCGAGATGTGATCGTCGCCACGGACCACATGCGTGATCTGCATCGCGACGTCATCGACCACCACCGACAGGTGATACGTCGGGAAGCCGTCGGATCGGAGAATCACGAAATCCTCGATGTGCTCGTGTTCGAAACTGATCAGGCCGTGCACGAGATCGCTGAAGGCCGTGTGGCCATCCGGCACCGCGAACCGGACGGCGTAGGCGCGGCCGGCCCGATCCCGCTCGGCCCAGTCGTCGGCGGACAGGCCGCGGCACGCGCGGTCGTAGCTCCACGACAGGCCGGCGGCCTGCGCGGCATCGCGGCGCGCCTTCAACTCTTCGGGCGTGCAATAGCAGCGGTACGCATGCGAGGTGGCCATGAGGTTGGCGGCCGCCCGCCGGTACAGATCGAGTCGTTCGGCTTGAAAGTACGGCGCGTGCGGACCACCCACGCCCGGCCCCTCGTCCCACGTGAGACCGAGCCACCGCATGCTCTCGAGGATGCCCGTGACCATGTCCGCGGACGAACGCTCGACGTCGGTGTCTTCGATGCGCAGGATGAATGTGCCGCCCATGCGGCGCACGTACAGCCAGTTGAACAGCGCCGTGCGCGCGCCGCCGACGTGCAGGTATCCGGTTGGCGACGGCGCGAATCGAAGACGAACGGGCATGTGAACGACTATACTTTCTGTCCATCGAACCGTCCACGCGCTCCCGCATCGCCGACTGGTTGGGGCTCAATCGCGCGACGCTCGCCGTCCTGGCCGTCATCGGCTTCCTGGGCCTCAGCGAAGAAATCTGGAGCAACTTCCTTCCGCTGCATTTGAAGAAGGAAGTCGCCGGCTCGGATCCGGACTCGGCATTCGTTGCCGCGGTCCTCTACATGGGCGTGATCTCGTCGCTCAAGAACCTGCTCGAAGGATTCGGCTACATCATCGGCGGCACGGTCGCCCACAAGATGGGCCCGCGGGTCGCGCTCGCCGTGTCCGCGATCCCGATGACGATTGGCTTCGTCATCATGCTGTCCACGAGCGATCCGCGCATCATCGTCATCGGCGCCATGATGATGACGAACTGGGAGCCGTTGTCCGTCCCGGCCACGTTCGACGTCGTCGGCAGCGAGGTGCCGAAGAATCGCCGCACGATTGCCTTCGCCGTGCAGTCGATTCAAAAGCGCCTCCCCAAAGCGATTGGGCCCGCACTCGGCGCCTATCTGCTCGTGACTCTGGGTTACTGGTCGAACCTCGTCGCGGCGTTTTCCTTCGTGGCGCTCGCCGTCATCGTCCAGCTCACGCTGACCCGCCGGATGCGGCCCAAGCCCGATCCGCCGAAGGTGCCGATCCGCGAAATCATGCGGTCCATGCCGGCCGACCTCAAGCGGCTGCTGCGCGCGGAAATCTTCATCCGGTGGGGCGACTGGTTCGCGCGCGACTTCGCGCTGTTGTACGTCGTCTTCATCCTGACGAGGCGATACGGCTGGAACGACGACAACGCGGCGGAAGCGGGCGGCACCCTCATGGCGATCATGGCCCTGACGGCGCTGGCGACGTACGTGCCCGTCGCCAAGTGGGTGGATCGATCCGCCTCACCCAAACCGTTCATCGGGCTCACCTTCCTGCTGTTCTCGCTGTTTCCGATCTCGCTGGTGCTGCTGCCTAAAGCCGCCGCTGCCGCCGGACTGCCGGTCATGACCGGCCTGGTCGTCACTTACGTGCTGAACGGACTGCGCGAGCTCGGCGAGCCTGCCCGTAAAGCCTTGATCACCACGGGATTCGAGCCCCACGTGCGGGCCCGGGCGGTGGGCGTGTACTGGGGCATGCGCTCCTTCGCGTTCTTTCCGGCGCCGATCGTGGCCGCGCTGTTGTGGTCCTGGATTGGACCGGACCGCACGTTTCTTATTGGTGGCGGCATCGGCCTGGCGGGTACGCTGTTCTTCAGCGCGAGCCGGACAAGGGGCGCTTCAAAGGAGGCGTGATCCCGGCCAGCGACACCAATGGGCTTGTCATGGCCGTGGTGACGATCGCCATCAGCACCAGCACGGTAAAGATTTCCTGCGAAATCACGCCCAGGTCGTAGCCGACGTTCAGCGCGATCAGCTCCATCAGGCCGCGCGTGTTCATCAGGGCACCGAGCACGAACGCATTCTTCCCATCCATCCCCGTCGATCGCGCCGCCAATGCGCTGCCGCCGAGCTTGCCGGCCGTCGCGACGACGATGATGCCGGCCAGCATCAGCCACGACGAGGCGTCGTCCACCAATCCAACCTGCGTCCGCAAACCCGTGAAGGCGAAGAACAGCGGCAGCAGCAGCACGGAGCTGAAACTCTCCAGGCGATCGCGCAGGCCCTCGCGGAAGTCATCGCCGGCCGGCAGCGTCGCGCCCGCGAGGAAGGCCCCGAACAGCGCGTGAATGCCGATGATTTCGGTGACCAGCGCGGCCGCGAAGGCGATGCCGATCACCAGCGCCATGCGTTCCTTGCTGAAGGTGTCCTGCCCGGCGCGCGCCTCGAGAACACGGCGAACGAGTGGCCGCGCGATCAGGATCATCACGCCCGCGAACAGTGCCGTGCTGGCGATGGTGACGATCGCGTTGCCGATCGAGCCGGCAGCCGTCACGACCGCGACGACGAACGCCAGCAGCACCCAGGCGGTGACGTCGTTGAGCGCCGCGCAGCTGAGCGCCATCGTGCCGACCGGCGTCGTGAGCATCTGCTTTTCGTCGAGAATCCGGGCCAGGACCGGAAACGCCGTCACGCTCATCGCGATGCCCATGAACAGCCCGAACGCGCGAAACGAAATGCCGGCCGGCGCGTGATCCGCGTAGAGCGCGAGGGCCGAGCAGACGCCAAGCAGGAACGGCAGCACGATGCTGATGTTGCTGATAATCACGGCGGAGCGGGCGCGATGCCGGACGTGGGCCCAGTTGAAGTCGAGCCCGACGATGAACATGAAGAGAATGACGCCGATCTGGCTGAGCAGGCCCAGCACCGCGAACGACGACGCGGGAAACAGCGCCTGATACGCGCCCGGCGACACGGCGCCCAGCAGCGACGGGCCCAGGGCAATTCCGGCGGCCATTTCGCCGATGACGGACGGCTGGTGGACTCTTCGCGCAGCCGCTCCGAAGAGCCGGGCGGCGAGAATCACGAGCACGATTTGCAGCAGGAGCCTGGCCAGCGGCTGGACCGCGTTATCCCGCCACCCGTCCCATGGCTGCGGCCTTTCAGCGGACGCGACCGCCGGCCGATCCGCGCGCGCACCGCCCATGCCGCCGTGGCCGGCATTCAAGATCGCCACGATCGCGACGACAGACAGCGCGATCGCGATCAGATGGGCCCAGAAGGGCCTCGACGCCCCCGATAGCACCGCCGCATCTTAGATCACGGCGCCGACAAGGTACGATCCCGTAATGAGCCCGGACGTACGGCGATTCGAGCGGCTCGATGAGCTGAGCCGCGAAGCGGCCCATGCGTGCGCTGAAGTCATGGGCGACGCCGTGAGTAAGCACGGACGTTGCGCGATCGCGCTGGCCGGTGGCGAGACGCCAACACACTTGTACCAGCTGCTCGCCAGCGATCACTCCGGCCGCATCGACTGGACGCGCGTGCATGTCTTCTGGAGTGACGAGCGATACGTGCCTGCCGACGATGCCCGGAGCAACGCTCGAATGGCGCGTCACAAGTTGCTTGATCATGTCCCGTGCCCGCCGGCTCAGATTCACCCGATGCCGACGGACGCCGCGAGCCCAGACGAAGCGGCCACGATCTACGAACAGACGCTGCGCCAGTTCTTCGGAGCTGGCCTGCCGGAATTCGATCTCATGCTGCTGGGGCTCGGAACCGACGGCCACACGGCGTCGCTCTTTCCACACTCGCCGGCTCTCCTTGAATCGACGCGTCTCGTGGTGCCGGTCGCGACAACCGCGGATCCACCGGTCCGGCTCACGCTGACCTTTCCAGTTCTCACGGCGGGGCGCCGCATCTTCGTGATGGCGGCGGGCCCGGCGAAACTGGCTGCGCTCGAGCGAGTGCTGGTCCCGGACGCGGAGGTGGATCGCCATCCCGCCGCGGCCCTCAGGACGGCGGGCCGCCGCCTAACCTGGTGGGTTGCGCGGATGGGATAATGTCCAGGTCCGACAGGAGCCCCCATGCCCATGCCACAGGTTGCAAGGCCGAGCACATACACGCCGGAAATGGCGGCCGCCGAGAACGCGCGGTTCATGACGTTCGTCTACGGCTGGATGACAGCCGGTATCTGCGTGACCGGCCTGGTCGCCTGGTACATCGGCTCCAACGAACAGCTTGCGATCAGCCTCGTCACCAACCGGCTGTTTTTCTGGATCCTGGTCATCGCGCAACTCGGCGCGGTGTTTGCACTGGCGGGTTTGATCAACAAGATCAACTCGACGACCGCGGCCGTCATCTACTTCGGGTATGCGGCGCTCACGGGACTGACGTTGTCGGTCATCTTTCTGGTCTACACCGCGTCGAGCATTGCGTCGGTGTTCGCGCTGACGGCATTCAGCTTCGCGGGCTTGAGCGCCGTGGGCGCCGTCACGAAACGCGATCTCGGACCGATCGGCTCGTTCTGCACGATGGGCCTGTTCGGCCTGGTGGGTTACAGCCTGCTGGCCTGGATCTTTCCGTCTCTGTGGAGCGATCAGGCGAACTTCATCACCGCGATCATCGGCGTCATCGTCTTTGCCGGCCTGACGGCATACGACACGCAGAAGATCAAGGCGATGAACGTGCTGGGCAACGAGGGCACGGACGCCGATCGCAAGGAAGCGATCTACGGCGCGCTCACGTTGTATCTCGATTTCATCAACCTGTTTCTCAGCCTGCTTCGCCTGTTTGGGCGCCGGCGCTGACAAGGCCCGGCCGGATTGACGCCATGCAGATTGGAATGATCGGCCTCGGCCGAATGGGCGGCAACATGACGCGCCGCCTGCTCCGGGCCGGTCATACCTGCGTGGTGTACGACCGTCAGGCTGAGAACGTGCGCCGGCTCCAGGGCGACGGCGCGCAGGGGACGGACTCGCTTCCCGCATTCATCGGCGCGCTCGAAGCCCCACGCACGATCTGGCTGATGGTGCCGGCCGCCGTGGTGGACCAGACAATCGACACGCTGATACCACACCTGCAGCCGGGCGACGCGGTGATTGACGGCGGGAACTCGCACTACGTTGACGACATCCGCCGGGCGGCGGCCTTGACCGAACGAGGCCTGCACTACGTCGACGTCGGCGTGAGCGGCGGTGTCTGGGGACTGGATCGCGGATATTGCCTGATGATCGGCGGCGCTCCTGAACCCGTGCGCCGCCTGGCGCCCATTTTCGCCGCGCTCTCGCCCGGGCGCGCGGCCGCGCCCGACACGGAAGGCCGCAACCGGACGACGGCCGACGAGGGCTACCTGCACTGCGGACCCGCCGGCGCCGGCCACTTCGTGAAGATGATCCACAACGGCATCGAATACGCGCTGATGGGCGCGTACGCCGAGGGGTTCAACATTCTCGCGCACGCCAACGCCGGGGCGGCGCAGCGATCCGCGGATGCCGAAACGGCGCCGCTGCGGGAGCCCGCGCACTACCAGTACGACCTGCCGATTCCGGAGATCGCGGAACTGTGGCGGCGCGGCAGTGTCATCGGATCCTGGCTGCTCGATCTCACCGCGCGCGCATTCGCCGCGCATCCCGATCTGAGGCCGTTCGAGGGACGCGTCTCGGACTCCGGTGAGGGCCGATGGACGGCCCTGGCCGCGATCGAAAGCTCGGCGCCGGCGCCGCTACTGACAGCCGCGCTCTTCCAGCGCTTCGCCTCGCGCGGCGAAGATGACCTCGCGAACCGGCTCCTTTCGGCGATGCGCTATGAATTCGGCGGCCATGTCGAGCGCGGCGAACAGTGACGCCTTAGTGCTCTTTGGCGCGACGGGCGACCTCGCGTATCAGCAGATCTTCCCCGCGCTCCATTCCATGGCCCGTCATGGCCGTCTGGACGTGCCCGTCATCTGCGTCGCCCGCCCGGCCTGGACGATCGATCAGTTGCGGGAGCGCGCGCGCAAGAGCATCGCGGAACACGGCAAGCCCGATGCCGCCGCGTTCGATCGGCTGTCGGCGTCTCTGCGGTACGTCACGGGCGATTACCTGGACGAGACGACGTTTACGCGACTCCGTGCGGCGCTCGGGGCCGCGAAATCGCCGGTCTTCTACCTGGCCATTCCGCCGAGCCTCTTCGGTCAGGTCGCGTCCGGGCTCGCGAGGTCGGGGTGCGCGCAGGGCGGCCGGGTCGTGGTGGAAAAACCGTTCGGCCGGGACCTCGCCTCCGCCCAGGCGCTCAACCGGGTGATCCATCAGTCCTTTCCGGAAGAGGCCGTCTATCGCATCGATCACTTTCTGGGCAAGGAGCCCGTCCAGAACCTGCTGTACTTCCGGTTCGCGAACGTGTTCCTGGAGCCGATCTGGAACGCACGGCACGTCTCGGACGTGAACATCACGATGGCGGAAGCCTTCGGCGTGCGCGGCCGTGGAAAGTTTTACGAGGAGGTCGGCGCCATCCGCGACGTGGTGCAGAATCACCTGCTCCAGGTGCTCGCCCTCGTCGCCATGGAGCCGCCCGCGTCAGACACCGGTGAGGCGATTGACGCCGCAAAGGTTGCGCTGCTTCGCGCGATCCGCCCGCTTCGCCCCCACGATGTCGTGCGCGGCCAGTCGCGCGAATACCGCCACGAGCCCGGTGTCTCGCCGGATTCGCGCGTCGAAACCTTTGTCGCCGCCAATCTCGCCATCGACAACGACCGGTGGCGGCACGTGCCCATCAGTATCGTCGCAGGGAAGTACCTGGCCGACACGTTCATGGAAATCCGCGTGCGCTTCAGGATTCCGCCCACCACGCTGTTCGACGCGGAGATCGAGGGCCATCCCAACGCCGTCACGTTCCGCCTGAGTCCCGAGGTGTGTATTTCACTCACCGCCCGAATCAAGCGGGCCGGCGAAGCCATGGTCGGCGAAGACGCCGCGCTGGTCGAACACCGCGTACGCGCCGACGAAATGCCGCCGTACGAACGCCTGCTCGGCGACGCGCTCCGCGGCGATCGCACGCTCTTCGGCAGCGAAGCCGGCGTGGAAGCACAGTGGCGCGTCGTCAACGACGTAATCAGTCCCGACCTGCCGCTCCAGTTCTATGACTCGGGGACGTGGGGACCGGGGAGAAACGACGGGAACGACGGGAACGACGGGAACGACGGGAACTGAGGGGCCTGTCCGCCAACAGCGCGAGCGACGCGAGTGGCCAGCGACGGCGGAAACGACGGAGACATCATTTCCGGTACGCGCGCAGCTCAGGCGTAATTGCCACGATAATCCCCGTCGCGATCAGACACCCGAGTCCGCCGGTCACCACCGACCACGGCGCGCCGAACGAGTTGGCCACGAGTCCCGCTTCCAGTTCGCCCAGTTGCGGGCCGCCCATGAAGAAGATCATGTTGATGCCGACCATCCGCCCGCGCATCGCGTCGGGCGTCTCGAGCTGGCGCACCAGGTTGCGGATGATCATGCTCACCGCATCGCTGGCGCCGGCGAATGCCAGGCAGCCCAGGGTGATCCAGAACGATCGCGAGATCCCGAACACCGCCGTGGCCACGCCGTACATCGCCACGGCCCAGATCAGCGTGGGGCCGCGCCGATGGAGCCGATGGCTGACGGGCACCATGAGCGCGCTGGCCAGCACGGCGCCGATCGCGGGCGCGGCGTACAGCCAGCCGTAGCCTTTCGGCCCGACCTGCAGGACGTCCTGCGCAAAAATCGGCAGCAGCGCCGTCGCCGACGAGAAGAACGTGGCAAAGAAGTCCAGCAGCATCGTCGAGCGAATGATCGGGCGCGAGAACACGAAATGAATGCCGTCGCGGATCGCCGCCAGGGAAATCGTGTCGCGCGCCGAGGCGTGCGTCCGATCCGTGGCAGGCACATCACGCATCAGGACCAGCGAGCCCACGACGAAGAGAAATGACGCGGCGTCGATCGCATACGCCCAGCCGACGTTGCCAATCGCGATGATGGCCCCGCCCAGCGCGGGACCGGTGACGGACGCGGCCTGGACGATGACGGTGTTCAGGCTGATGGCGTTCGGCAAATGCTCTCGAGGCACGAGCATCGGGACGAGCGAGTGCCGGGCCGGCGGATCGAATGCGCCCACCGACGCGCCGGCCGCCGCCAGCAGGTAAATCGGCCACGCCACGCGCAGGCCGCTGAACGCCAGGACCGCCAGAGTCAGGGCCACCGCAGCCCCGCCGATGTTGGTGACGTACATGAGCTTCCGCCGGTCGAACACGTCCGCGGCGGCGCCGCTCAGCAAAGAGAACACGACGATGGGAACGACGCGGGCGAGACCGACCAGTCCGAGGGCCAGCCCCTTGTGATCGGGCACCAGCAGGGACACGTGCCAGAGCAGGGCCGCCTGCTGCATGAACGAGCCGGCAAACGACACCCCGACGCCGATCCAGAGCAACCGGAAGTTCCGGTATCGCAGAGCCTCGAACACGGCTATTTGGCGGCTCGGCCCCGGCGAACGGGCTCGGCCGGCTCATCCGGGCCGCCGAACGCGCCAATCGGATCGATGCCGTTCGCCAGCCGCAAGAGGGACGCGCGCAGGCGCTCGAACTCCGCCGGCGCCAGATGCCGCGCGAAGTCGGCTTCAATGTCCTCGACAAGATCGAAGATCGTCGCGAGCAGTCGCCGGCCCTTGGGAGTAAAACGCACCACCGTGGCGCGCGCGTCGGTCGCCGACGCCTTCCGCTCCACATAGCCGCATCGCTCGATCTCGCGGACCAGTTGCCCCGCGGCCTGTCGCGTGACGCCCGCGCGCTGGGCCAGCACGCCGATGCGCGTGCCCTGGACGTCGAGATTGGCCAGGAGCGGCGGGAACGCGTCGGAGAAATCCTCGAAACCGTGTTTCCGGATGCCATCGAGCAGCCGGCGGTGGTACACGCGAAGCGCGCGCGCGAGCGGACGGTACAGCCGCGTATTACGGTAGGCGCGAATGGCGGCAAGGCCGCGGGGCGGGGCCATGACGGCCATGATACGAAAGTTACTTGACAAAAAATAGGAAACCGTCGATCGCGCCGGGCATGACGACTTCGCCCGGCAGTTCTACGCCGCCTTTCCAGGCATGACCCCACACGCTGGAAGAGATTTTCGCCACCGACAATCGCGTCGCGATCCGCTTCGTGCTGCGCGGCTCGCACACAGGCGCCTTCTTCGGCATCCCGGCAACCGGCCGGCCCGTTACCATCGCCGCCAACGTGCTGATGCAGG
>DASUGC010000199.1:0-7011 GCA_036274235.1 Vicinamibacterales bacterium
GTCGTGAGCTATGCCATCGGCGCCGCGCTGGGATCGGACACGCCGGGCGCAACTGTAGTTACCGTCACGCCTGGTCAGTCGATCGCTGAAGCGCTCGAGAACGCCGCTCCGGGCGCCACGATTCTCGTCGAGCCCGGTGAGTACCGCGAGCGCCTGGCGGTCACCGGCCGCGTGCAGCTCATCAGCGTCACGCCGCGCGGCGCGACGCTTCGGCTGCCGGGATCGGCGACGGACAACGACGCCGCGATCGCGGTGTCGAACGCGACGGGCGTCGAAATCTCCGGCTTCCGCATCGTCGGCGACGCGGCGACGCCGCTCGGGACCGGCGTGATCACCCGGACGCCGAACGTTCGTCTAATCGATCTGGAGGTCACGGGCGCCGCGCGGGCGGCCATTGATCTGGGTCCCGGCGGAAACCTGATGCTTGCGTCCAGCGATATCCACGACAATCCGGGTGCGGGCCTGGCGGTTCGCGCGGATGCATCGGCGCGGATTTCCCACAACACGTTTGCGGGCAATGCCGGGTCCGCGCAAGCGGCGGGCGCTCTGGTGATCGAGCCCGGCGCCAGGCCGGATTTCTCCGCAAATGTCTTTCGCCAGCTGGATCCCCGGACGCTGATCCCGATTGACGCGGCCATTCGCGCGCAACTGGCGAGCGCCAACCTGTTTCCGGACGCGCCGAAGCCCGCGGACCGCGCCACGCCTCGTGGCCGCGCGGGCGGTCCGGCGGCGAACGCGACGACGCCCGGCCGAGGCCGCCAGTGAGCGAAACGGTTTTTCGGCAGATCGGCCCGTACCTGATCGAACGCGCCATCGGCCAGGGCGGCATGGCCTCCGTCTTTCTGGCCCGCGACACGCGGAACAACGCGGCCGTCGCCTTGAAGGTCGTCCATCTGGGCGAAGACGAAGAGGCCAGAGACATCCTGGAATCCGAACAGCGCGGCGCCGAGCTGCAGCGGCAGTTCTCGGCCGTCAGCGACTACGTCCCCACGGTCTTCGACTCGGGCTTTTCGAGCGACTACTTCTACATCGCCATGGAGTACATCCGCGGCGAGGATTTGTGGCAGGCGATTCACCGCGGGCCGCTTGCGTGGGAGCGCGCGGTCGCGATCACCAGCCAGCTCTGCGAGTTCCTCGAAGAGGCCAACCGCTTTGAAGCCGGCGACTCGTCTCATCGCACGCTGCTCCACAACGATCTCAAGCCGCGCAACATCCGCCTCACGCGTGAGACGACCGCGAACGGGCACGAAGCGATCAAGGTGCTCGACTTCGGCGCGGCCAAGGCGCTGTCGCTCAGCCGCAAGGTCACCCGCAACGATTTCGGCAGCACGGCGTATCTGTCGCCGGAATGCCTGGAAAGCGGCGACCGCGATCGGCATTCGGACGCGTGGGCGCTGGGCGTCCTTCTCTACGAGATGGTGCGCGGTCATCAGCCGTTTCGGGCGGGCGACACGCGACGACTGGAACAGGTGATTCGCGCGCGGCGGCCGCCCGCGCCGCTTGGGGACGAAGTCCCGCCGGCGCTCGAGGCGGTGATCGCCAAGATGCTCGCGCCCTATCCGGAGGATCGCTACGACAGCCCCGCGGCGATCCGCGCGGACCTCGCGCGGGTCCAGGCCGGTGAGGACTCATTCGCGCAGGGAGAGGGATGGCCGCGCTCGTCGGCCGGCGCGCAGGGGCCGGACGAGCCGGCCACGAGGCGGACCGGAGCTGAATCGCCGGCGGGCACCTTCACCGACGTCGAACCCGCCACGCGCCGCACGATCGTGATCGATCCCCGGCCGGCCACGCGACCGACCGGCGCCGGCGCGGCCGCGGCCACTGCGCAGGCTGCGCCCACTTCCGGAACGCCCGATCGACCACGCGGAAGGCGCTTCGGCCGCGTGCTTCTGATCGTGCTGGTGTTCATCGCACTCTCGCTGGCGATGAACGAAGGCTGCGTGGCATCGAAAGCCAATCGCCTCGCCAGCACGGTGCCGCTCCAGGATTTTCAGGGGCTTGCGGATATGTGGCCGACGTACCAGTCGCTCGAAGGCCGCAGCGCGCTCGGGGGCGCCGGCGTCTCGCAACTGAGATCGGCGATGGCCACGCAGACGATGGTGCTGGCCGAGCGCGTGATGGCGAACTACCGAACACCGACGCCGACCGTTCGCGAGGGCCAGTGGAAGGCGGCGGCCGAGGCGCTCAGGCGGGGCGTGCAGCTGGCGCCGCACGACAACAGCATGCGCGCGGCATTGCGGTACTGCGAAGGCCAGTTGCTGCGGATCAACGGCGAGGCGAATCGCGCCCGAAAGGATCTGGCCCAGGCGCAGCAGCAGTTTGCGGACGCGGTCGTCGCCTTCCGGGAAGCGGCCGCGCTCCGATCCGGATGGCCCGATCCATTCCTGGGCCTCGCGCGCACATTCATCTACGGCCTCGACGACGTGGACCGCGGCGCGGATGCGCTCGCGCAGGCCGAGAAGAACGGGCATCCGGCGAGCGAGCGGGAAAAGATGCAGCTCGCTGACGGCTACCGGATCAAGGGCGAGACGCTCGAGCGGACCGCGCTGACCCTGCGGGGCCTGGAACAGGAAGTCGAATACCTGAGGCGCGCGAGCGACGCGCTGCAGGAGGCGCTCACGCGGTATCAGGAGATCGGCAGCTTCAGCAATGTCGCCGGCACGATCCGCGACACGCAACGCAAGCGGGATCTCATCGAAAAGCGGATTGCCGAGTTGTCGAAACACTGGTGGTGGCCATGGGCCTGACCTATACGCGAGGACGCGATCTCGCTCGAGCGCGGGCCCGCCGGGCGGCGCTGAGTCTTGGCGAACTGCTGCTTGTGGCCACGTCGGCCGCGGCCCTGGTGTTAATCGGCGCCGGCTATGCCGGCCGCGTCCGGGCGGAAGCCGCGCGATCGGCAGGCACGCTGCCGCCGCTGAATCTGAACGCCCACGCCACCGCCGATCAGATCGACGCGGCGCTCGCGGCCGCGTTTGCCTATCCGGCCGATCGCCAGTTCGCGGCAAAATCGGTCGCCGCGTACCTGCGGCCGCCGGCCGGATCGTCACCCCGTGAACTGCCGAACGTTGGTGCGCTGTCGCATGTCGAGGTGCCCGTCGCCGCCATCGACGCGAACAGGAACCTCGTTGAACTGCGCGGCAGACTCGATGCCGCACGCACCGCCGCGGTTGAAGCGAAGCGCGATGCGCCGGTGACGATGCCCGTGTTCGAGCCGGCGGATCTGGCCGCCTTGAAACGGCAGGTATCGGTCCGGACATTGTCCGAGTACCGATCCGCGGTGCTCTGGGATGCGCTCGCGATCGTGCTCGCGTTTCAAGCGATCTCCCTCTTCTGGCGATGGCGTCATGTCGCAGGCGATCGCATCCTGCTCGCGGCCGTGCAACTGCTCGTCGGGATTGGATTCGCCGTCATGCTCAGCCGCCCGGACCCCATCCGTGACACGCTCCTGGTCGCGCGGTACACGGAGGGCGTGCTGATTGGACTCGCGCTCTTCGGCATCGTGTCGTTGCTGGATTTCGATCGGCCGGCGCTGCGCGAGCTGACGTATCTCCCCCTGGTTGGCGCGCTGGGGCTGTCCCTGGTGCTGCTGGTCTTCGGCAGCGGCCCGGGTGCCAGCTCGGCGCGAATCAATCTGGGCCCGATTCAGCCGATCGAGGCCATTCGACTGTTACTTGCGCTGTTCCTGGCGGGCTATTTCGCCAGGCGCTGGGAACTGCTGCGACAGGTGCGCGCGGAATCGGTGCGGAACGTGCCGCTGCCCCGCTGGATCAACCTTCCGCGCCTGACGCATGTGTTGCCGGTGGCGGTCGGCGTCTGCGCGGCCCTCGTGCTGTTCTTCTTCCAGAAAGATCTCGGCCCGGCGCTGCTGATTGCGATCCTCTTTCTGGCGATGTTCGCCATCGCGCGCGGCGGCGCCTGGCTCGCCGGCATGGGATTCGCCGGACTGGTTGCCGGCTTCGGCGCGGGCTACCTGCTGCACATATCGAGCACGCTCGGGACTCGATTGCAGATGTGGCTGTCACCGTGGGACAACGCGGTCCGCGGCGGCGACCAGGTTGCGCACGCGATGTGGGGCCTGGCGTCCGGCGCCATCGCGGGGACCGGCGTCGGGTTAGGTCAGGCGCGGTTCATTCCCGAAGCGCACACGGACCTGGTCCTCGCGGCCGTCGGCGAGGAACTCGGCTTCGTTGGCCTCGTCGTCGTGGCGCTCGGCTTTGGAATCCTTGTCTGGCGCGGTTTCGCGATTGCGCGACGGGCCAGGACGGACTATCGATTCTTCCTGGCGATTGCGCTGACGCTCTCGCTTGTCATTCCCGTGCTCGTGATGGCCGCCGGCATGCTCGGCGCGCTTCCTCTCACGGGCGTCGTCACTCCCTTCCTCAGTTATGGCGGGTCCGCGATGGCCGCGAACTTCGTGGCGCTGGGCCTGCTCATCGCGATCGGCGCGCGGGACCACGATCGCGATGATGCGGTGGACCTCGCGGCGTTTGCGGCCCCGGTGCGATGGATCGCCGGCGCGATGGGAGCGGCCGGCGCGGCGCTGCTGGTGGTGGCCGGCAATGTGCAGATCGTTCATGCCGACGACTATCTCGTGCGGCCGCAGATGGGGCCGCAGGCCGACGGCGGCCGGCGTTTTCAGTACAACCCGCGCGTACTCGAAGCGCTGCGATCGGTGCCGCGCGGGACGATTTACGATCGCACGGGCCTGCCGCTGGCCACGAACGATGCCGGCGTCATCGACAAGGCTGAGAAGCGCTACGCGCAGATCGGGCGGAAGGTCGCTGACGAATGTGCCCCATTGGGGCAGCGCTGCTACCCCGCTGGGGCACCGTTCTTTCACGTTCTGGGCGATTCCACGACGCGCCTGAACTGGAGCGCGCCGAACGCGTCGTACGTCGAACGCGACGCCGAAGTGCAACTGCGCGGCTTTGACGACCGCGCGGCCGCGGTGTCATCGAGCGATCTCGACGGCAAGGCGCTCCTGGCGATGCGGCGCGACTTCGCGCCGGTCGTGGCGCTCGTTCGACATCGCTGGGAGCCCGACAACCCGGACGTCAAGGCATTCCGCGATCGCTCACGCGATGTGAAGCTGACCATCGACGCGCGCCTGCAACTTGCGGTCGCGGGCATTCTCGAGCGCGCCGCCAAGGCGCCCGGTGTGGGCAAGGGCGCGGCCGTCGTGCTCGATGCGGAGACGGGAGAAGTGCTGGCCAGCGTGAGTTATCCGTGGCCGGCTGCAACGACCGGGACGACGGGAACCAAGGGAACGACGGGCACGGAAGGTTCGGCGGCCTCAGCAATGATCGACGCCTCACTTGATCGCGCGCGCTACGGACTGTATCCGCCAGGCTCAACCTTCAAGATCATCACGGCCGCCGCGGCGCTCCGCGAGGATCCGAAGGCGTCGCAGCGCGAGTTCGTCTGCTCGCGGTTTCCCGGCAGTCGCATCGGCGTCCGCATTCCGGGCTTCGGGCCGCCGATTCTTGACGACGTGCATGACGAGCATGAGCATGGGCGGATCGCGATGCACGATGCGATCGTGAAATCGTGCAATGCGTACTTCGCGCAACTCGCGGTCGCGCTCGGGTCTGAGCCGCTCGCGCGCACGGCGGCGGTGGCTGGGATCACGCTCAATACGTCGCGATCGGCCGAGCGAGTGCGTGCGAATCTGCCCCACGCGGGGTACGGCCAGGGTGAAGTGGTCGCCACGCCGCTCAGACTGGCGCGCGTCGCGGCCGCGATTGGAACGGACGGCACGATTCGCGAATCGCCCATCGTGATGGGCCCCGCTGACAAGCCGGGCGTGATCGACACCGCGTTCGTATCGCCGGGCGCGGCACGGATCCTGGGCAGAGACCTGCGTGATGCGGTGACCACGGGTACAGGGCGGCAGCTGAAAGACCATCCCGCCCGCATCGCGGGCAAGACGGGCACGGCGGAGATCGACGACGCGGCGCCGCACGCGTGGTTTGTGGGGTTTGCGCCCTTCGACCCGGCGCCCGTGGATCCCGCGCGGGACAGACAGGGCGCCCGCAAGATCGCGTTCGCCGTCGTGCTCGAGCATGCGGGCTACGGCGGTCAGGCGGCGGCGAGCGTCGCGGGACAGATTGCGACGGCAGCGGCGTCGCTGGGATTGATCAAATGAAGCAAGCCATCAGGCGGCTGCTCTCCGGTACGCGCGCGCTGGAATCGCGGCTGGCCGGCTCGATCGAAGGACGCGCCCAGACATTCACGGGCGCGCCCGTGACGCAGCCGCTCGAAGTCATCGAGCGTGCGCTGGCCGACATTGCGGGCCACGTGCAGCCTGCGGGACGCGGGCGCCGGACGTTTCCGTTCAACCGTGTCGGCGTCACGTTTCTGGCGCCCACGGCGGAAGCGCGCGCGCGGATCGACGCGATCTGCGCGAGTGAGCCACCGCTCGAGCGTCGGCTGCTCGACCGACTCCATGCGGCGGGTTGCGACATCGCCGAAGGCGATCTCGATCTGTCGATCGATTTCGCTGACACGGCCGGCCCTGACTGGGCCGGCCCGTACGCGCTGGCGCTGGCACGTGTGCCCCCAGCCGCGCGCGCGCCGCGCCGCGAGCCGGCGCCGCCGTTGCGGATCGATGTCCTCGTCACGGCAGGCGCCGCCGGCAGCGACAGCTACTCATTCACGGCCTTGCCGATTGCCATCGGCCGGGGCGTGGAGGTGCGCGATCGCCAGCAGCGGCTCGTGCGCATCAATCACGTCGCGTTCTCGGAAGCTGCGGAGGGCGAGGCGGCCATCGTCAATCACACCGTGTCGCGCCGCCACGCCCGCATCGAGCTCGACGCGGACAGCGGTCGCCCGCGCCTGGTGGATGACAACAGCGCACAGGGAACGAGCATCATCAGGGGCGGCCGGGGCATCGGCGTTCCGCGCGGGTCTCGTGGCCTGGGGCTTCAGACGGGCGACGAGATCGTGCTGGGACAGGCTCGCCTGACCGTGAAGATTTCCACATAGGGGGACGGGCCTGTTTTCCACAGG
>DASUGC010000200.1:0-9973 GCA_036274235.1 Vicinamibacterales bacterium
GAACGTACGGCCATCGAGGCTGGTGTGCGAGAAGTAATTGTTCAGCGCCATGTCCAGGCTGTGCAGCCGGGCGGCCATCTGCAGATTGGAGTCCGGTCCGAGCCCCACGACAGGCGGCAGCGAAGTACTGCCGCATGTTCCGCCTCCGTCTGTGTCAGCAAAGTGGCCCGGGCACCGCCGAAAGATATATTCCAGTCCCTCACGTCCAGTTCTGGCATAATCCGCGCGGCGGAGTCCCCACACCCTATGAACCGGCACTGGCGCCTGTTGGCAGGCCTGGCTACGGTATTCCTTGTTGGCGGCTGCACGACCGCCAATTGCCCGGTGTTGCACGGGTTCGTCACCCCAATCGCGTACACCCATCTGGACGTACGCGTGTATTCAGGCGTGTCAATGAGCCAGACCGAGGGCAACGAGGTCGCGGCCAAGGCGACGACATTGCTGCGGACAACGCAAACCTATACTTCAGCTCCTCCCGATTACCCGTGCGAGGCCGGTTTGACGATCGACAACTGGGCCCCACTCGAACTCGGCGGCTTTGACGGCAGGATCGATAACGCCTACGACTTCAGCTGGGTGTTTGGTGCGGCGCCCAATCCGACCGGCGGGCTGATGCCGACCTCTGTTCCGCCTCCGACCATTGCGGATCCGCGCAAGGTGCGCGTGGTGTTGGAAGTCAATTGGTGCGGACCGGAGACCGCGAATGCGCTTGGCTGCGCCGACATCTCCGGGCGTCGGATCGCCGTCGCACGCCCATACGATCCGGACAAGGAACCGGTACTGTGGGCGCACGAGGCCGGTCACACCCACGGACTGCCGGATTTGGGCGATTTGCTTCAGGTGATGTACGGCTGGATCCGGCCGGACAACAAATTACTGACGGAGCCCCAGTGCCAATCGTTCAGGCAGTAGGAGGTCGATTGAGATCGGTTCGCGCGCCAGTCGTGCTCTCCATGCTGGTCGTGGTGGCGTCAGCCTGCGGGTCGCAGAGCACCGCGACTCAGCAGTCGTCCTCACAGAGCGCGGTCCGCGATTTTGTGACGGCCGGTTATCCGCACGGCGTGCCGTATGACGGGGCCATCGCGTTGGGCCCGGCCGCCGTTCCGGAACTGCTGCACCTGCTCGATGACCCCGCGATGAAGGGCGACCGCGGCAACATCGTCGCCACACTCGGCATGATCGGCGGGCCGGACGCCGTCAAGCGGCTCAAGGCGCTGATTGCCGATGGGACCACCGAACTGCCGAATGACGAAGTGAGCCTCCGAACGAACGCGGTGTTCGCGCTGGGATATTGCGCCTACGTCCCACAGCCGGCGCCGGCTGCCGCCTGGCAGATCGAGGCGCTGGATTATTTGAAACAGGGCCTTGTTGTCGGGAACTGGGCGTTCGTCAAATGGACGATGCCGCCGAACCAACGCGATCCCGCGCCGCGCTTGCGGTTGCGGGCGATCGCCGGGCTTGGGTTGTCCGGTGACAAGAGCGCACTTGCCGCGCTGCAGGCGCTGCCTCCGCCGGCCGGTGGCGGCCGGGGAGGCGGCCCCGGCGGCAGTCAGGGCGGTTGGAGCGCCTCCCAGAGCGAGCAGGCGTCGATTGACGAGGCCATCAAGACCAACCTCTACATCCACGACCACGGTATGAGTCAGTACTACCGGCAGACGTTCGTGGTGCGGTAGCGCGATGAGCCTGCCTCCTGGATCCGAGGTCTCGCACTACCGCCTCGAACGCCTTCTGGGATCCGGCGGCATGGGTGACGTCTATCTTGGACGCGACACGCAACTCGATCGGCTCGTCGCGATCAAGTTCCTGACCGCACCGTCTGACACCCAGGCCCGCCGGCGGCTCTTGCGCGAGGCGCGCGCCGTCGCCGCTCTTGATCATCGCGGCATCTGCGCGGTGTACGAAGTCGGCGCCGATCCGCTCGCCGGGGACTTCATCGCCATGCAATACCTGGAAGGCGAGACCCTGGCGGCGCGGCTGAAACGGGGCCGCATGCGTCCGGACGAAGCGCTTGTCGTCTGCGGTCAGATCGCCGACGCGCTGATGACCGCGCACAAAGGCGGCATCGTGCACCGCGATCTGAAGCCACAGAACATCATCATGTCGCCGTCGGGCCCGAAATTGCTGGACTTCGGCCTGGCGACGCAGGCGCCCAACACGGCCGCCGCGGCAAACGCCATCACCACCTCTCAAGTCACCGACCCGCACACCGTCGTCGGCACGCCGGCGTACATGGCGCCGGAACAGGTTCGGAACGATCAGGTCGATTTCAGGTCGGACATTTTCGCCCTGGGCGCGGTGCTCTACGAATGCCTGACGGGCCGACGCGCGTTTTCGGGAGCCACCACCGCAGAGACGCTGGGGAATGTGCTCCACATCGATCCGCCGCCGGTTTCGTCGCTGGCGCCCGACGCCGGGCCCGCGTACGACGGGCTGTGCGCGCGGATGCTGCACAAGATTCCTGACGAACGGTTTCAGTCGGCCGAGGAAGTCCTCGGCGCGATCCGCGCCCTGACGCCGTCGAGCCGCCTGCCGGCGCCGAACTCAGCGGCGATCGTGGTTCGACCCAGGCCCCGTGCGGGGCGCCGCGTCGTGACGGCGGCCGTCGTGCTCATCGCCGTGATGGCGGGCTACAAATACTGGCCGCGCGGCGCCGCTCTTCCTGTTGCGCCCGCCGATGCGGCGCGATACCACGACATTGGTGTGGACGCAATCCGCGCGGGAACATTCGTGACGGCGCGTTCGGCATTCCAGGAAGCCATTCGCCTCTTCCCCAGCTATCCGCAGGCCTACGCGCGGCTGGCGGAGGCCGACATCGCCCTGGATGATGAACGGGGCGCCGAGCGCGCGATGTTGCAGGTATCGGCGTTGGTTCCGGATCAATCGAGACTGTCCGCGGACGATCAACTCCGGTTCGAGGCGGCTCGCGCCGCGGCATTGCGGCAGTATCCGCTGGCGATTGCCGCCTATCGCAAACTCGCGGATCTCAAGCCCGCGGACGCGGGCCGATGGCTTGACGTCGGCCGGGTCGAAGAAGCGGCCTCGCATGTACCGGAGGCCAGGGACGCTTATGCGAGGGCGGTGTCGCTGGACGCGCAATCAGCGGCGGCGCATCTGCGGCTTGGCGTGCTGCAGACGAAGGCGCGCCAGACCGACGAGGGGCTGGCATCCATCGATGAAGCGATGCGGCTGTACCACGCGGTCACGAACACGGAAGGCGAGATGGAGGGACTGCTCGTCAAGGGACGCGCGCTTCGTGGCGTCGGCCGATCCGACGCCGCGCGGGCGGCTCTGGATGAGGTCGTCCGCCGGGCCACCGACCCGCGGCTGTTGTCCCAGCGCGTGTCGGCGCAAGTCGAACTGGCGTTGCTCGAGTACGTGGCGGGCCATTTGGCCAACGCCGAGGCGCTCGCCACGCAAGCTGTTGACGATGCCAAACGCGCGGACCTGCCGACGGTCGCGGCACGGGGTCTTTTCAGTGTGGCGGTGTCGCTCCTGACGAAGGACGTCACGGCGTGCGACACGTACCTGACCAGGGCCATCGAGCTGGCAAATCTCAATGGCGCCACGCGCATTGAAATGCGTGCCCGCCTGCAGCAGGCGTACCTTCGGCAGCGGACCGATCAACCCGAGCAGGCCATTGCGCTGGCCGAGGCGCCGGAAAAGTACTTTACGAAGTCCGGCGAGAAGCGGAATCTCGCCGATGTCAAGCTCATCAAAGCCAGGGCCTACGAAGATCTGGATCGCGTTGACGAAGCCCGGGCGTCGACCGAAGACGTCGTCGCCATTGCGACAGAGACCAGGGACGATCTGCTTCTGGCCAATGCCGTCGAGAATCTTGCCGGCCAGTTGATCCAGCTCGGCCGGCTGCCGGAGGCCCTGGCGCAGCGGGAACGCCTCGAAGAACTGCATCGGAAGCTGAAGGATCAGTCAGCGTTGCCCGACGACTTGTTGAATCGCGCCGAGTTGCTGATCCTGCTTGGCCGGCGCACCGACGCGGCCGGCCTGCTTCGCGACATCGAGGATCATGTCGCCAGGGCGGAAGAGCCATTCCTGTTGAAGCGCGCGGCGCTGGCCCTGAATCGCGGTCTCCTGGCGGCCACCGAACGCCGATGGTCCGACGTCGGCCCCGCCGTTGCGGCGGCGATCGCGGCGCTTCCGAGGCCGGCGCCGGGTTCGACGCCCCGGCCCACCTACACCGAACTGTTTGGACGCGTCCTGGCCGAACACGCGCTCGCGCAACTGGGGCGAAGCCGTGTGGCGCCCGCCGAGCTCGCGAAGTGGCCGGCGGAGACCAGGCGCCCGATCGATCGGCGCGAGTTCAGTTTCTGGGTCGCGCAGATTCTATTGGCGCGGCGGGAGCAGGCGCTGGCGGGGCGAATCACGTCGGCGGCGCTGGCCGATAAGGTCGTCCTCGCCAATCCTGAGTTGAGCTGGCGGTTGTCCGCCGTGGCCGCCGAGGCCGCAAGGACATCGCAGGCGCCGGCAGAAGTTTCTTCGTTCATGACGCAGGCTCGGACGTCGGTGACCGCGCTCAAAACGGCGTGGGCCGGGGCTGCCGACGCGTACTTGGCAAGGCCAGATCTCGCGGTCTGGGTGAAGAGCACGCAGTAACCCGCGTCACGCGCTGGGGCGTGGGAAAAACAGGAGGCGTCATGGGCAGGGTAGTGCGGACGTTAGGACTGGGTGCGGCGGTCGTCGCCCTCTCGGCTTCGATGTGTACGAACGGACAGGGACCGGGACCGGGCGGCAATGACGATCGGCCGCCGATCATCGTCAGCGACGGCAGCGTGCACCTTCGCGTCGTATCAAAGGACCGGGGGGCCGGCACCAACTTCGCCCGGGGCGCATGGAAGCAGGACGTGGGATCCGGTTACTGGTATCACGATCACAAGAACGACAAGGCCAAACACTTGATTGTGAGCATCATTCACGGGAAGGAACAACCCGGGACGGAGTGCAATAACCCCGAATTTGACTACGACGTCAAGACTCTGCGGATCAACTACTCGATCACCGCGAGTGACGGAACGATCAAAACCGACGGGTTCGACGTGTTCAAGGAGAATCCCGAGGACAACAACCCAGGGCGCCTGATGACCAATGCCACCGGAACACCCGATTCGTATGTTCCGTTTTGGCTTAACGTCGGCGATGCGACGTACCATCTGATGTCAGTCACCGTTGGGGCCGTCACATGCGAGCTGGAGCCCGGTCTAGGCCAGGTACAGATTTACCAGCGGATGAAATGAAGCGATCGGCGTACTGCCGCCGGGCAGATGCGGGCCAGATGCCCTGTCCCCACAGCGCATCTGGCCCGTCGTGTTTGTCCCCGCAGATAATGTTCTTGTGCCCGTCCCGTCCGTCTTCTCACTCAAAGATGTCACCAAGGTCTATCGCATGGGCGAGGTGGACGTGCATGCCTTGCGCGGCATTTCGCTGGAGGTGACGCCGGGGGAGTTTCTCGTGTTTCTCGGGCCGTCAGGCAGCGGCAAGTCCACGCTGCTCAACATCATCGGCGGGCTCGATACGCCGAGCAGCGGCCACGTCACGTACCAGGACAAGGACCTGACCGAGGCCGGCGAAGCGGCGCTGACGGACTATCGCCGGCATCATGTCGGCTTTGTCTTCCAGTTCTACAATCTGATCCCGTCCCTGACCGCGCGGGAAAACGTCGCGCTGGTCACGGACATTGTCGGGAATCCGATGCGGCCCGAGGACGCGCTCGATCTCGTGGGGCTGACGCCCCGGCTCGATCACTTTCCGTCGCAACTGTCGGGCGGCGAACAGCAGCGCGTGGCCATCGCGCGCGCCATCGCCAAGCGCCCTGACGTGCTGCTTTGTGACGAGCCAACCGGCGCGCTGGACCTCGCCACCGGCGTCGTCGTGCTCGATGCGATCGATCGCGTGAATCGCGAGCTCAGGACCACCACGGCCGTGATCACCCACAACTCGGCCGTGGCGGACATGGCCGATCGCGTGTTTTCGATGGCTGACGGTCACATCGTGCAGGAGAAGCGCAACGCGCGCCGGATGGCGGCGTCGGAGCTGCAGTGGTAATCCGCCTTCGCCAACGCTCGCTGCGCTCGCGGCTCCGGCGGGACAGGCTCGCAGGGTGATATGCGTGCCCTGACCCGCAAGCTCCTTCGCGATCTCCGGCACATGCGCAGTCAGGCCATCGCGATCGCGCTGGTGCTGGCCTGCGGCGTGGCCATGTACGTCGCGTATTTCAGTACGTTCGATTCGCTGCATCAGACGGTCGCGAACTACTACGCGGACAATCGCTTCGCCGATCTGTTCGCCGGCTGCAAGCGCGCGCCGCGGTCGCTGCTCGATCGCATTCGATCGATCGACGGCGTCGCGCAGGCCAACGTGCGCGTGGTCGTTGACGTGACCGCGGATCTGCCCGGCGTCACCGAGCCCATGACGGCCCGGCTCATCTCGATGACATTTCCTCGCGAGCCGGTCCTGAACGACATCTTCCTGCGCCGTGGGCGCGAGCCGGATCCCGCGCGGCCCGACGAGGTGCTCGTCAGCGAGAGCTTTGCGAAGGGCCGGCACCTGGATCTGGGCGACCGTGTGGGTGCGGTCATCAACGGGCATCACCGGGACCTGCAGATCGTCGGGATTGCGCTGTCCCCGGAGTACGTCTACGCGCTGCGATCGGGCGACCTGCTGCCGGATCCGGCCCGTGTCGGGATGTTCTGGATGGAAGAGCGCGCGCTGGGCGCCGCCTACAACATGGAGGGCGGCTTCAACGACGTGGCCGTCCGTCTGGCGCCCGGGGCCTCGGAACAGGACGTGGCCGCGGCGCTCGATCGCGTGCTGGAGCCCTACGGCAGCTTTGGTACCGTCCCTCAGCGGCTTCAGACGTCCTCGTGGTTTCTGAACAATGAATTGCGGAACCTCCAGACCGCCGGCGTGTACGTGCCGTCCATCTTTCTGCTCGTCGCGGCGTTTCTGTTGAACGTCTCGCTGAACCGGATCATCGCGGTCCAGCGCGAGCAGATCGCCGCGCTCAAGGCCGTCGGCTACACCAATGTCGAGCTGGGCCTGCACTATGCGGGGTTCAGCCTGGTCATCTCCCTGGCCGGCGCGCTCGCGGCGGTCGGCATCGGCAAGTGGCTCGGCGTCGGCATGATTGAGATGTACAACCGCATCTTCAATTTTCCGACGCTCGTGCACCACGTCTCCCCGGTGTTCGTGGTGCGGGCCATCGGCATCGGAGCGGTGGCGGGACTGGCCGGCGCGTTGACCGCCGTTCGGCACGTGGTGAATCTGGCGCCCGCTGAAGCCATGCGGCCGCCGGCGCCCGAACGGCATCGGCAGACGCTGATCGAACGCATGGGGTTGCAGCGACATATGCCGCCGGCGCTCCGCATGATTCTGCGCAACACGGCCAGCCAGCCGATCCGCACGTCCCTGGCCATCCTCGGTGTCAGCCTGGCGGTGGCCATTCTGGTGATCGGCCTGTTCTTCATTGACGCGATCAACGGCCTCCTGCACATCCAGTTCGACGTCACGCAGCGCCAGGACGTGACGCTCGCATTCACCGAGCCGGTCTCGGCGGATGCGGCCTTTGAATTGGAGCGACTGCCCGGTGTGACGCAGGTCGAAGCCTCCCGGATCGTGCCGGTCGAAATCCGGCACGGCTACATTTCGCGCCGCGCCGCGGTGTCCGGCCTGGAGCCTGATCCCGCGCTGAATCGCGTCGTTGGCGCCTCACTGGATCCCGTGGCGCTGGCTCCCGAGGGTGTCGTGCTGTCGCAGACGCTCGGGGAGGTGCTCGGTGTTCGGGCCGGGGACATCGTGGAACTGCGCGTACTCGAGGGCACGCGGCCCATCAGGACAGTCACGGTTCAGCGCCTCGTGGACGACTACATGGGCGCCAATGCCTATATGACTCTGGGGGCGCTCCACGCGCTCATGCGCGAAGCCGGTTCGCTCTCGGGCGCATACCTCCGAATCGATCCCGCGCTCGAGACCGCGCTCTACCGCGATCTCAAGACCACCCCCATGGTCGCGGGCGTGCTCCTCAAACGCGCCATGGTGCAGAGCTTCAAGGACACCATCATGCAGAACATGATGACGATGATCGTGATTAACGTCGTGTTTGCGTGCCTGATCGCGTACGGCGTGGTGTACAACGCCTCGCGAATCATCCTGTCCGAGCGCGGCCGCGACCTCGCCAGCCTGCGCGTGCTCGGCTTCACGCGACGCGAAGTCTCAGGCATCCTGCTCGGTGAACTGGCGGTCATCGTCGTCCTCGCCTTGCCAGTGGGCATTCTGATCGGTCAGAGTCTGTCGGCGCTCCTGACGTGGGCGATGAGCAGCGAGCTCTACCGCTTCCCTTTGATCATTACGCCGCGCACCCGATTGTTCGCGGTGGTCGTCGTGCTGCTGGCGGCGGTGGTGTCCGGTTTGATCGTTCGGCGGCGGGTGGATCACCTGGATCTGGTTGCCGTCCTGAAAGTGCGCGAGTAGCCGTCGGGCTTCAGCCCGGCGTGGTGGTTGTCAAGGAGCGTCTGTGCGTCGTTATGTGATCTGGATCGTCGTCGTGGTGTTCGCCGGCCTGATTGTGTGGACCGCGTTGAAGCCGACGATTGTCGAAGTCGAGCTCGGTACCGTCGTCCGCGGTCCCTTGCGGGTGACGGTGGACGACGAGGGCGAGACACGCCTGAAGCGGCGCTTCGTCGTGTCGGCGCCGGTATCGGGGCGCGTGCTGCGCATTGAGAGCCGTCCCGGTGACGCGGTGACCACGGGACAGGCCCTGGCGGTCATCGAGCCGGCGGCGCCGGCCCCGCTCGACGTGCGCACGCGCGCAGCCGCGGAGGCGCGGGTGCAGGCCGCCGCTTCAGCGGCCGAGCGCGCCCAGGCCGACGTCCAGCGGATCACGGTGGAACTGACACAGGCCGAGTCCGATGCCGCCCGCGCGCGGTCGCTGCTCGAAACCGGATCCGGGACGCGCGAAGCCGTGGAGCAGGCCGATGCGCGCGTCCGCGGGACCCGTGAGGCCATCAAGTCCGCACAGGCTGCGGTCCGCGCCGCGGAGTTCGAGCAGGCTGAAGCCAGGGCCGCGTTGATCTCGGGCACCGAAGCCGCCGGCGGGCGCGCGGTGACCGTGCGCTCGCCCATTGGCGGTCTGATTCTTCGCCGCATGCAGGAAAGCGAGGCCGTCGTTCCGGTCGGCGCGCCGCTGCTCGAAATCGGCAACCTGGATGATCTGGAGATCGTGACGGACCTGCTCTCGACCGACGCAGTCCGCGTCAAACCCGGCGCGCCCGTCCTCATCGAACGATGGGGAGGCGAGGGGACCTTGAACGGCCGCGTGCAGCGCGTGGAGCCTGGCGGCTTCATGAAGATTTCCGCGCTCGGCGTCGAAGAGCAGCGTGTCAACGTTGTCATCGACTTCGTCGATCCACGTGAGCGGCGGCTCTCGCTCGGCGACGCCTTCCGCGTCGAAGTGCGGATTGTGGTCTGGGAGAAGCCGGACGTACTGCTTGTGCCGACGAGCAGCCTGTTCCGGACGGAGGGCGAATGGTCGGCGTTTGTCGCGGAGGGCGACCTCGTCCACAAGCGCCTGGTGAAGATCGGCGAGCGCAACGAGCAAATGTCGGAAGTGCTCGGGGGCCTCAACGCCGGCGACAAGGTCGTGACCTACCCGGGCGAAACTCTCAAAGACGGCTCCCGCATCGCCCCGCGGAAGTGAAAACGATGCCGGGATCGTTCCTGGACCGTTAACCCCGGCCGGAGGAGCGCGTAACTAGCCGGCATGAAAGCATCCCGCGCGTTCCTCGTCCTGCTGTTCCTCACCGCCACGGCCGCTACGCTGAGGCCGCAAGTGGTGTCAGCTCAGGCACTTGCGGTTTCGCGAGCGCAGGAAGACGAGGACAAGGCCGTCCAGGTCCGCGACCAGTTCGTCAAGGTCCTTCGCCAATATCCACCCAGCCTCGGAACCGTCTGGAAGGCGGATCCG
>DASUGC010000201.1:0-9732 GCA_036274235.1 Vicinamibacterales bacterium
CGCATGACGGCCACCCCCTCGCCGTGCTCAGCTTCCAGAAACTTCATCTTGCCCATGCCAATGCCGTGCTCGCCGGTGCAGGTGCCGCCCATCGCCAGCGCGCGCGCGACCAGGCGGTCGTTCAGCGCGGCGGCCTCGTCCAGCTCGCCGGCATGGTTCGGGTCGAGCACGTACAGCAGATGGAAGTTGCCATCGCCTGCGTGCCCGACGAGACAGATGGGAAACGACGCACCGGCATTGTCGCGCTGCGTCTCGAGCACGCACTCCGTCAGCCGCGAGATCGGCACGCACACGTCGGTCGTCCAGCAGCGCGATCCGGGACGAAGCGCCAGGGCGGCGTAAAGGGCATCGTGACGGGCCTTCCAGAGCCGCTCGCGATCCTCCAGTCGCGTGGCCGACTGGAAGCCGCGGCCGCCGCGCTCTGCCGCCAATGCCGAGACGGTGCCGGCCTGCTCGCCGACGTGCCGATCGTCCTGGCCGTGAAACTCGAAGAACAGTGTCGGCGCCACCGGATAGGTGGTTCTGGAGTATCGATTGATCGCGTCGATCTGCGCCCCGTCCAGCAGTTCAATGCGCGCGACCGGCACGCCGAGCTGAATCGTCGCGATGACGGTTTCCACGGCGCCTTCCAGCGACTCGAAGGAACAGACTGCCGCCGACACGGCCTCCGGCAGCGGGTGCAGCCGCAGGGTGACTTCCGTGATGATGCCGAGGGTGCCTTCGGATCCGATGAACATCCGCGTCAGGTCGTAGCCGGACGCTGATTTGCGGGCGCGCGTGCCGGTGCGAATCACGCGGCCATCGGCGAGCACGACGGTCAGGGCCAGCACGTTCTCGCGCATCGTGCCGTATCGCACGGCGGTCGTCCCCGAGGCGCGCGTCGCGGTCATGCCGCCAATCGTCGCGTCCGCGCCGGGATCGATCGGAAACATGAGCCCGGTGTTCTGGAGCGCCTTCGCCAGTTGCAGCCGGGTGACGCCCGCCTCGACCGTGACGTCGAGATCCTCCTGACTGACACGCAGGACCCGATTCATCTGGCGAAGATCGACGCTGATGCCGCCGCGCACGGCGTGCACGTGACCTTCCAGCGAGCTGCCGGCGCCAAACGGCACGATGGCCAGATCGAATTCGGCGGCGATCCGGACGATGGCGGACACTTCGTCGGTGGTCGCGGGAAAACAGACAAGATCGGGCGCGGCCGGTTGGTGATACGACTCGCCGCGACTGTGATGCTCGCGGACCGTCGCGTTATCAGTGGCGCGGGCGCCCAGGAGTGACTTCAGACGATCCAATGCGGACATCAGCAAAAGATTACAGGCAACAGGTCACAGGTCACAGGTCCGGTCAGCGCTTGCGACCTGTGAGGTTCAGGCGCACGTAGTCCAGCGTCGGGCCGTTCGGCGCGTTTACGGCTCGTCCGACCACCTCATCAAGAAATGACGACCGAAGGTGCGCCGGGAGCGCGGACAAATGGACCCGGTAGACTACGGTTTCCACGAACGCGCGGTAAGAAGGTTCGTCCGCGAAACGGATGGGCGCCGGTTCGAGGCTCGTCTGGACGTCCGAGAATCCGGCTGCGGCCAGCCGATGAGCGGTCTGAGTGTCGTCCGCGAATTCCCAGACGGATCGCCAGTCCCTGAAGAACGGCGCGAACGGCGGAAGTGCCATCAGTTCTTCCGCCGGCCGTCGCGCCTCGGCAAGATTGCCGGCGCCGCCGCACTGCGCGTGCAGCAGGCCGCCTGGTTTCAGGGCCCGATAGATGTTGGCGAAAAGCGACGGATGATCCGGGACCCAGTGGAAAGTGGCGGTACTGAAGACGACGTCGGCCCAGTTGACGATGGGCATCGCCGGCAGGAGAACTTCGACAAGCTGGACCGGTGTCTGTGAATCCGCCAGATGGGTGCGCGCTTGTTCCAGCATCTGCCGTGATGCGTCCAGGCCGACGACGGTGCCGCCGGGAAGGCGCGCGGCGAGGTCCTTCGTCAGGCGGCCGGTCCCGCACCCGGCATCGATTACGCGCTCGTCGCCGCGCAGTTCCAGGCGAGCGAGCACCGCGCGGCCCCAGGCGACTTGAGGATCGGAGACGCGATGATACTCGGCGGCGTTCCACTCGGGGGATGACGGCAATCGGGGTCATTGTATGGGCGCTGCAGACCCGGGTCTGGTATTCTTCGAGCGCCGCGCCTGCTGAGGCCATCCGATGGTCAAGCGTCTTCGCCTGATCCGAAAGCCCCTCGGCAGATCATCTGCCTGCCTGGCTGCAGTCGCGCTGGCGGGCATCGCCTGTCTTGCCGCCGTCCGGCCCAGCGCCCAGCAAGCCCCCACGACAGTTGAACTGCTCGATCGCTATGCCAAAGGCGAGTTCGCCGAAGTGCTGGCGAAAGTCGAAGCACTCGAGAAGCTTACGGGTCTCCTGAAGGACCTGAAAAAAGACGAAGTGAAGACCTGGCTGGAGGCCGGTGGCCCGGACGATCGCGATCGACGGGAACTGGCCGCGGCGACATTCGCGCTCGAAGCGGCGCGCGGCCGCGAATGGAGCGAATGGAAGCTGATCGTCAGCAACCCGTACGGCCCGCCGAACGTGTACTGGAAGCCGCCGCCGCTCTTGATCGAGTGGGCGTGCGAGCTGCTGCGCAAGCACGAGGATCCGCTGCCGATCGAACGCACGTGGCAGCTCGCCGCCATGAGTGTCGCGCAGCGTGCGGAAGATACGCAGTTCCTGATCGCATTCACCGAGCTTGCGCCCGGTGCGGGATTGCCTCCGATGGGCGGCGCGGTGCCTCCCGCCGGAGGTCCGCCCCCGGCGGGCCCGCCCACAGGCGCAGCCCAGGCCTCGCCGCCCGCGTCGTTCGACGATGAAGTGTCGAACGTCAATCAGCAGATCGGCCACCTCAACCATGTCATGCAGCGTTTTCCCGCGGAGAAGCGTTTCGTGCTCGGTCAGGCGCTGACGCGCGAACGCGTGAGCGTGGGGGACGCGATCAATCTCTATCAAACGCTGCTGGAGGATCCGGACGTCGGGCCCGAGGCGTCGGTGCGCCTGGGCGCTTTGTACGCGCGCGGCCGCCGGCCCGACATGTCCGCGGCCATGCAGCAGTTCGACCGTGTCGAGCGCATCACACGCCACGCGGACTTGATCTATCTGTCCCGCTTCTACCGCGGCCAGGCGCTCCAGCAGGCGAAGAAGGAAGACGAGGCGATCGCCGCCTTCTACGGTGCGCTCGTCGTCCGGCCGGCTTCTCAGTCCGCGTCATCGGCGCTGGCCGCGCTGCTCGTCAAGGCCGAGCGCTATACGGAGGCGCAGGCCGTGATGAAGGCGCTGCTCGATCCGCACGCCGCCAGCACGGATCCCAACATCGAGTACGTGCACGGCGATGATCGCTTCTGGCCGTACTGGCTCGGGCTGCTGCACGCCGAAATCAAGAAGACTCCGAGCCCAATCAAATGAGACGCATCGGGCTCGCCGTCGTCATCGTCACGTCCCTTTTCGCCTGGCCCGCGGCCCAGACGCCGCCAAACCAGCAGCGGCCGCCGACATTCACGGCCAACACCGACATCGTCTACGTCGATGTCTCGGTGCGGAAGGACGGGCGGCAGCTCACAGGGCTCACGGCTGCGGATTTTGAGCTGCGCGACAACGGCGTCAAACAGGACATCGAGACCGTCGAAGCGGCCGCCGTCCCGATCGATCTCTCCATCGTTGTAGATCTCTCCGGCAACCCGGATCGCCCTGAGCGCAAGCGACTGGACATGGCGCAGGTGGTGGCCGAGGTGGATGCCGAGGCGCGCAAGCTCGTCGCCCTGCTGCGTCCGGGCGATCGCGTGCGGCTCCTGGCGCAGGACACCTACGTCCAGCAGATTTGGCCGTTGCAGCCGGCAGAATTGGCGCCGCGAATCGAGCGCGTGGATTTCGACGGCCAGTCGTCCATGTACGACACGCTGGCCACGCTGCTGCTGCAGCCATCGGAAACCACACGCCGGCACGTCATCGTGTTTGCGACGAGAGGACTCGACACCGTCAGCGCGATCACGTCGCAGGACGTGCAGCGAATCGCCGACCATGCCGACGCGCAGCTGCATCTGGTGATGCAGGAGAAGAAGGCCGATGTGGAAGCGTCGATACGGCCGATGGCATGCGTGATGATGAGCCTGTGCCGTCCGACGTACCGATTCTGGACGCCGGCACCGGTCAGGCTGTTCAACGCGCAGCCGTTCGACGCGCCGAGGCCGCTGAGCTACAGAGTGGACGGTCCGCCCGAGACGGCCCCGGGATCGAGAATCAGCGGCGCGACGCAGCCCACGCAATCGACGGGCGCGACGCCGACGCCGCCGCCTGCGGGCACCACCGCCGCGGGGCCGCCCACCGGCGCCGCCGCTGGTGCCGCGGCGCCCCCCGGCGCGGAGGTCACTCCAGTTCCGACGAACCGCGCGCGGTTTGAGCCCATCGATCGTCATCAACGACTCACGCTCGACGGCACTCGTCTTCAAGCTGGCGCGGTGTCCACCGGCGGCGGCCTGTATCAGGATGAGGCGATTTCCGAGCCGACGCTGTTCAGCGTGTTCGCCAAGGCGTTCGACAATTTCCGCCAGAGTTATGTGCTGCGCTATTCGCCGAAAGGGGTGAAGCGGCCGGGCTGGCATGACATTACCGTGACCGTGCCGCGTGACAAGTCCGTCACCATCAAATCGCGCAACGGTTATCTGATTGACGCGCCGGCCGCACCGGCGGTGGTGAAAGCTGCGGCGACCGGCGTCCTCCCGCTGACGTTGTCCGCGCTCATGACGGCGTACGACGAGGGCCGGCACGACGTGGTGGACATGTCGTTGAGCCAGATCGCAAATCCCGCGTCGTTGATCAAGGAGTTCGACTTCACCGAGGGGATGAATCCCTGGCCGGGTACCTACCGTAGTGAGGCGGCGTTCGCGCTTGATCTGGCCGCGACGGCCATCTTCTCGCGACCGACGGCGACTCAGGAGGCCGGGCGCAGTCTGCTGCAGCGATACAGCCGGTTGATTCGGCCGCCGTTCGAGCCGGACGAGTACGAGCATGTGTGGCTCACGGCGACGCTCGCGCTGCTGCAGGGCCGCATCTCGCCGACGCTCGCCGAGCCATTCGTGGAGCGGGCGCTCCTGCGATTTCCGAACGAGCCGCGCTTTCTCCTGGCGAGGGCCATCGTCACGGATCAGCGCTGGCGCGGATTCGGGGCCATGACGTTCACGGACCGCATGACGGCGACCGAAATGCCGATCAAGCAGGGCACCGCGCTGATCGAGGCCTACGAGGCGGTCGCGACGGCGTCGCCCGAACTTGCCGCCGAAGCGCGCATCCGCGGCGGCTGGTTCCTGTACCGCGTCGGTCGCCCCGAGGACGCATTGAAGGCATTCGACAGCGCGTCGCCGCCGCCGCAGGACCGCGCGATGGAATACCTGCGGCATCTGTTCAAGAGCCACGTGCTGACGTCGCAGGGTAAGTACGACGAGGCGGCGGCCGCGGCGCGCGCGGCGCACGTGGTGGTGCCTGAGGCGCAATCGGCCCGCGTGGCACTCATGAACGCGCTGACACTCAAGGGCGATACCGGCGGCGCCGAGCTCGTCGCCGAGAACATCGAGACGGCACCTCGCACCGACGATCCCTGGTGGACGTACTGGCTCGGCGACTTCCGCTGGTATGGCGCGGCGCGCGAGGTCCTGCGAGGGATTGCGAAATGAGTCGCATCAGGCTTGCCGGCGTCTTCTGTGTGGCCCTCGGCGTGCTCGGTCGCGGCGGCGCGGCGCAGGGCCAGGATCCACAGCGGCCGCCGACGTTCCGGGCGCAGGCCAGCGCCGTCTCGGTGGATGTCGCCGTTCGCGACAAGTCGCGCAAACCCATCGTCGATCTGGCCGTCGGCGACTTCGTCATCGAAGACAACAACGTGCGCCAGACGATCGACAGCTTGAGCTATGCCAAGCGGCCGATCGACGTGACCGTCGGGCTGGACGTGAGCGGCAGCGTGACAGGGCTGGTGCTCGAGCGCCTGCGCCAGGCCGTGGCGGAGCTGGCGCGCGGTCTCCGGGACGTCGATCGCGTCAAGCTCGTGCTGTTCAACACGCAGCTGCGGCGCGCGATCGACTTCTCCTCAGACGCGCAGGCGGTCAGCCGCGCGATGCGCGATGTGCCCGCGGGCGGCGCGACGGCGCTCTACGACACGCTGGGCGCCGAGCTGGTGGCCGCGCGCGATACCGAGCGCCGGCAGCTCATCATGTTTTTCACCGACGGAATCGACAGCGGCAGCCTCACCTCTCCGCAGGTAATCCAGACGATCGCCGTTCGCGCGCGCGCGACCGTGACGTTCGTCACCACGGGCCAGGTGACGCAGATCCTGTCTACAGGGGTGATCGGCTCGAGCACGATCGTGCGGCCCACCATCACGCGCCCCAATCCGCTCATTCTCTCGCCGACCAGCCTGCTCGCCACCGTGGCGCGCGACACCGGCGGAGAAGTCGTTCCGGCGGATGCGACCACGAATCTGGGTTCAGTGTTCCGCAAGATCCTCGATGACTTCCGCTCGTCGTATGTGTTGTTCTATTCACCGACGGGGGTCGAGAAGGCCGGATTCCACACGATCACGGTCACTGTCAGCCGCCCGGATCTGGTGGTCACGGCGAGGCGGGGCTACTTTGGGGGGTAGAGCTCGCGCCCGAAGTCGCAACAGACAACTGACAACTCGCAACTGACGAGTGACAACTCACAACTCAAACCAGCAGTCCGGCCCTGACCCGGCCGTAATTGTCAGTTGTCAGTTGTCATCCTTGCTTGTCAACGCTATCTGCCGGAAATGATTCTCTGCCGCGTCTTCTCGACGGCCGAGTGAAACGCAAACAGCCGCTCCGCGTTGCCGTCCGGATCCGCGAAGTTGTACGTCTTGCCGCCCTTGATCTTCACGCGGAGGTTCTTCTGCAGATAGTCCACGGTGAACGTTTCGAGATCCGTGAGTGCGACGGAGAAATGGTCGTTGTCGTCCTTCGTGTCGTACGTCAGGCCTTTGGGCGTCGCGCGGAGCGTGCCTGAACAGGATCCGATCGCGTGCTTGTGGACGGCCGGGGTCGAGGCGTCCAGGCGGATTTCTTTGAACCTGTACGACAACGTCCGCGTGCCGGGGGCGATATCGAGCGTTTCCGCGAATCCGTCGTAGCCCGTGGCCGACACATTGATCGTGTGCGTGCCGGGCTTGACGTCTTTCGCGGTGACGGGCGCCTGGCCGATGTACACGCGATCGATGAAAACGCCCGTGTCGGGCACGTCACTTTCGAACACCAGCGTCGCGGTCGTCGGCGCCGCTTCAGGCGTCGGCGTCGGATCGGTCGTTGGCTTTGGCGTCGGCGTCCTCGGCGCCGGTGAGGTTGTCGCTGACGGCGTCGGCGTGGCCGATGCGGGCGGCGACGGCACGGTGGCCGGCTCGACTGGCTTGACGGGCGGCGCGTTGACGAGCGGGCGCATCAGCATGAACAAGCCGATGCCTGCCGCGATCAGCAAGCCGAGCAACGCAAAGATCAGCATCGAACGAGTGCGCATGGCGGTGTGAGCCACCCAGGCTCGCGCTTATTTTAGCTGCACGTGAAGTAGACTCGCCGGATGAGCATTCCATCCGAAGCCTGGCTGCGTGGGCCCATCGCCAATATGCCGCCGATTCTCCATCCGCTCGCCTACGCGTTGATTCAGGCGCAGGAAGATGTCGAGAAGGCGCTGGCAGGTGTGCCGGCGGACATCCTGTGGGAACGGCGCCATGGCGCGGCATCCGCCGGGTTTCACGCGTTGCACCTGGCGGGCGCGCTCGATCGGCTGTTCACGTACGCCCGCGGCGAGTCGCTGACGGACGCCCAGAAGGCCGCGGCGCGCGCGGAAGGGCAGGA
This sequence comes from Vicinamibacterales bacterium, assembly GCA_036274235.1. Lineage (GTDB taxonomy): Bacteria > Acidobacteriota > Vicinamibacteria > Vicinamibacterales > SCN-69-37 > DASUGC01. The sequence continues at coordinate 7,891 of DASUGC010000201.1, forward strand.
CCATCCCGCAATGGATGCCGCGGCGCTGATCGAAGCGGTGCGGGACGCGGTGGATCGTGCCATGGCGCAATTGCGGGCGACGGACACCGCCACCCTGCTCGACGCGCGCAAGGTCGGCCGTGCCGAGCTGCCCGCCACCGTCATGGGCGCGCTGGTCCACGGCGCGGATCACACAGCGAGACACGCGGGTCAGCTGGTGACGACGATAAAGCTGCTCCGGTCATCAATTTAGTAGTTGCTCGCGGGGCCCCACCCCCGCTCGCTCCGCGCGGCTCTTCGCCGCGCGGCCGCGCTCGAGGCTCGCGACGCTCGCACCTCGCGGGACTTTCGATCAGTTGAGCGTCAGTCTGTTGGCCCTGTCGGGGCTGGCCGTCGTGTAACGACTGCTGGGTTGTGCTGTAGCATCTCCTGTCATGGACATCCTGTGGTGGCACTGGCTGGTACTGGGGTTGATCCTGGCGGCGGCGGAGCTGGCAAGCGCCGGCGGGTTTTACGTCATTTTCTTCGGACTGGGCGCCATCGTCGTGGGCTTGCTGGCCTGGGCCGGCGTGTCGGGGCCGGTCTGGATGCAGGTCGTGGAGTTCACCGCCATTTCTCTGGTCCTGATGGCGCTGTTCCGGAGGCGGCTGTTGCGGTCCGTTCAGCCGCTGCCGCAGGCGCCGAGCATCGACACGCTTGTGGGTGAAATCGCGGTCGCCGCCGAGGATGTCCCAGCCGGCGGCGTGGGGCGCGTGGAGTTGCGCGGGACCGGCTGGTCCGCGCGCGCCGCAAACGGCCAGCCGATTGCGCGCGGATCACGGTGCGTCGTGACGCGCGTGGAGGGACTGACGCTCTTCATCGTGCCGGAGGGGGCCCGCTAATGCAGATCGAACCACTGACAATCGTCGGCATCGTCCTGGCGATTGTCGCGCTCATCACTGTCGCCAGAACCGTCGTCGTCGTGCCCCAGCAGAGCGCGTATGTGGTCGAGCGCCTCGGCCGGTTTGCCGACGTGAAACAGGCCGGGCTCCATTTCCTTGTGCCATTCATGGACACGATCCGGTATCGCCATTCGCTGAAAGAAACGGCGGTAGACATTCCCGCGCAGGTCTGCATCACGCGCGACAACGTGCAGGTGGGCGTGGACGGGATTCTGTACCTCAAGGTGCTCAACCCGGAGCGCGCGTCGTACGGCATCGCGGACTACATCTTCGCGATCACCCAGCTGGCGCAGACGAACCTCCGCAGCGAAATCGGCAAGATCGATCTGGACAAGACGTTCGAGGAGCGCACGAACATCAACCTGCAGGTGGTGCAGGAACTCGACAAGGCGTCAGAGCCGTGGGGGGTCAAGGTGCTGCGGTACGAGATCAAGAACATCACGCCGCCGCACGACGTGCTGGCCGCGATGGAGAAGCAGATGCGCGCCGAACGGGAGAAGCGCGCCGTCATTCTCACGTCGGAGGGCGAGCGCGACGCCGCCATCAACAAGGCCGAGGGTGAAAAGCAGCAGGTGATCAAGTCGTCCGAAGGCCGGCGGCAGCAGCAGATGAACGAAGCCGAAGGCGAGGCGTCCGCGATTCTGGCCGTGGCAAAGGCGACGGCCGAGGGATTGCGACAGGTGGCCGATGCGATTCGCCAGCCCGGCGGCGCCGAAGCGACACAGCTGCGCGTCGCCGAAAACTACCTGGCGCAGTTCGGTGAGCTGGCCAAGAAGACCAACGCGATGATTCTGCCCGCCAACGTCGCGGACACGGCGTCCATGGTGGCCACCGCGATGCGCGTCTTCCAGCAGAACACGTGATTTGCACATAGGGGGACGGGCCTGTTTTCCCCAGGCCTGTGGAAAACAGGCCCGTCCCC
>DASUGC010000202.1:0-6101 GCA_036274235.1 Vicinamibacterales bacterium
CGGCGCGGTTCGCCGTCGTCATCCACACTTCGTTCGGCCGCACGAAGGCGTTGCGCAATGATTCGCCGTCGCGGAAGCACGCTTCCACGTTGCGGAGCGTGGCTTCTTCGACGTTCTCTCCGGCCGCGGGCGGTCGCGTCAGCGGATTCACGGTGCCGGGATTGCGCTGGGAGAGATCCTTGATCGTGTGCCGCGCCTGGCCGTGCTCGACGGTCACCAGCGTCAGCCCATCGACCGCCAGCTGATGCAGCGGCAGTTTGGCGGCTTCGATCTCAGCGCGCGTCACCGCCACGAGCTTTCGCGACGGCGGATCGCCGTCGCCTTTGTCGACCCGCCAGAGCGCGTTGTCCTTGAACGTGAACTGCCCGTTCAGGACCATGAAGCGTTTGAAACCACGTCCGTCGACGCTGGCATTGAGCACGCGCCAACGCTCGACGGCGCCGGGCCGCATGAACATCACGGTGGGATCGGGAATGCCGGCCGGCGGAACCGGCGCGGGATTCTGGCGCTGGCGTCGCGATCCCGGGGCGTTGAAATCCACCGATGGCACAACGACGCGCTGGATGAAGACCAGCCGTTCACGGTAGTCGTACCGGCCGGTCGCCGCCGACGGATCCGAATGCGCGTCTCCCGTCATCGCCGCATTGATCCCGTCGTCGACATCGCCTTCGACGATGAGAAAACCCGCCATGCCGGCGGAGACCTGATCGTGTGTCGAGCCGTGCGCGTGCGGGTGATACCAGTGCGTGCCCGGAGGATCGGGCTGCGGCGGGCGGCCGGCGCGCAACATCGCCAGCCGCTGGACGCGGCCGAGGACGAATTCGTAGTCGACGTGGCCGACGTGCTCGTGCGGCGCCAGCATGCCGCAGGCCGCGCCGCCCATCTTCTTGCGCATCGCCCAGTCGTCCTTGCTCAACAATCGCACCTGGACGTTGTCCGACTCCGTGCCGCGCCCGGGATTGACGCCGGGGATGACGTGCAACCCGTGGGTGTGAATGTTGGTGACCCGCGATCCGTGCTCCGAGTTGGAGACGTGAGGCATGCAGTGTCCTTCCATGAACTGGACACCGATGAGCTGACCCAGCTCGTCGAGGTAGTCGAGCGGGTTGAAGGCTGGATCGAGTTCCTTGGGCACTGGCTTGCCGGCGGCCTTCGCGACTTGCGACTGGAGCTGCAGCGCCACCGCCGGCGTGACCGACAGCGGATCAGGGCAGGGACCGACCCACATCTTGCCGTAGTTGAGGCCAAGCAGATTGCGCAGGCGGATGCGGATGCGTCCGCTGCTTCGGACGCGAATCGTCGGCGCCGGGCTGATGCCGCCAAAGCTGAACTGGCCGGGAAAGATCTGGCCGGGCGACGGCGCCCTGGTCGGCTCGTTACGCTCGACGACGTTGAGCTCGAGCGACTGACCGGGCCAGTCCGCGGGCCGCCATACCCAGGCTTCGCACCAGGTCTCGGCGGGAAGCGCGGCAGGATCGATCACGCCTGTGGCTGCCGGCGCCGTCGCCGGCGCCAGCGGCGGCAGCGGCGCGGGCGTCTGTTGCGCACGCGCCTCGACCGAAGTCCCGCGCGAGCCGAGCGCGGCCGTGACGCCGGCGGCGCCAGCTTGCAGCAACTTTCGGCGGCCGGGATTCTGGAGGGGAACTGATCGAGTGTCGTGGGGGCGCGACATCTAGCCGCGCAGCATATACTTCCCCGCCCTCATGCCGACAGATTTCCTCGAACAGCTCAACGCCGAATTCTTCAACGGCGCCCTCGCGCCCCTGGTGCTGGAGCGGCTGCGCGCGCTGCCAGTGGAGCGCGCCGACGCTCGCGGCTTCGTCGAACGCGCTTTCCGGCTGATGCATCAGGCCGGCCTGCCGGCGACGGACGTGTCGCCGTTCCAGGGCGATCTGCTCGGGTCGCTCATCGCCCGGCTGCTGCCAGGCACCTGGGGCGGGCGCATTCCGCCAATTACCGTCGCCGGCCGTCACCGAAAGTTCGACATGCTGGTCGCGCGCGTTTGCGGCGAGCACGGCCGCATGCTCGACATCGCCTGCGGGTTCCCGCCGTTCACCTCCGTCGACAGCGCGAACGACCTCCCCGGGTGGGACATCCTTGGCGTGGACCGCGCGCTGCCGGAGTTCCTTCTCGAAGACGGCCTGGACAACTATGCGTCGTTCAATGCCGACGGAGAGGTGCAGTACTTTCAGCCGACGACACCCACCAAGGAGAACTGGGGAGCGTTGCTGGGTGATTACGACGGCAACCAGCGCCGGCTCGAGGCGCTGTTCCGGCATCTTCACAGCGGCGGGACCGCACCCCCCGGCGCCTCGCTGGTCCGGCACCCGATTGCGCAGTACGAACGCGACAACCTGCACTTCGTGCGCGCCGACCTCGACGCGTTGTCGACTCCGCCGGCCACCGTCATCCGCTGTTTCAACATGCTGATGTACTTCGATGCCGGATTCCGCGCCCGCGCGCTGCCGCTGTTCGCGGATCTGCTGCAGGATGGTGGACTGCTCTTGTACGGCGTCGATTGGGCGTACTCGATCGAATGCCGCTACGTGACGATGCGTAAGCGTGACGGCCGGCTCGCAGCCGGCGAGTTCGCCTTCAGCCTCGACAACCTCACCCCGGTCGGCATCGTGCCGTGGTACACGCTGCAGCCCGACGAGCCCGAAGCACTCAGGCTGGCCTCGCTCAGCCGCGTGCTGCGCGACGATGCGGCATTCATTCGTGAGTACACCGAATGCGCCGACGCGATGCGGCACGAGTACGGCATCTGCGAGCGGCAGCCCGACGGCTACTTTGCCGACGTCTCGCTGGAACTGCCGCCGGCCGAGCTATGGCTGCGCATGTCCGAGTTCTCCACTCGGCTCGACGCGGCACTCGGGCCGCGAGCGGTCGCGGTGCTGACGGCCGCCGGGCACTCTACCCGGATCAACGAGGTCGGGCACGTGGCGGTGCGCGTCTAGCGCTACTTCGCCTCGGCTCTCATCACTTCTTCGTTGGCGCGCGCCGGCGGAGTTCATCGAACCAATTGGTCACGGTCACGAGCGTGGCGCCGGACTGAACGGATTCCACGAGGAAGTGTTGACCGTCCGGCGCGGCGCCAAACGTCGTTCCCGCGAACACATTGAACAGTTCCTGAGGCGGCGCGGCGGCAAATGGCGAAAACTGGATGGCGGAGCTGAGCAACGCGTTGCCGGTGCCGTCCCAGAAGACCAACTCGCGGCCGGCTCCAACCCAGCGCACGCGCGATGCGCCGGCGGATGAGACCTGTTTCTTGGCGCCCGGTCCGGGAAACGGCACCACGTACGCCTCGCCGCGGCCGCTCTCAGTGGAAATGAACGCCATCCAGTTGCCGTCGGGCGAGACCTGCGCCTCCCGATCGGATGCGGACGTTTCGCGGAACGGATGGGCTGAGAGTGTGCCGCCTTTGGCGTCGAGCGGGAGCACCATGATCTGTTGTCTCCCGGATGGACCAGGCTGGACGAACAGCAACGTCTTGTCACCGGGCGCGAACGAGGTTGGCACCGCGTCAGCGGCGGCCAGGATCAGCTCTGGCTGCCCGCTGCCGTCAGCCGGCACCTTGTAGAGTCCGGCTTTGCCGTCCTTATTGCCGCCGTAGACGATCGTGCGGCCGTCCCGCGTCCAGATCGGATTGTCATTGTTGCCGCCGAACGTCAGGCGTGTCGGGGTGCCGCGCGCCAACTCGACGACCCAGATGTCGGCGTCCTTTTCAGCATGAATCGCATTGGCGACGTGCCGGCCGTCGGGAGACAGCGAGCCCGTGCCCCACGCGCGTGGGATCTGTCCGACCAGCGGCGTTTCCGTCCCACGGCGATCCCGCCACGTCAATGTCGTGCCACTCTGCGCCATCGACTCGAAATAGACGAGCAGTCCCGATTGCGAGAATGCGTAGTCCGCCGTGCCCGCGGCCGGGCCCACAGGAGACACGCCCTGGATCACCGGCGCTTCCGGCCCGGTGGCGGTCAGGCGACCCAGATCGAACGGCAAGGCGAACAACGTGCCGGCGCGCACGCTGAGCAGATGGCCGCTCGGCGCGTAGCGGCCGTTGTCGCCGCTGCGCGCCACCGCGTGGTAGTCGCCGGTCTTCAAGTCGAGCACGGCGAATTGCGGATCGGCGGTCGCGGAGATCAGCGTGAAGAGCAGGCGCGTCTGGCCGGGAAGAAACTGGGGCCGGATATGGCGCAGTTCGCCCTTCTCCTTGTTCACCGTCGTCAGCGGCGCCGGCGGGCCGCTGGAGGCGGACAAGCGCATCAGGCCCTTCGGGCTGCTGTAGACGATCGTGTCGTCATCGCCCCACGTGGCGCCGTCCAGGAAGGTGCCGTCAGCGAGCGTAATGGCCGGACCACCGCTGGACTGGATCTTCTTAATCTTGCCGTCGATCGTCGAGAAGGCGATCCAGTCAGCCGCCGGTGAGAACACCGGCAGGACGCCGGCATCGGCGCCTGTGATCGGCGCTCCGTCGAACTGATCCATCTGGCGCAATTCGAGTTGGAATCCCTTTGGCGGGTGGGCGCCGACGTAGACGACTTTGGTTCCATCGCGCGACAAATCCACCAGGCCGGTGAAGTCACGGAACGACGCGCGGGCGCGGGTCACGAGATTCGAGGCCGGCGGCGACGTGGGCGATTGCCACGTGGCCCCCGCCGCAATTGCGGTTGCCAGTGCCGCGATGGCCCACGGGAGCGCCCGCCGCCACGCAGCAACCGGCGCCGGCGGCGCGACGCTCGACGCCGGCGTCGAGATGGGCGCGCTGCCGGAATTGCCGGTGATCAGTTGATCGATGATGCGGCGCGCTTCGCCCATGTCGCGCAGGCGCTGCTTCGGATCGCGGACCAGGCAATCGCGCAACAGCGCGACGAGCCGCGGCGGCGTCGCCGCCGGCAACTTCGTCCAATCCACTTCACGCGTCAGCACGGCGGCGAGCGTGTCGGAGACGTCTTCGGCCTGGTAGCCGCGATGGCCCGAGAGCACTTCGTAGAGCACGACGCCGAACGCCCAGATGTCGGTGCGCTTGTCCACCGTCCGGCCCTTGGCCTGCTCGGGGCTCATGTAGGCGGCGGTGCCCATGATCGTGCCGAGCTGCGTCGCCTGCGCGGTCAGCGTCGGCGAATTCATCAGCCCCGATCCAGACGTCGACGACGGATCGAATGCCTTCGCGAGACCGAAGTCGAGCACTTTGACCGCGCCATCGGCGCGCACCTTGATGTTGGCGGGCTTGAGATCGCGATGGACGATCCCCTGCTCGTGCGCGGCCTCCAGCGCGTCGGCGATCTGCTTCGCAATCGGCAGCGCATCGCCGAGCGCCATCGCGCCGCGGGCGATCAGCAGCGAGAGATCGTCGCCGGCGACCAGTTCCATCACCAGCGCCGTGCCGTGTCCGGAGCCCGGCGATTCGAGCCCGTAGATCGCGGCGATGTTCGGATGGTTCAGCGACGCCAGAGTCTTGGCTTCGCGCGTGAACCTGGCGACGCGATCCGCGTCGAGCGCGAACGACTCCGGCAGGACCTTGATCGCGACGTCACGGTCGAGTTTCGAGTCGCGCGCCTTGTAGACCTCCCCCATGCCGCCTTCACCGAGCTTGCCGACGACCTGGTACGGACCGACGCGGGTGCCTGAGGGGAGGCTCATAGGGGCATCGGATTATAGGGCGCGAAAACGGCCAACGCGCATTAGGATACGAAGATGGCGGCCACCGCCATCACTGCCCGGACTCTCGACCTGCTTGCCACAGCCGCGGAGACGCAGGACGGCGTAAAGCTCTCCGACATCCACAGCGGCGATTGCATCGTTGTACGTACGAAGAACTCGACTTATACCCTGTCGTCCCTCGGCGACGGCACCTTTGCCGCGTCTGGCGGCTGGTTCGCGGCCGAGAACGCCGAAGATCGCCCGGTGCGCGTTCGCGGCTGCACCTGGGGCGGCAGCGCGCTGTTCGAGCGGATGATCGCCGCGCCGGGCATGTGCATCGAGTTCGACAACGGCGTGCGAACGACACGCGCCCGCGAGGTCCGGTTGATCCGCGGGATCGCGCCGAACGTGCATTGAGCAAAAAGGGACCGGGTCGCTTTTTACGTTTTACGTAAAAA
>DASUGC010000203.1:0-2396 GCA_036274235.1 Vicinamibacterales bacterium
TGTCTGCGCCGTTCAGGGCGTCGATCCCATAGACGTACAGTGAATGCGCGGCTCCGTCGCGGAGACGGCTCGGAATGGCGAAGCGAAACCCGTGCGGCCCCGCGACCGGTGCCCCTTGCGGAATACTGGCGGCCTGCGTCGCGACGAACGTGCCGACGCCTGCCGGCCCATCGACATAAAAATGAACGGCAATTGACGATGAGGGCGCGTCCGGATCCTGCGCCCATCCCGACACGATTCCGGCCGAATCGATCCCGGTCAGCGCTCCGATCACGGGTGACCGGGCGTGGACGATGTCGGTCGTGCCGCCCGCAATGACTATGATCGAGATGGCCGACGTGGCGAGTGCAGTGATCTTCAAGCGGCGCATTCTATACCGCGAGGTTAACGTTGGCGGCGATCAAACGCAGAATCTTGATTACGATCTATTCTGGCCGGGCCACCCGCCGCGCGGTTCTATATCGTTCGTTCCAGTACGGGTCGTCTAATTTCGAAATTGTCACGCCTCGACTGCCTGATGCCTGCGCGAACTCGTTGTGGCCGAGGTAGACGCCCACATGGCGGCTGCTGGAACGGGGGCCCATCGCCTGCGATCGGAAGAAGACAAGATCACCGGCCTGGAGGCGGTTGCGGGACACGGACTTGCCGACGGTTTCCTGATCTTCAACGGTGCGCGGAAGATCCATGTGATAGACCTCGGCGTAGAGCAGGCGCGAGAACGCCGAACAATCGATGCCCGATCTACTGGTGCCGCCCAGCCGGTACGGCGTGCCGTGCCACTCACTTTCGACGTCGCGCAGCCGGCTCTCGATTGCGCCCGCAACAGGACTCGCGTCTTCGTTCACGGCACGATTGGCCGGGCTGGATGGCGTCGAGCGCGCGGCTGACGCATTCCCCGGCGCCGGCTCGATTCGTCGCGCGGTTTGATACGCTGATTTCCATCGGGACTCACTGAGCTTCAGCACGGCAACGGCCTCACCCTTCACCGCCGCGACGAATTGCCCGTTACCGATGTACACGCCCGCATGCAGATCCTTCCTGAAGTGCGTCAACGGATCCGCATCGTAGAAAATCACGTCGCCTGGTTCGAGTTTCCTGCGGTCAATTTCCACGCCCAATGTTTGCCAACGTCCCGAATCGGCGGGCAGGTCCGCATCGTACGCCGCGGCGTACACCTCGCGCACGAATTCCGCATTGCCAATCCCGTCGAACGTCTTCCCGTGGTTTTTGTAGGGGGTGCCCGACCAGGCCTGGGCGACCTGGCGCAACAGGGCCTCGCGGGGGTCGGTCAGGCGATCCGCCGATTGCGGGCGCGCAGGTACGGCGCCGACGCCTGCACCCAGGAACAGCGCGGCTGCGCCGACGGAAATGACCCATGGCGTGATCCGAGTCACGAAGGAATTGTCGGAGCCAGCGCCCGATTCCGCCAGTCCCGAAAGTGGCGCGAGCGATTCCGCTCGCGAGCCTCGCGACCGAAGATCAATGTGCCTGAGCGCTTTCGAAAGAGGCGCGTTGATCTGAGGGAGCGAGTCAGGGAGTCTGAGGGACGAAGTCCCTCAGATGAACATTGATATTATTAGCCTCTGTGTCACCGGCTTTGACGGCCCTGACGGCCCTGCAGACACTCGATTCGGCCGCCGATGCGGCACGGAAGCGGATTGCCGAGCTGCCCGCGGCCGAACAGGCGATTGCGTCCCACCTGGCGGCGTCGAAGGCTGCGGGGGACGCCATCAAGGCACGAATCCAGCAGAATGCCGACGGACGTCGCGCGCTCGAACGCGAGATCGCCGCCGTCGATACGCGGCTGGCGCGTTTCGACGACCACAAGGCGGCCGTCAAAACCAACCAGGAGTACACGGCGCTGCTGCACGAGATCTCCGGGGCGAAGGCTGAAAAGGACGCGATCGAAGAGCGCCTGCTCATCCTGATGGACGAAGCCGACGGCCTTGCGGCTGAGATGAAGGCGTCGGATTCGGCGTTCAAGGAAGAAGAGGCCAGGAGCAAGACGGCACTCGCCTCACTGGCGGCCGAACGCCAGACGCTCGAGGCGGAGTTGGCGCGGCTGGCGAAAGAACGCGCCGGCGCGGCGGCCGGCGCCGATGCACGTGCGCTGGCCCTCTACGAACAGCTCTTGAAAGGCCGCCGGGGCGTGGCGATGGCGCGCGTGGAGGGCGACCTCTGCAGCGTCTGCCACGTGCGGCAGCGGCCCCACGTGCTGCAGCAGGTGCGGCGCAATGACTCGATCGTCCAGTGCGAGAGCTGCCAGCGCATCCTGTACGCCGTGTTGCCCGCGCCCGACGCCAGCGCGACGGCGGGCAAAGCGTAGCCTGCAGATCGACCCGGAATGGCAGGCGCGACTTTTACGGTCAACGTCGATGGCGGCGCCCGCGGCAATC